>JAKMDW010000039.1 GCA_022426245.1 Alphaproteobacteria bacterium | reverse complement strand
CCCCACCGGCAATCACGAAACCGTCGCGGTTTTTGTCATAGGCGCGGCTGGCGGTTGCCGGCGTGTCATTATAATTGGCGCTCATCGCGCCCATGGCGTCAAACAGCACAGACAAAGCCCAATCCAGCTCTTCGCCGCCACCGGCAAACATCACATCTTGCTTGCCCCATTGAATCATTTCCGCCGCATTGCCAATGCAATGCGAGGAGGTGGCGCAAGCTGATGAGATGGAATAATTAATCCCCTTAATGCCGAACGGCGTTGCCAAAGTGGCAGAGTTTGTCGAGCTCATGGCTTTCGGCACGGCAAATGGGCCGACCCGTTTCGGGCTGGCATTGCGCGCTGTATCGGCCGCCGCAATCAGTGCTTTGGTGGATGGCCCGCCCGAGCCCATAATCAAGCCGGTCATCGGGTTTTGAATGGTGTCTTGCTCCAATCCGGCATCGGCAATGGCTTGTTCCATGGCGACATAATTCCAGGCCGCGCCATCGCCCATAAAGCGGCGCACGCGTTTATCGACCGCTTCCTCAATGTTCAGCGTCGGCTGTCCGGCAACTTGGCTGCGA
This sequence comes from Alphaproteobacteria bacterium, assembly GCA_022426245.1. Taxonomy (GTDB): domain Bacteria; phylum Pseudomonadota; class Alphaproteobacteria; order RS24; family RS24; genus UBA8337. The sequence goes on along the minus strand of JAKMDW010000039.1, from coordinate 8,255 downwards.
AAACCCAGCTCGGCGAAATCGGCCATGGCCGAAATACCGGAACGGCCTTCGGCCAGTGCGGTGGAAACTTCTTGTGCATTATTGCCGAGGCTGGACACAATGCCCATTCCGGTAATGGCGACGCGACGCATGGGCGCTCTCCTTTAAGGTTTCATCTTACATTTGTTCGGGACGGAAGAGACCGACCCGCAGGCCCTCGGCCTCATAAATCATTTTATCATCGGCATAAAGGCGCGCATCGCCAATGCCCATAACCAGTTTACCCGCCATGACCCGTTTCATATCAACTTCATAGCGCACCAGTTTGACATCGGGCATCACCTGACCGGTAAATTTAATGGCACCGCCCAGCGCGCGCCCTCGACCCGGATGACCCAACCAGCCGAGATAAAAGCCGATCAGCTGCCACATGGCATCAAGCCCCAAACAGCCGGGCATCACCGGATCGGTCTTAAAGTGACAATCAAAAAACCATAGCCCGGGATTGATATCCAATTCGGCTTCCATATGGCCTTTATCAAAAGCACCGCCATCCTCAAAAATTTTGGTGATCCGGTCAAACATCAGCATGGGTGGCGCGGGCAAGCGAGCATTGCCGTCGCCAAACACCTCGCCATTGCCGCAGGCAATCAGTTCGTCATATGAGTATGCATTTTGCCGTGACATGTTTTTTCCCTCTAAATTGCTGGCGAATTCGCGCTAGATTAGCACGCTTCGTAACGCCATACCATAAAACTTGGCCATTCAGCGCGCGCGGGGGAGCGCCAATACCCTCCCTTGACAGCTTGTGGCGCAGTTTGTATTTCTTGGAATGATTTTAAGGAACGCGTCATGACCTCACCCCAGCCGAGAGCAGATTTGACTGAAGAGACACGCAACCGACTGGCGACCAAGCTGGGCGCGGCGGGTTTGCGCGTCACCGAACCGCGTTTGCGGTTGGCGCATTTATTGTTTCGCCACGGCAATCGGCATGTGACGGCAGAGGCGCTGCTGGACGAGGCCCATGCCTCAGGGCTCAGGGTCAGTCAGGCAACGGTTTATAATACGCTCAATCAATTTCAGGCGGCGGGTCTGCTGCGCCAAGTGCAGGTTGACCAAGCGCGCAGCTATTTCGACACGAATATTGATGTGCATCACCATTTTTATGTCGAGGGCGAAGCGCGGCTGATCGATATTGCCGCTGATGCGGTTGATGTGGCGCGCCTGCCGGACAGCCCGGCAGGTTATGATGTTGACCGTGTCGAAGTGATTATTCGTCTCGATAAATCAGACAGGTCTTAACAGGGCGCGATGCGCGCGCGCCGAGCGCGGCGCGGCAAATTGCCCCCAAAATTCGCGCTAAATAGCCTTAGAATCATTCTAATTTTATTGACAGTCGAGCCGCGCCTTTTATAGTGCGGTGAGGTAAAAGATTGCCGCAAATTCGAACTGAGCCGTTAAGGACAAAAGGGAGCCGAGACCAATGGATGTTTCAAAATGCCCTGTTATGCATGGTGCGTTGACACGCAACCAAGATACAGGAACTTCAAATCAAGACTGGTGGCCGAACCAACTCAATCTGAGCATTCTGCGCCAGCACGACAAAAAATCGAACCCGATGGGCGAAGATTTTGATTACCGTGAAGCGTTCAAGAAAATTGACTTCGCCGCGCTGAAACAAGATTTGACGGCGCTGATGACGGATAGTCAGGAATGGTGGCCGGCTGATTACGGTCATTATGGCCCGTTCTTTATTCGTATGACATGGCACGCTGCCGGCACCTACCGGACCGGCGATGGTCGCGGTGGCGGCGCCACGGGCGCACAACGTTTTGCGCCGCTCAATAGCTGGCCTGATAATGGCAATCTCGATAAAGCGCGACGCCTGTTATGGCCGATTAAACAAAAATACGGCAATGCGATTAGCTGGGCCGATTTGTTCATTCTGACCGGCAATGTCGCAATTGAAAGCATGGGCGGTAAAACCTTTGGCTTTGGCGGTGGTCGCCCTGATATGTGGCATCCGGAAGAGGATATTTACTGGGGTGCGGAAGATGAATGGCTGGGCGATAATCGCTATGCCGATGCGCGCCAATCCCTCGAAAACCCGCTTGCCGCCGTGCAAATGGGTTTGATTTACGTCAACCCGCAAGGCCCGAACGGCAATCCTGACCCGCTCTTGAGCGCCCAGGATGTGCGTGAAACCTTTGCACGTATGGCAATGAATGATGAAGAGACGGTGGCGCTGGTCGCCGGTGGTCATACATTCGGTAAAATGCACGGCGCCGGAGACGACGCGCTGGTCGGTGCCGAGCCGGAAGGCGCACCGATTGAAGCGCAAGGCTTTGGCTGGCTGTCCACCCATAAATCGGGCAAGGGCGTTGATGCCATCACCTCAGGCCTTGAAGGCCCGTGGACCGGCAATCCGATTCAATGGGATAATGGGTATTTCGACCTGCTGTTCAAATATGAATGGGCCGTGACCAAATCACCGGCCGGTGCCAATATTTGGCAGCCTGTCGATTGTGATGAAGCCGATATGGCACCGCAGGTTGATGGCTCCGGCGAGAAAGTCAGTCCGGCCGTGACCACTGCGGATATGGCGATGATTATGGATCCGGAATATCGCAAGATATCCGAGAAATTCCACGCTGATATCGACTATTTCGCAGACGCCTTTGCCCGTGCTTGGTTCAAATTGCTGCACCGCGATATGGGCCCGAAAAATCGTTATCTCGGCCCGGAAGTGCCGGCTGAAGAACTGATTTGGCAAGACCCGGTCGATGCCGGCAATGACAGCTATGATGTCGATGCGGTTAAAGCCGCGATCAAAGATAGCGGTTTGTCGGTTCAAGAAATGGTTGAAACCGCGTGGGCATCTGCCGCCACTTATCGTGGGTCAGACATGCGCGGTGGTGCCAATGGCGCGCGTATCCGTTTGGCGCCGCAGAAAAACTGGGCGGCCAATAAGCCCGACCAGCTTGATAAAGTGCTGGGCGTGCTGGAAACCATCGCGCATGAAAATAATGCCAGCCTGGCTGACATTATTGTGCTGGCCGGTGGTGTCGGCATTGAAATGGCTTCGGGTGCCGCTGTGCCGTTTGCACCGGGTCGTGGTGACGCGACGCAAGAGCAAACCGATGTGGACAGCTTCGATGTGCTTGAGCCTGCAGCCGATGGCTTCCGGAATTTCCAACGCACATCTTTCGCCGTCTCGCCGGAAGAAATGCTGCTCGACAAAGCCCAGCTTCTCGGTCTCACCGCCGCTGAAATGACCGTATTGGTCGGCGGCTTCCGGGCGCTCGGCATTTCGACCGACGGGCATGGCGTGTGGAGCGATGGCAGCAGCTTGTCTAATGACTGGTTTGTCAAATTGCTCGATATGGGCACGGCATGGTCGCAAACAGACGAAAACCTGTTTGAGGGTAAAGACCGCGCCTCTGGCGAAACCGTTGGCACGGCAACGCGGATCGATTTGATCTTCGGCTCAAACTCAGAGTTGCGGGCCATTGCTGAGGTTTATGCGCAAAGCGATAATGGTGAGAAATTCGTTTCTGACTTCATCGCGGCGTGGACAAAAGTGATGAATGCTGACCGGTTCGATCTGGTCGCCTAATGCTCTTTAAGAGATGCGCAAATCTGAAAGGGAGGCTTCGGCCTCCCTTTTTTTTGCCCGCATATATGCAAGCTCAGTCAAGGCGTTCGAAGCTATAAACGCCCCATAAATTATCGCGCTGCAACCAGCCGCGATAATTCTGCGCCTCTATTTCACACCAGCTATCGGCGCATTCTTTCAAGCGCGCCACCGCGCCCGATTGCAATAACGCCACCACGCCGGCACCGGCGGAGGGTGCATTGCGCAGCGGCAATGCATTGGCGGCTTGGCGAATGATTGCATGGCGTCCGCCGCGCAATAGGCGGGCATGCATCCAGCCCTCGCTGCCTTCATGGTCACGCACCTGCCGCCATTGACCATATTCGGCCATCACTTCGAGCGGCAGGCCTTGGCGGCGATATTGATAGAGCAGCGGATAGTCTTCGCCGGGTCCGCGCCGCACATTGGCCATGTTTTCGCTGATCGCCACAAAGCGTGGCAGCGGCAGGCCGCTCGCGCCGAGCATGCGGTCATCGCGATTGGTTTGAGCGGCGATGGAAAACGGCAATAGGCTGACAATGCTGACAAGAAGCAACAGGCCGAGGCCAACGCGGAAAATCACCAAACGATCCATAACCCGTTGATACAAATTATGCTTGATTCCAGCAAGCCAAATAGCACGCAGGCGGCGGCGCGATTATTCGGCTGTCCCATTATTGGGGTTTTTCGGGTCCCAGTTCAGTTTGACGCGCCGCGCCGCACCGGCCAGCCCGTCATAGATCAGCATATAACCGGCCAGCGTTTCACCCGCACCGGTAATTTCCTTAATCACTTCCATCGCCTGCAAAGCCCCGATAATGCCGGTCAGGGCGCCGACAATGCCGGTCGTGGCGCAGGTCTCTTCATCTATCGGGGCGTCGGGCACAAGCGAGCGATAGCATGGTAGGGGCGTGCCGGTGGCGTCTTTCAGCCAGGGTTTAAAGGTCATCACCTGCCCGTCAAAGCGCCCGACCGCGCCGGCAATCAGCGGCTTTTGCGCTCTAAAACAGGCATCATTAACCAATAAACGCGTCGCGAAATTATCGCTGCCATCGACAATCATGTCGTAAGCCGTCACCAGCGCGTCAATGTTTTGGGCACCGGCGCGCAGATGGTGGCGCTCGGTCTCAATATGTGGGTTAAGCGCGCCTAGAGCTTGCGCGACGGCATCGGTTTTCGGCGCGCCCAATACTGCTTCGGTGAAAAGAATTTGGCGTTGCAAATTGGACATATCGACCGTGTCGTCATCGACCAGCCCCAAAGTGCCGACCCCGGCTGCGGCGAGATATTGTGCCACCGGATGGCCCAATCCCCCCATGCCGATAATCAGCACCCGAGCGGCTTTGAGCTTTTGTTGACCGGCACCGCCGATTTCTTTCAGCACAATATGGCGCTGATAGCGGGCAATCTCAGCCTCGCTCAGTGCTTTATTCAGCCCCTTATCGGGTGCTGCCATGGTTTACAGGCCTTCAAACAAAGCGGTTGAGAGATAGCGCTCGGCAAAGCTTGGCAGAATGACAACAATATTTTTACCCGCCATATCGGCACGCCCGCCAACCTCAAGCGCTGCCGCCATGGCCGCGCCGGTGCTGATGCCGCCCGGAATGCCTTCAACTCGCGCCAATTTGCGCGCTGTCTCAAACGCCGTTTCATTGCCGATGGTCACCACCTCGTCGAGCCATTGCACATCCATATTGCCCGGCACAAAGCCTGCGCCAATACCTTGAATTTTATGCGGACCCGGTTCACCGCCCGACAATATCGGGCTGTCCTCAGGCTCAACGGCAATCATTTTCAATCCGTCTTTGCGTGGCTTCAATACTGAACCAATGCCGGTAAAAGTGCCGCCCGTGCCGACGCCTGAAATAACCGCATCAACTGCGCCGTCCATATCATTCCAAATTTCTTCCGCCGTGGTACGGCGGTGAATTTCCGGATTGGCAGGATTTTCAAATTGTTGCGGCATCACCCAATTGGGGTTTTCGTCCAGCAAGGCTTGGGCGCGTGAAATCGCACCTTTCATGCCTTGCTCGGCCGGTGTCAGTTCCAGTTTGGCCCCCAAAAGCGACAGCATTTTACGCCGTTCCAGCGACATGCTTTCGGGCATGCATAAAACCAGTTCAAGCCCGCGCGCCGCGCAAGCAAATGCCAAGGCGATGCCGGTATTGCCGGACGTCGGTTCGACCAGAACCGTATCGGCTTTCAGTTTGCCTTGTTCTTTGAGCGCGTCCAAAATCGCGACGCCGATGCGGTCTTTCACGCTGGCAATCGGATTGAAAAATTCGAGCTTGGCGAAAATTTTAGCGCCAATGCCATATTCGGCCGCCATGCGGCTGACTTCGACAATCGGTGTATTGCCGATGGTTTCGGTAATCGAGCTATAAATCCGCCCGCGCCCCGGTTTGTTCTGCGTTTCGGTCATTTACTTGTCTCCCTAAATGGTGAAGTCACCCTTATCCTCGCCCGCTTTATGGTTTGCCGTTCGGCTGCATAAATCGGCAATCGTTGTGTCGCCCACGGCGCCAATCAGGGCATTTTGCATATTGGCGTGAAACGGCGCGATAATGCTGCGTCCCAAATCAGATTGCGACAACGTATCCATATCGCCGCCATCGATTTCTTCGATCACTTCAAAGATTTCGCGCACGGAAATCCGACGTCTTTCGCGGGCCAGTCGATAGCCCCCGCGCGGGCCGCGCACACCGCGCAAAATTCCGGCGCGCACCAAAGCCTGCATCACCTGTTCCAGATAACGCTGCGGCACACCTTGGCGGGCTGTTATGTCACGCGCTTGCACCGGGTCGGGGCGCGCATGCAGGGCGACATCTAAAACCGCTTCCAGCGCCAGCAGGGATTTGCGTGATAATCTTATCATCTTGTCGCTTTCCCTGATGCTGCACCCGCATCTGTGCCGGTTGAGCCGAAGCCGCCTGCGCCGCGTTCGGTCTCGGATAATGTCTCGACAATTTGCGGCACGGCTTGCACAACCGGCGCGATCACCATTTGGGCAATACGCATGCCGCGCTCGATAATGAAATCCTCTTGCCCCAAATTAATCAGAATGATTTTCACCTCGCCGCGATAATCCGCGTCAATGGTTCCCGGCGTGTTCAAAACCGTTATACCGTTTTTGGCGGCCAGTCCCGAGCGCGGGCGCACTTGCGCCTCAAAACCCGGCGGCAGCGCCATGGCGAAGCCGGTTTCAATCATGGCCTGCGCGCCGGGCTGCAAGCTCAGCGGCGCATTGGCGGGCAAAGCGGCGCGTATATCCATGCCCGCGGCCAAGGCGCTCTCATATGATGGTGCGTCCAGCCCATGCCCATGTTCCAGCCATTTGATTTCTAATATCGGCGCGTTCATTTGGCTTTTCCTTTTTTTCCGGTTTTTTCAATCATGGTAAAATGCGTTGTCATGCGCGTCGCCAACAGCGCGGCGACTTCGTGCTTGCTCATGATGTCAAAGCGTTCAATCGCGGCGTTCGCATGCGCATCTGAGCCGGCCTGAGATGAGGCCTGCGATGAGACCTGCGATGAGACCAATGTTACCGCATTTTTATCGCCGCCCATCACGCCGCCCTCAATGCCGCTATCAAGCGCAACATTATTGGCAATAATCCAGTCGCAGTTTTTCTTCTGAAGCTTGGCAAGCGCATGCGCTTCAAGGTTTTCGGTTTCAGCCGCAAAGCCGACCAGCAAGGCCGGACGGTTTTTTCCGGCCGCCCCCAGCGCCGCCAAAATATCGGGGTTCTCGCGCAAGCTCAGCGGTGCAGGTGCATCGCCTTTCTTTTTAATCTTCTGCGGTTCGTAATCCGCCGGTCGCCAATCTGCCACAGCGGCGGTCATCACGGCGGCATCAACCGGCAAATGCGCTTCAACGGCGGCGTGCATATCGCGCGCGGTTTCAACGCGCTCAATGGCTACGCCGCGCGGCGTGGCCAATTCGGTCGGGCCGCTGATTAAATGCACCTCGGCCCCTGCCGCCGCCAGGGCTTCGGCAATCGCATAACCCTGTTTGCCGGAAGAGCGATTGGCGATATAGCGCACCGGATCAATCGGCTCATGGGTCGGGCCTGCGGTGACCAAAATTTTGCGCCCGGTCAAATCCGCGATTGATGTGCGCGTGCCGTCCTGCGCCAGTTTCTGGGCTGTGGCGGTGGCAATATCTTGCGGTTCGCTCATGCGGCCCGGGCCAAATTCACCGCAAGCCATATCGCCGTCTTCGGGGCCGATAATCGTCACCCCGTCTTTTTCCAGTTGCGCAAGATTGCGTTGCGTCGCCTCATGCTGCCACATGCGCACATTCATCGCCGGCGCCATGATGATTTTCTTATCTGTCGCCAGCAATGTGGTCGAGGCCAAATCATTGGCCATGCCTTGCGCCGCCTTGGCCATTAAATCTGCCGTGGCCGGAGCCACCAGAATAATATCGGCATCGCGCGATAGCTGAATATGGCCCATTTCAGCTTCTTCCGTCAGGTCAAACAGGTTTTCATAAACCTTATCGCCCGATACGGAAGCCAAAGATAAAGGCGAGACAAATTGCGCGGCCGCCGCCGTCATTAAGCACCGCACAGCCAGCCCTTGCGCGCGCAACTGGCGCACCAATTCAGGGGCTTTATAAGCGGCAATGCCGCCGCCGATAA
>JAKMDW010000033.1 GCA_022426245.1 Alphaproteobacteria bacterium | reverse complement strand
TCGGCCACCACAATGCGGTAAAAGGGACGTTTTTTCGAGCCGCCACGCGACATACGAATTTTCAAAGCCATTTCAATTTCCTTTCAAAAAACAGCATTCAGTCAGGACCTATTTCTTTTTCGGTCCATTATTCGGCAAGCCCAATCCTTTCAAAAAATCAGGCGGCGCATCGCCCCCCAATTTTGACAGGTCAGGCAAATTATTCGGGTCAAGTTTGGGCATTTGCGGCATACCGGCAGAGGAGCCGCCTCCCAAGCTACCGGTAGGGCCACCGGAAGGGCTACCACCTAAACCGCCACCCAGCATATTGGCCATGCCGGCGCCCAAATTCGATAGGCCGCCCTTGCCCATTTTCTTCATCATATCAGCCATTTGCCGATGCATTTTCAGCACCTTATTGACGTCTTGAACCGAGGTGCCGGAACCACCGGCAACACGGCGCTTGCGGCTGGCATTCATCAATTTCGGATTATCGCGCTCAATGCGCGTCATAGAAGAAACAATCGCCGCTTGGCGCAGCAGCTCGCGCTCATCCATATTCAGCCCGGCCAATTGCTTTTTCATTTTGCTCCCCCCCAATAAGGAGCCGGGGAGCATCCCCAACACGCCGCTCATACCGCCCATGGCTTGCATTTGTTTTAACTGTTCGGCCATATCATCCAGCGTGAACTGGCCTTTATTCATGCGCGCCGCAATTTTTTCGGCTTTTTCCGCGTCCATGGTCTCGGCGGCTTTTTCCACCAGACCGACCACGTCGCCCATGCCCAAAATGCGATTGGCGAGACGCTGTGGGTCAAACACCTCAAGCTTGTCAATCGCCTCACCGACACCGAGAAACTTAATCGGCACACCGGTAACATAACGCATGGAGAGCGCTGCACCGCCGCGACCATCGCCATCAGCGCGGGTCAACAAAATACCGCTCAGCGAGACACGGGCCGCAAATTGCGCCGCAATATTGACCGCCTCTTGACCCGTCAAACTATCGGCAACCAATAGGGTTTCTTTTGGCGCAGCAGCTTTTTCAATCGCCGCCATCTCAGCCATCAGCGCCTCATCGGCATTGGTGCGGCCCGCCGTATCGAGCATGACCACATCAAAACCGCCCAGCTTGCCTGCTTGCACGGCGCGCCCGGCAATATCAACCGGCGATTGCCCCTCAACAATCGGCAGGGTTTCAATGCCGGTCTGTTCGCCAAGCACGGCCAATTGTTGCATGGCGGCGGGGCGTTGCGTATCCAATGAGGCCATCAGCACTTTGCGTTTTTCATTATCAGTAATGAATTTCGCCAGCTTGCCCGTCGACGTGGTTTTACCCGAGCCCTGCAGGCCGACCATCATCATCACCACAGGCGGCACGGCATCAAAATTAAGCGGTGCCGGTGCGCCCAGCATCTCAATCAGCGCATCATTGACGATTTTAATCACTTGTTGGCCGGGCGTCACCGATTTCAGCACAGTGCTGCCAATCGCCAGCGGTCGCACTTGGTCAATAAAATTGCGCACCACTGGCAGGGCGACATCGGCTTCCAGCAGCGCTTTACGAATTTCGCCCAGCGCTTCTTCGACCTGCGCTTCAGACAGCGCACCGCGCCGCGTCAGGCGGTCAAAAATAGAACCCAGATTTTCACTCAGCGTGTCAAACATGCTGCCAAAAAGCCTTCAACCAAAAATGCACCCGCGGGCAAAACTTGCTGACGGGTGGCGATTTCGTCCCGCTCATTTGTTTCGGGGACTGAAACCAATTCAAAAATAGCTTCTGTCTAAGAAGTGGCGGCAAAATAGGCAGACATGGACGATAAGTCAAGCAGCACAGCGGACGATAAAGCGATATGGCGTTTGACGGCTGAAACGCCTATATAGGCACAATGAATGCAAACACCGCCATCGCCTTTACCAAAATGAACGGGTTGGGCAATGATTTCGTCATTATCGACGCGCGCGATAGCACGCTGACCTTGTCGAGCGATGACGTGCGCGCTTTGGCGGCGCGCGAGCACGTGCAAACGCAAGGCTGCGACCAGCTTTTGGTCGTTCACCCGCCGCGTCAAAACGGCGATTGTTTCATGCAAATTTTCAATGCCGATGGCAGCGAGGTTGAGGCCTGCGGCAATGGCACACGCGCCGTCGCCGCTTTTATGGCGCGCCACGGCCAAGCCGCTCCTACAATTGAAACACTGGGCGGCACGCTGGCCTGCCAAAGCCAAGTCAATGGCGACAGGGCGACCACCGCGGTCGCCATGCCCTTACCCCAAATCGGGGCACCACTAAGCCTCCACCAAAACCTGCCCGAGGCGCTGCCGGTCAATGTCGGCAATCCGCATGGCGTCATTTTTATCGAGGCTGGCACTGCCGGAATGGCGGCGCAATACGGCTTTCAGCTGGAGCACCATGCGGCTTTTCCGCAGCGCGCCAATATTAATTTTGCCAGTTTACAAGGTGACAATCTTATTCGCCTCGATACATGGGAGCGCGGCGTCGGGCTAACCAAGGCCTGTGGCACCGGCGCTTGCGCCACGGCGGTCGCCGCCATCACCCAAGGGCTTTGTGCGCCCGGCGCGGTGACCATTCGTCCCCCGTTTAATCAGGATGATAATGAAACAGACGTGCTGGTCATCGATTATCAGCCCGATACGCATCTTTTGATGCGCGGCCCGGTGCAATTTGATTTTGTCGGCCAAGCGCAAGTGAGCGCAGACGTATGAGCGTGAAAGTAGAAAATTTCGGTTGCCGCCTTAACGCGCTGGAAGGCGATAGCGTTGAGGCACTGGCCAATGCGGCGGGGCTGAAAGACACCACCATCATTAATGGCTGCGCCGTCACCGGCGAGGCCCTGCGCCAAGCCCGACAAGCAGCGCGCAAAGCCAAACGCAGCGGCCAAGAAGTGATTGTCACCGGCTGCGCCGCGCAAACCGACGCCACAAGATTTACCGACATGCCGGAAGTTGACCGCGTTTTGGGCAATGAAGAAAAACTGCAAGCGGCCAGCTATCAGCCCGGTTTGGCTGACAAACAGGTCTCCAACATTATGCAGAAAACCGAGGCCAGTCCGCTTCCACCTGCCGTTCAAAACAATCGTGCGCGCGCATTTGTGCAAGTGCAAACCGGCTGCGACCATCGCTGCACATTTTGCATTATCCCCTATGGCCGCGGCAATTCGCGTTCCGTGCCATTGGCTGACGTGGTGCAGCGCGTCGCATCGCTTGTTGAGGCGGGCCATAAAGAGGTTGTGCTGACCGGTGTTGATATTACCTCCTATGGGCCCGATATCGGGATTGGCGATGCAGCGCAATCGGGTTTGGGGCATCTGGTGCGCGCTATTTTGGACGGCGTGCCGGATTTGCCGCGCTTGCGCCTATCCTCCATTGACGCGGTTGAGATTGATCGGTCGCTGCTTGATATGGTTATCCATGAGCCGCGCCTCATGCCGCATTTGCACGTCTCGCTGCAAGCCGGTGACGACATAATTTTGAAGCGTATGAAACGCCGTCATAGCCGCGCCGCGGCGGTAGCGTTTTGCCGACATTTGAAAACCGCGCGGCCCGATATTGCTTTTGGCGCTGATATTATTGCCGGTTTTCCGACCGAGACCGAGGCGATGTTTCAAAACTCGCTCGCGCTGATTGCCGATTGCGATTTGAGTTTCGTCCATGTGTTTCCGTTTTCACCGCGTCCGGGCACACCGGCGGCGCGTATGCCACAAATTGACGCCGGCGAGGTGAAAGCCCGCGCCGCGCGTTTGCGGGACGCCGCGCAGAGGCAGTTAAATGATTGGCTGCACCGCCAGCACGGCAAAACCATGTCCGTCTTGGTTGAAAAATCGCGCGATGATATGGCCGAAGGACGGGCTGAGAATTTTGCCCGCGTCTCATTTGGCGGGACACACGAAGCCGGAAAACTGGTCGATGTAACCATTCATGGTGACAATGGGCTGATGCTATTGGGGGCCACTCAATGAGCTTGTGGTCGCGTTTAAAATCCGGTCTGTCGCGCTCGTCGGAAGCCTTGGGCAGCAGCCTGTCCGGCTTGATGGGGGGCAAGAAATTATCGGCCGAGACTTTGGGCGAATTGGAAGACGCGCTCATCATGGCTGATTTGGGCGTGGCCACAGCCGCCACCATTACCCAAAATCTGCGCGCCCGCCGCGACCTTGCTGATTTGGACGATATGGGTTTACGCGCCGCTTTGGCAGGCGAAATCACCGCGCTGTTAGAGCCCGTAGAGCACCGCTTTACCCTATCGTCAAAATCGCCGCATGTGATTTTATTGGCCGGTGTTAATGGGGCAGGCAAAACCACAACCATTGGCAAGCTGGCGAAAAAATTTCAGGCCGAGGGCAAAAGCGTCATGCTGGCAGCGTGCGATACATTCCGCGCCGCCGCGTCTGAGCAATTACAGGTTTGGGGGGCGCGCGCCAATGTGCCGGTCATCGCCGGAGCCGCCGGGGCCGATGCCGCAGCTCTGGCTTTTCATGCGCTTGAAAAAGCGCAAGCCGATAAGATTGATGTCTTGATGATCGACACGGCGGGCCGCTTGCAATCCAATGATAATCTGATGGCGGAGCTGAGCAAAATCATCCGCGTCGTCAAAAAATTGGACGACAGCGCGCCGCATGAAAGCCTGCTAATACTTGATGCCACGACCGGACAAAATGCCGTGGTTCAAGCCGAGGCGTTTTTGGGCGCGGCAGAGACCACCGGACTGATTATGACCAAGCTAGACGGCACGGCGCGTGGCGGTGGGTTGGTGCCGATTGCGCAAAAGCTGGCACTGCCTATTTATTTTATCGGCGTTGGCGAACAGGCTGATGATTTACAAGTTTTCACCGCCAATGGCTTTGCCCGTGCTTTGGTGGGATTGGAAGAAGAGGCAGGCTAATGGCAAAATTTTTGGAAGATTTCGGACCGCTTTTGGTCTTTTTCGTGCTCAATGCACGCGGCGCTGAATGGTTTGACCGCGCTGAGAGCGACAGCTTGCTGATTGCAACGGCGGGGTTTATGGCTGCTTTGGCAGTGTCGCTGGTCATTACTTATGCGCGCGGCGACAAGCCGAATAATATGACACTGGCGTCGGGTGGTTTTGTTTTCGTCTTTGGCGGATTGACGCTATTCCTGCAAGACGAAACCTTCATCAAAATAAAGCCGACCATTGTTTATGTTCTGTTTGCCGGGATTTTGAGTTTTGGCCTGCTGCGCGGCAAAAGCTATTTGAAAATGCTGCTGGGCCAAGCCCTGTCAATGGACAGGCCCGGCTGGATGGCACTGACCCGACGATGGATCTATTTCTTTTTGTTCCTCGCCGCCTTGAACGAATTTATCTGGCGCTCTTATGCGACCGATATTTGGGTCAATTTCAAAGTCTTCGGCATCTTACCATTGACCTTTGCTTTCATGGCATTGCAAATGCCGCTATTGAAAAAACACGGCGCTTTGGACGACCTCAAACGGGACTGAAATCCGCATTGATTTCCAAATCCACCCCATGCGGATGGCACGGGCCGATAATCACTTCCTCGCCTTGCGGCCCGTTTTCGCCGGTCCAAATGCGATAGGATAATTGGGCAATCTCCCCCAGCGCGCGGCCATCCATTTTCAGCCAAACCAGCGGCGCATCGGGGCGCACATCCTCCGCGGCTTGGGCAAAGGCGCTTTCAATCGCAAAGCGCTGCGACACGCCGAGATAGGGCCAGACAATCGAATGATAAAGAACCGTCGCCGCGCCCTTGGGCCGCTGCATAATCTGCGCCGCTACCCAACCGGCCGCATCAGCGCGGTCAATTTCCGGCGGCGCTTTATCGGCAATATGAAGTGCTGCCAAAAGCCGTGCCCGACGTTCCGGCATATCACCCCAGACCCAGCTTTCCAGCCTCAGCCTCTCTTGCGGGTTTTGAATATCGACCGGAAATAAATCGCAGCCGCGCCGCGACACCACCTCAATTTTCTCGGCCAAGGCTGGCGGCGCGCCGCGCCATGTCGCGTCCAATGTCAGCGGACTATCCGACGCGCCCCACTGAATATCGCCACCATGGCTCTTTAAGCGATAATTGAATTTATCGAAAAACAAATTAAGTCCGGCACTGGCGCCCATTTCGCGCAAGCGCAACGGCAGCCCCAGCCTTTTGCTGATTTCGGAAAACCCCAAAAGCAACATGGCCGCGCGCCCGGTTTCATTGGTTTGCGGTGTGCTGCGCAGAAACTTGCGCGCCGCCGCTTCGTCGCGCGAAAACAGCTTCTCAAGCGCGGCCTCCAAATCGGCGCGCGCCGCATCCTCATAAACGCCGCCACAACTTTCATAGAAAATCCGCAAAGCCGCGTCGCCCGCCAACGCCCCATAATGCGCGAAGCCGGCCAGCCTTAACGGCACATTATCATTGAGCGGGTCGCCCTGCCAGCCGCGCACGAGCTTGGCAATAATGCCATTGGCGGCGAAATTACCGTAGCAAAAACCGACCACATCGCGCGTCAGGGGCGACCCTAACACAGCGCAGGCTTGTTGCTGCGCGTCAAAAGCGGTGAGCAATTTCTCGTTCACATCATCCCCCGACGGCCGAGCGGTGAAAAATGCGGTGGCGACAGATGATTTCTTGTTTTATTTTTTGCATTGGCCATGCACACATATCAGCCCGGTCAATCCTGTTTATCGGCGGCCTCATAGCGCGCGCGCAAAGCCTCAAAACCCGGCGTATCGGCCCAGTTTTCCGGCTCAGAAAACGGTGCGAAACTGTCCTTATCGCGGGTCTCATAATAATGCTGTAAGGCATAATAGACCGCCGGAAACGCCAATTCATCCCACGGAATATCTTCCCATGCCACCAATGCAACCGCTTCGCTTTCAGGCCCCGGCGACACATTGGGCGAGCGTAATTTACCGCGGTAAAACATTTGCACTTGGGCGATGCGCGCGACATTGTAAATGCCGATAAGCGCACCGGTTTCAACATCGGCATTAGCCTCTTCATGGGCCTCGCGCGCCGCACCCTCAGCCACGGTCTCGCCCTGCTCCATAAATCCGGCGGGCAGCGTCCAAAACCCCTTGCGCGGCTCAATAGCCCGTTTGCACATGAGGATTTTATCCGTGCCATCGTCGCACCATGTCGCCACCACACCGGCGATGAGCTTCGGATTGACATAATTAATCAGCCCGCATGTATTGCAGACATCGCGCTCGAAACTGTCATCATGCGGCACGGTTTTTGAAAATGAAATATCTTGCGTATAAGCGCGCGATTTATCGCGAAACTGCATTTTGCGCCTCCTTAGGACTATCGGTGAAATAGGGCAAAATCACCGCGCGCACATCTTCCGGCGTTAAAGGCCCGACATGACGCAGCAAGACATGGCCTTGCCGGTCAATGATAAAGGTTTCCGGCACACCGTAAACGCCAAGATCAAGCGCCGCTTGCCCACGCCCGTCAAAGCCAATCGCCGTGTAAGGATTGCCCAGACGATTGAGAAAACGCTTCGCCGCATTGCGTGTGTCTTTGTAATTTACCGCGTAAATCGGAATGCCTTTTTCTGCCAAGGCCATAAGCTGGGGATGCTCGATACGGCATGGCGCGCACCAACTGGCAAACACATTGAGTAAAACCGGCTCCCCGCTTTTCAACATCGCCTTATCGAGGCCCGCGCCGTCCTCATATAACGGTGGCAGGGCGAAATCGGGCAATGGTTTGTTTTGATAAGCGCTTTCAAGATTTTCAGGCGGGCCAAGCGTCAACCCGATGGCGAACAGCGCCAAGAGCAGCCCGCCGATAAGCGCCGGACCGAAACGCCAAACCCGGCTCATGCGCCCTCTTTCTTTTTATCATCTTGATTGAGCGAAGCGGCTTGATTGAGCGCCGCGACGTGCGCGCGCGCGCGGGATAATTGGCGGAAGCTAACAATGATTAACCCGCCCAATAAAACGGCGGTGACGCCATAGCTGGCATAAATATAAATATCATACATGCGCCGCTCCCCCTTTACCGGCGCGGGCCCGCAGCCTTTGCCGCAACACTTCCATTTGCATACGGGTCAGGGTAATCGCCAAAAACAGCACTAAAAATGCTGCCCCCATAATCAGCAGCGGATACAGAAAATCAGCATGCAAGGCCGGACGCGCCAGTCGCGACACGCTGGCCGGTTGGTGCAGCGTGTTCCACCAATCAACCGAAAATTTAACAATCGGCACATTGATAAAGCCGACAATGGCCAAAATGGACGCGGCGCGCGCCGCGCGTATCGGCTCGTCAATGGCCTGCCACAGCGCGATATAACCGAGATAAATAAACAATAACACCAAGACCGAGGTGAGCCGCGCATCCCACACCCACCACGTGCCCCACATGGGTTGCCCCCAAAGGCTGCCGGTAATGAGCGCCAATAAAGTGAAAACGGCACCAACCGGTGCTGCCGCGCGTGCCGCGACATGGCCCAGCGGATGCCGGAATATCAAAGCCGTCACCGAGGCGAAAAAGATAAAGCTATAGCCGAATAGCGACATCCAGGCCGCCGGAACATGGACAAACATAATGCGCACGGTTTCGCCTTGCTGATAATCGGCGGGCACATTGGCGACACGGTAAAGCCCGTAAGCCAGTAAGCCGATGGCCAGCGCCCAAAGCGGCATGTGCAATTTGGCGGCCAAGCCCATAAAGCGGGTCGGATTGGCATAAAGAGCCGAGATATTTTCAAGCGCCTTCAACATATTCGCTATCCTTCTATCGCAAAGCACTGCGCAATGCGGCGGCAATGGCAAATGGCGCGAGCAATAATGAGGCAGCGCTTAACGCCGCCAAAATGCCGAGATATGGCCCTATCGCCACGCCGGTTTCCAGTCCCGTTTCCAAACTGACGCGCGCCGCCGCCGCGCCAAAAATCAATACCGGCACATAAAACGGCATGGCGATAAGCACGGTCAACAGACCACCGCGTCGCACGCTCACCGCCAGCGCCGCGCCAATGCCGCCGGCCAGCACCAAAGCCGGAGACCCGCAAAGCATGGCCGCCACTAGAGCCGGCAAACGCGCCGCCTCAATATTCAGTAATAATCCGGCCAAGGGCACAGACGCAATGAGCGGTAAAACAAGCGCCAAATAATGACCTAATAATTTGGCCAGCACCACGGCTTCGAAAGCCAGAGGCACGAGCAATAGCCGGTCCAATGAACCATCCTCATAATCAGCCTGAAATAACCGTTCCAAGCTGGTCAGCAGGCTGATGGCCAAAACCACCCAGAGCAGCCCCGGCGCCAAAGCGCGCAGCAATTTTAATTCCGGCCCCAGCCCAAACGGTAAAAGCGTAATGGCGATAAACAAAAAACTGACGGCCAGCACGGTTTGGCCGCTGCGCCATGACAAGTGCATGTGCTGGCGACAAATGGCGGCCAATATGGGCATGCGCCGCGTCATGCCTCCGACCCCAATAAAAGCTCGGCATCAGCAAAATCAAGCGCCTCATGGCTGGCCGCAATAATCATGCCGCCGCTTTGAAGATGCGCTTTTGCCAAAGTGCCGACCAATGCGCAGCCGGCATCATCAAGTGCCGTCATCGGTTCGTCCAAAAGCCAAAGCGGGCGTGGGTCTATCACCAAGCGCGCCAAGGTGAGGCGGCGTTTTTGACCGGCCGATAAATCAGCGACAAATTGCCAATCGCGACCGGCCAATCCAAGCCGCATCGCAACATCGCCAAGAGCGCTGCCGTCACCATGCCCTGCCAAAGCGGCGTCATAGGCAAGCGTCTCAGCAATGGTCAACGCCGCCTTTAAGCCATCGGCGTGACCTAAATAATGCGCATTGCGCGCAAGCTCCGGAGGCGTCAACACCCCTGCGGCCAGCGGCAAAAGACCGGCAAGTTGGCGTAAAAGGGACGACTTGCCGCTGCCATTGGCACCGCGCACACATAATGCTTGGCCTGAGGACACCGCAAATGAGACGCCCTCAAAAACCGGCATTGCGCCGCGCACGCATGCCAATCCCTCAGCTCGGCAGACCGCATCGCGACTGTGCTGCACTTTGGAAAACAGGTTTTCTATCTCGGCCATAGAGGTTAATTATGGCACGAGAATTAGGCCGGTGGGGCAAATTTGGTCAAATCAATGCCCTGCACTGCCGATTGATATTCATCCAATGTCGGGGTGCGACCCAAAATAGTCGACAAAACAACAACCGGCGTTGACGCCAAAAGTGACTCGCCCGGTTTTTCATCGCTATCCTCCACCACACGGCCCTTAAACAGGCGCGTTGATGTGGCCATCACCGTGTCGCCTTTGGCGGCTTTTTCTTGATTGCCCATGCACAAATTGCAGCCCGGGCGCTCCAGATAAAGTGTGTTTTCATAAGCCGTGCGCGCATCTTGCTTGGGCGCGTCATCGTCAAATTCAAAGCCCGAATATTTTTGCAAGATCTCCCAATCGCCTTCTTCCTTCAACTCATCGACAATATTATAAGTCGGCGGGGCAATCACCAGCGGGGCTTTAAAACCAACCCCGCCATGTGTTTTTTCCAAATTGCGGAACATTTCCGCGACGATTTTCATATCGCCCTTATGCACCATGCACGAACCGACAAAGCCGAGATCGACTTTTTTCTCGGCGCGGTAATAAGAGATCGGCCGAATGGTGTCATGCGTGTAGCGCTTCGACACATCGGCGTTTTCAACATCAGGGTCGGCAATCATCGGCTCATTAATCGCATCAAGATCAACCACGACTTCGGCAAAATAGTCGGCATTATCATCGGGGCGGAGCGCCGGTTTGCTGCCCGAGCGAATTTCAGAAATCCGTTGATCGGCAATATCAATAAGACCCTGCAGCATATGCGCGGCATTATCCATGCCCTTATCGATCATGATTTGAATGCGCGCTTTGGCAATTTCCAGCGAACCGATAAGCGTCTCATCATTGGAAATACAAATTGAGGCCTTCGCCTTCATCTCCGCCGTCCAATCGGTAAAGGTAAAGGCTTGGTCGGCCAATAAAGTGCCGATATGCACCTCAATGACACGGCCCTGAAACACATTATCGCCAAACTGGTCGAGCATTTGCGCTTGCGTTGCGTGAACGACATCGCGGAAATCCATATAGTCGGCCATCTGACCTTTAAAGGTCACTTTCACCGTTTCGGGTATCGGCATGGTCGCCTCACCGGTGGCCAATGCCAGCGCAACCGTGCCGCTATCGGCACCGAAAGCGACGCCTTTTGACATCCGCGTATGGCTGTCGCCACCGATAATAATCGCCCAATCATCAACCGTAATATCATTCAGCACTTTGTGAATGACGTCCGTCATGGCGTGATAATCGCCCTTCGGGTCGCGCGCCGTAATCAGGCCAAACTTATTCATAAAGGCCATTAAGCGCGGCGTATTGGCTTGGGCTTTGGTGTCCCAAACCGACGCTGTGTGACAACCCGACTGGTATGCGCCATCAACCGTAGGCGACAAAACCGTCGCCGCCATGGCTTCCAATTCCTGCGAGGTCATCAAACCTGTCGTGTCTTGCGAGCCGACAATATTGACTTTCACCCGCACATCAGAACCCGCATGCAGCGGCTTGTCTGAAGACGCGCCCATCGCATTGGCGTTAAAGATTTTTTCAACCGCCGTCAGGCCTTTGCCATCATGCGTAATTTCTTTGGACGGGGCGAAAACCGATTTCAGGTCAACGCCCAAAGTCTCGCAGGCAAAGCTTTGCAACTTTTTGCCAAAAACAATGGCGTAGGAGCCGCCGGCCTTCATAAACTCAACTTTTTGTGGCGTGAAGCTATCCGCCATATCGACCAATTCGGCGCTGCCATCTTCGCTATAAAGCTTCGCGGTTTTGCTGTTAATGCTCAGCACGGTGCCGGTTTCGACGGAATATTTTTGCTCCAGAACCGCATTGCCATCATTGTTCAAAAGCGGCTTGCCGTCTTCACCGATTTTTTTGACCCAATTTTTGAGGTCAACCCCAATGCCGCCGGTCACGCCGACCGTCGTCAGGAAAATCGGGGAAATGCCGTTTGTGCCGGCAACGATGGGGGCAATATTGACAAACGGCACATAGGGGCTGGCTTGGGTGCCGGTCCACAACGCCACATTATTGACGCCCGACATGCGCGATGAGCCGACGCCCATTGTGCCTTTTTCAGCGATTAGCATGACCTGCTTATCCGGGTGCTGAATTTTCAATGCTTCAATTTCTTTTTGCGCGGCCTCAGAAATCATGCATTTGCCGTGCAATTCGCGGTCAGAACGCGAATGGGCTTGGTTGCCCGGTGACAAGAGGTCGGTCGAGATATCACCCTCGGCAGCGATATATGTGACAACTTTAATCTCTTCTTCGATCTCGGGCAGCTTGGTGAAGAACTCAGCTGCCGCATAGCTTTCCAAAATATCCCTAACAATGCCGTTGCCTGCCTCAAAAGCTGCTTTCAGCCGCGCCGTATCGGCCTCATAGAGGAAGACTTGGGTTTTCAAAACATCGGCCGCTTGCGCGGCAATATCGCCATCATCGCCCAACGCCAGGTCAAGCAACACATCAACCGACGGGCCGCCTTTCATATGCGACAGAAGCTCAAACGCAAAGCTCTGCGAAATCTCGTCAACCGGCGTATCGGCGAGAATAATCTCTTTCAAAAACGCGGCTTTTTCGCCTGCCGCACTGGTTGTGCCGGGCAGCGTATTATAGATAAAAAAGTCGAGCGAAGCGGCGCGATGCGGATTATCGGCTTGCTTAATCTGCGCGATAATTTCGGCCAGCAAATCGCCATCATCAATCGGTTTCGGGCTCAAACCCTGCTGCTTGCGGGTTTCGATATTCTCAAGATAAGCGTCGTAAAGGCTCATGGGGTCGCTCGCTTCTCGCTTGTGTTTTTAGATGATTTTGACTTAATGCGTCGCTCCGCATAAGTCAATTACCCGCCCGTTATCTTGGCGAACCATTAAGGGGGGTTATTGCGGAAAACCTATTGAGTGAGGTCTGTTTTGGCCGGCAATAAGATCGGCGAGCGTTCAGCCGCAAAGCGCACCGCCCAGCCGTCAAAGCGCGCATTCATCGCCGCCGCCAAAGCCTTCACATCAGCCCCTGCATCGGCCGCTGCGCGCGCGCGCATGCGGCTCCAAATAACCGTTGCCGCGCCGACATTTTCATAAGTAATGGAAAGACCGTCCGCGTAAGTCAGCGTAAAAGGCCGCGCCGTATCGAAATTAATGCCGTCGGCGCGCGCCACATCATCAGGGCGTAGCGCTGCGAAACGGTCGAGCCAATTTTGCGCGCCTGATAAAGACCAACTTTCGCCGACGCGAATAAATTTAAACTTGGCAGCGCCCTTATCCGTGGCTTTGCCAAAGCCCACATGCTGCAATTTTTCAGGCGCATGGCGTGGCAAAGACGGGTCTATCCAAGCGGCCGGTTCGGGGTTGCGCGGCAAGCGTCCGCGCGCCAGCCAACTTTGGTCGCTATCGGCGCGGCGCACGTAAAACTGGCGTAATTCAGGCCCGTAATTTTGCACTTTCTGCTTGGCCTCGGTCTCGCTTTGCTGCTCCTTGCCCAGCAGCAAGCTAGCCATTTCAGCGCCCTCTTCATCGGTGACGCGAAAGCGCACGGCGGCGCCGAGATTTTCAGGCACACCCAATCCGAGCGCGCGATGCCAATCAGCTTTGGCGGTGCGCGCTTCAACCGCTTTCAAATCGGCCAGCGCCAACAGCGTCTCATTGACCAATTCATCATTGGCCGGATACCCCCATCGCTCGTCGAGCGTCCAGCCATTAGGCCCGCGGCTCACAACAAGCCCACGCGTGCCGGAAATGCCCATGCCATGTGTAACTTCCAGCTTTTGCGCGCCCGCCAGCGCGGCAGCATAATCGGGCAGCAGGGTTTGCGGCGGCGGCACAGCATTGACCCGACGCTCCCCAATCAACGCAATAAAAGCCAAGGCCAGACTGGCGGCCGTGACCAAAGCGAGGGGGCGCAAGAGACGACGCATATCCATCAGGCCGCTCCTTTTTGCGATGCTTGATCGTCGATAATCAAGCCCCCGGCTTTTTGCGTGGCCAGTCTTTGGCGTCTTTGGCGCCATGCCAGCACCAAAGCCAGACCTGCAATAAGCGCCGGCATAACGATGATATTGGCCCAGGTCAAACGGCCCTCAAGCGTCT
Source organism: Alphaproteobacteria bacterium (assembly GCA_022426245.1). GTDB lineage: Bacteria > Pseudomonadota > Alphaproteobacteria > RS24 > RS24 > UBA8337. The sequence continues at coordinate 17,586 of JAKMDW010000033.1, read as the reverse complement.
CAATATCGCGGCGTAAATTACCCTGCACGCGGCGCAATGCCTTTCGCGCCGATAATAATTCAGCCCGATAGGCATTGGCCGCTTCATCTGCTTCGGCCAGTTGCGCGCCGCTTTGTTCCAAGCGGTCAAGCTCGGCCTGCGCGGCTTCAATGCGCGCCACAAGGTTTTGCTGTTCGGCCAGATATTCGGCTTCGGCGACGCGGCGCAGATTTTCGATACGGGTGAAAGGCCGCGCCGCTTTTTCGCGTCCGCGCAAAGAAATCAAATCATTCGAGCCCATCAGATTCTCAACCGTATTGAGCAAGAATTTACCATTATCGGCGATCGGCACGCCAAAACGCTGGCCCAGATAATTTTGTTCCGACACCCAAAACCGATCATCAAAGAAATCGCTATCCGCGAAGACAATAATATTAGCCGCCTGAGTGGCGGTTTTATGAGCGGCGGCTTTGGCGCGTTCGCCCTTGCTGTTTTCTGCCGTCGGTGGGCCATCAGCAAAAGCGGTTTCCACAGTGCCGAAAATCCGCGCCGCAATGGTAAAAGGGGCTTCACCAATGGCGAAACGACGCTGCAGCGCATCGGGCGTCGGCGCGCTTAATACATAATCGCGAGTCATCAGCCCCGCCTCATCGGATGTTGTAACGAGCGGGGTGAATTGCGATGTCGCGTCTTCTGTCGGGCGCAGCGCACCGACCGTGCCAATATTCAACCGGTCAATATTGCCGGTAATCGGGTCATCGGCGTTCATTTCTGCCGGGCCCAGCCCCATCCAGAGAATATAATCGGTGAGCGCACGGCGCGCATCGCGACCGGCGGCAACGCGTTGCGCCCGCTTGCGGTCAGCAATAATCATATCACCCGCCATGGCGACGCCCCATTGGCGCATCAGGCGCGGCAAATCAGATTGTTCAGTATAACCGCGCAACGGTTCGCCATTTGGCCCGGCCGTCAGACTGACCTCGGATTGCGGGTCAATAAAAGCAATGACGCGGCCCCCACGCATGACAAATTGGTCAATCGCATAGGCCTGAATATCGGTAAGCGGACGCGGATGTGCCAAAAGCAGCACATCAATGCGTGTCGGGATGCGCACCATATCGGGTGCGATAAATTCCAATTCAAAGCGGTCGGATAATTCAGCGTAAATCAGGAAAGGCTGCGACTGGCCGCGCATCGCCGCCATTATGCCGCCCGCGCCAGTATCAAGCGGCAGATTGGAGATAATGCCGAGCACCGGCTTTTCGGGCCGCCCCAAATTATGCAGCATGCGCGCCAAATCATATTCCAAATATTGCTGCCGCTCGGTGGCGAAATAGGGAATTGTCTCAACGCTATCGACCAAATTCGTCCCGACAAGGCCGAAATAAACCACCTCGCCCTCCGCGACCGGACGCGCCACCAAACCTTGCGCCACGGCTTGATCCTCAGCCTCGGAAAACGGCTCAGGGTCAATAATATCCAACTGCACCATGCCGTTTGAGGCCATGGTGATTTCTTCCAGCATGTCGCGCACGCGTTGCGCTTCAACCCGCAAGCCCGGTTGATCGGCCGCAATATCTTGCGAATAATAAAATTTAAGCCGCACCGGCTCGTCGAGCGCCGCCACAATATTGCGCGTGCCCTGGCTCAGCGTAAACAATCCGTTTTCGGTCAAATCGAGCCGGGCATTCCTGAGCGCCAGATTGGAAAATAAATTAAGGCTGACAAAAATCACGCCGAGTAATATTAACGCCAGCGCATAAGGGCGGCTCAACATGGCTGCCCAAATGCGGGCAAAAACCCGACCCCAAAATCCAGCCGTCAAGAACGCAGGCATATAATTACGCCCCCTCTGCTTTTTTCATATCGACGACAATGACGGTCGCAGTCAAAAACACGCCGATAAGCGAGGCGAAAAACATCACATCACGCGCATCGATGACGCCGCCGGTAATGGCGCGGAAATGCGTCAATAAAGAGAAAGTCGCCAATGTCTCAATCAGCGCTTGCGGCGCCCAGCCGTCAAAAATTTCCAACACTAAGGGCGCGCCCGAAACGGTGAACAAAAAACACGCGACCACGGAAATGACAAAAGCGATAACCTGATTGCGGGTCAATGCCGACAGGCACGAACCGATGGCGAGATAACCACCGGCCAGCATTAGCGACCCCAGATAAGATGCAAGAATGACGCCATTATCGGGGTCACCGAGAAAATTCACGGTCAGCCAAACCGGAAAAGTAAGCGCCAATGCCAAAGCCGAAAACGCCAGCGCCGCCAGATATTTACCGATGACCACAGCGGTTAACGGCACGGGCAGGGTCAGCAAAAGCTCAATCGATCCATTGCGCCGCTCCTCTGCCCAAAGGCGCATGGAAATGGCCGGCAGGAAAAACAAATAGAGCCATGGATGGAACATGAAGAAGCTGGTCAGGTCGGCCTGGCCCATTGAAAAATAGGCCCCCAGATAAAATGTTGCCAAGCCATTGGCCAGCAAAAAAACAATGATAAAGACAAACGCCAGGGGCGTTGCAAAATAACCGCCAAACTCGCGTGCGGTAATGGCAAGCAAAGCGCGCATCATGACGCGCCCTCTTCGGTTGCTGAAAAGCTTGGGGGTGCGGGCCGGGCTTTGCCGGTGAGCGCACCAAACACATCGTCCAAACGACCGGTTTCCAAAGCCAGCGCGCGCGGGGCCAAACCGGCCGCGCCGACACGGGCGCGCAAATCGGCCAACAGAGCGCCCGGCTCACTGCCTTTTTGCGCAAAAATATGCAACGTGCTCTCATCGCCCCGCGTGACAATTTCAGCGCTGTCATGCGCCACTTGTTTCAAAACGGCTTGCGCGGCGGATAATTTATCGGTTTCCAAAGTCAACGCCACGGCACCACTATAGCGCGAGCGCGCCGCCAATTCAGACGGTGTGCCCTCCGCCACAATTTGTCCGCGATCAATAATCATCGCGGCGGCGCATACCGCATCAACTTCTTCCAAAATATGCGTCGAAATAATAATCGCTTTGTCGGTGGCCATATCGGTAATGGCGCGGCGCACTTGAAATTTCTGGTTCGGGTCAAGACCATCGGTCGGCTCATCCATCACCAGCACATCGGGGTCATGCACAATGGCTTGGGCCAATCCGACACGGCGGCGATAGCCTTTTGACAGCGTATCAATCGGTTGGTCGAGCACGCCGTGCAATTCGGTCATCTCAATGGCGCGCCCCTCAGCTGCGCGCGCCGCGGCTTTATCGAGGCCGCGAATGCGCGTGATGAACTGCAAAAACGCCCGCGGTGTCATATCGGGCCAAGCCGGTGCGCCTTCGGGCAAATAGCCGAAATGGCGTTGCGCGGCCAACATGTCATCTGAAATATCAAGACCCATAATGCGCGCCGTGCCCGATGTCGGGCGCAAAAAACCGGTAATCATTTTCATGGTAGTGGATTTGCCCGCCCCATTAGGGCCCAAAAAGCCCATCACCTGACCGCGCTCTACCCGAAAGGAGAGGTCGGCAACGGCGGTGAAATCACCGAATTTTTTGACGAGATGATCGACTTCAATCATGTGGTTAATCTCAACGAGCCCCCAGCCCTGTAAAGCAAGCGCGAGACGCAAGCCAGATAGGTGAACCCTACATTTAGGTGAAGCGGCTGGCGCTGGCAATGCGCTTTTATGTCCGCCTGCTTGGCCGGAAAAACACCGATGAGATCTCTCCTTTTATAGGCCGGCTTGTAAAGCCATTAAACCGGCGGCAAGAAAATGCCCGACGCGCCTGTCATGGGAGGAGAGAACAAGGCGGCGCGCCGGGCGGGGCTCTTCAAGCACGTTCCATCATCACCATGAATGGGACAAGAAAAAGACGTAAATAGGGCAATTTCGAGGCAGGCGGAGATGGCGCTTTTAGCACCGCAGAACTTGCAATCAGCCGGTCAAAGCGTCACCATGCGCTATGAGTAAATCACGCAAATCCTTAATCATTGTCGGCAATGCTTTTGAGCGCGAACGCCGTGCCGCGCTAACCGCTCCCACACGCATTATGTGGACGCGCGACGAGCTGGGCCATTTGCTGAATGTATATGGCCGCATGGTGGCCGCCGGACAGTGGCGCGATTATGCGATTAATGATGGCAACGAAGCCGCCTGTTTTTCAATCTTTCGCCGCGCCAGCGAAGTGCCGCTATTTCGCATTGATAAAGTTCCGGCGATGCGCCGCAAGCAAGGCCAATATGTGCTGCGCGCTATGGACGGGCGGGTTTTGCGCCGCGGCCATGACCTGCCCGCGCTGATGCGCTTTTTTGACCGCAAATCACTGAAGCTTGTTGACTGAAATTTGAATGAAAATGAGCGATTAAAAAACCCGACCTGTTGGTGAAAACAGGCCGGGCTTTTTGTGACGCTCTCAAGACGCTGGAAAGCGACGTGTTCCGATCGCTATGAGCTAGTCCCGATTGCCTAAGAATTGCAGCAGGAACAAGAACATATTGATGAAATCCAGATATAGGCGCAGCGCACCCATAATGGCTTTTTTCTCAGCGATGGCGCGGCTGTCACCGGCATAATAAATCCGCTTAATATCTTGCGTGTCATAAGCCGTCAGACCGGCAAACAGCAAAACACCGATAACGGAGATGGCGAAATGCATGGCCGGGCTCTGCATGAAAATATTCACCACAGAGGCCAAGATAATGCCGATAAGCCCCATAAACAAAAACGAGCCCATGCCGCTCAAGTCACGCTTGGTGGTATAGCCATAAAGCGACAAAGCGCCGAATGACGCGGCGGTAATAAGGAAGGTGCGCACCACCGAAACGCCGGTAAAGGCCAGCAGCACATAAGACAGCGACAAGCCGGTCATGGCGGCATAAATCCAGAAAGTGGTTTTGGCCGCCCTTTCGCTCATTTTGTGCAAGCGGGTGGACAGATAAATCACCATGCCCAACGGTGCCAAAACGACCAGCCAAATCAGTGGGGTTTGCGCCAGAGCGACATAAATGCCCGAGGTCGCGCCAATATAGGCGGTGATGGCGGTCGCCAACAGACCCAGACCCATATAATTATAAACCTTGGTCATATAAATACGCAGACCCTCGTCAACCGCTTGCTGTTCAGCCGCAGAGGCTTGGGTGGATTGGTTATTCGACCAGTTTTCAGCCATTTCTCATTTCCTTTCGAAATTGCATTAACTTAATATCGGCACAAATCTTGTCTTTTTCAAGACGTTTCGGCGCAAAAATATCTATTCTCTGCGCAAAACCTGCTATTCGCTGCGCAAAACCTGCTATTCGCTGCGCAAAACGGGTGCCGCCGGCGCGCCCAGGGCCTGATATGTGCCCAAAAGCCCCAATGTGACCGTCAAAAAGACCGCGCCCAACACGGTTATCGCCAATGTGGCCGGCAAGAACACAAAATCAGCCTGCATGGCACCGACAATCAGCCCATAAGCCGCTAAAGTGCCCCCCGCCGCCGCAATCAGTGCCGCGCCCAGCCCCATCAGGGCATATTCCAATGCAAAAGCCAGCATGATGCGCGCGCGCGTTGCCCCCAATACTTTCATCACCACCGCATCATAAACCCGCGCCCGATGGCCGCTCGCCATGGCACCGGCCAACACCAATATCCCCGCCAGCATTGTGACCAAGCTCATGGCGCGAATGCCGAGCCCAAGATTATTCAACACATCGCGCATGGTGGCGATGGCTTCCTTGACCCGTATAATCGTTACATTGGGAAATTCGCGCGCCAGGGTGCGGGCAAAAACCGCCTCATCCTCAGCGTCGAGGCTCAATGACGCCAGATAAGTATGCGGCGCGTATTTCAACGGGTTGGGTGAAAACACCATGATAAAGTTCATCCCGCCCGACGCCCAATCGACAAACCGCAAATTGGCAATCTCAGCTTTCAGCGGACGCCCCAATATATTGACCTCAATCATATCACCGACCGACAAGCCCAATTCACCGGCTTCCTCAGCCGAAAAAGAGACAAGCGGCGGGCCGTCATAATCTTGCGGCCACCACGCGCCCTCAACAATCTCGCCGCCTTCGGGCAGGCTGGCAGCATAGGTCAGTCCCCTATCGCCGCGCAGCACCCATGCCGCTTCCGGCGCCGGATTATAATCAGCGGCGGCAATGCCCCGCAAAGATAGAAGTTGACCGCGCAACATGGCGGCGGTTTCCAACATGCCGACCGAGCTTTGTGCCTCGGCCAATTCCAGCACATTGTCGATTTGCTGCGGGCCGATATCGAGCAGGAAGAAACTCGGCGTGCGGTCGGGCAGGTCGCCACTGATTTGCGCATTAATATTGCCATCAACCATTGAGATGGCTGAGAGCAGCGTCACCGATAAGCCAATGGACAACATGACGGCGCGCACCGGTGCTTGTGGGCGGGTGATATTGGCAAGCGCCAAACGCAATTCGGGCCGCTTGGGCCGCCCGGCGCGCTTGGCCAGCCAAACCAATAAAGCGGCGGCGGCGCGCAAGGCCAGATAGGCCAAAGCCACACCAATGGCGAACCAAAGGGCGACATCGCGGCGTTCTGAAATCAACATGGCCAAGCCACCCAAGGCGACAAAGCAGGCGGCGATCGCGGCAATATAAGGCCATCGCGGCGCGCGGTAGCGTTCAGCCGCATCGGCACGAAACAGCGCCGTCACCGGCGTCAATTCAACCTGCCCCAAAGGCCAGAGCGCAAAAGCCGCCGCTGACAATAGGCCGAAACCCGCCGCCGCCATAAGCGGAGCAGGATAAAGCCCAATCGCCAGTTCAACAGGCAGCAAAGCGTTGAAGAAAAATTTGACCACGGCCGGTGTCGCCGCGCCGAGGGTCAGCCCGACCAGCAAAGCGACCAGACTAAGCGCGCTGATTTGAACCGCGTAAATGCGAAAAATAAACCGGCCCGATGCCCCCAACGCTTTCAAAACAGCAATGGTCTCGCGCCGTCTTTGCAAATAGGCGGTAATGGCATTGCCGACCCCGACCCCGCCTACCACCAAAGCCGTGAGACCGACAAGCGTCAGGAACAAGCCAAGGCGCTCGATAAAACGGCGCATTGAGGGCGAGGCATCACTGCGGTCGCGAACGCGCCATCCGGCAAACGGGAATTGTTCCGGCGCGGCGCGGGTAATTTCTTTGACTGCTTCATTATCTGCCTCGGGCGGCAAGCGCAGGCGATAGTGATAATTGATCAGCGCGCCCGGACGCAACAGACCGGCCGCTTTTAATGTGTCATGGCTGACCATTAGGCGCGGCGCGAGGGGAAAGCCACCGGCATTGCGGTCCGGCTCGCTGGCAATCACGCCATTGAGGCGCACGCGTATGGCGCCCAATTGCAGCACCGCGCCGGGCGCAATCGCAAGGCGGTCAAACAATCCCTGCTCTGCAATCGCCCCATAAATATCATTGCGGCTTTGAAGCGCGGTCTCAAGATCATCGACCCCGCCAAGCCGATTGCCCAAAACAATGCGCCCATAAAGCGGGTACATTGCGTCGACCGCTTTGGCTTCCACCAGCATGGCTTCATCACGATTGGCCCCATTGGCCCCAATATCCGCAAGCCGCACCATGGCGCGCATGGTCGCGATTTCAGACAATCTGCCTTGTTGCTCCAACCAGCGTTTTTCTTTTTCGTCACCGGCACGGTGAATAAGGCGGAAATCAATATCGCCGCCCAAAATTGTCTGACCCTGTGCCACCATGCCGGCGACCAGAGCGGCGGAAAGCGAACCGACACCGGAAATGGTGAAAATACCCAAAATCAGGCAAAGCAAAAAAATACGGAAACCCGAAAGAGAACCGGAAAAAAAGCCAATTTTCGCCCCGCGGCCGCCATCGCCGCGCATTTCGCGCTGCGCCAAGCGCAGGGCCAGCCCCCAGCCCAATTTTTGACCGGCGCGGTTTTGCCCGTCTTCGGCGCGCATGACATCCATTACACCAGCACCCCGTCGCGCATGGTCAATGTGCGGTCGCATTTTTTCGCCAAATCGGCGTCATGGGTGATGAGAAACAGAGTTGAATTGCGGTTCTTCGCGAGGTTCAAAATCAATTGCATAATGCTCTCGCCGGTCGATTGGTCGAGATTGCCGGTCGGCTCATCGGCAAATAAAACCGGTGGGTCTGCCACCATGGCGCGCGCCAATGCCACGCGCTGTTGTTCCCCGCCCGACATTTGCGCCGGATAATGGTCATGCCTATCCGCCAAACCGACCTCGGCCAAAATCGCGGCGGCGCGCATGCGACAATCTTTCTCCCCCGCCAGTTCAAGCGGTAAAGCGGTGTTTTCAAGCGCCGTCATGGTCGGCACAAGATGGAAACTTTGAAACACAATGCCGATATGGGTGCGCCGAAAGCGCGCCAAATCATCCTCGCTCATCGCGCCATAATGATGCGCCGCAACGGTCACATGACCGCTTGTCGGGGGCTCCAATCCGGCCAGCACCATCAGCAATGTTGTCTTGCCCGACCCGGATGGGCCGATCAGGCCGACCGTCTCGCCACCGGCGACGGATAAATCAATACCGCGAAGTATGTTGACGTCACCGGCGCGACTGGGCAGGGTAACGGTCAAATTTTGAGTTTCAATCACTGTCGATGGCATTGCGGATGGTCTTCCTTTATATGGCTAATAAAACAAACGCCAGTTTGTCCTATATAGAACGCGAAACCGCGTCAAACCCGTTGCAGGCTTTTGTCGGCAGCCTCGGTTTGTTTACGCTGTTTATCGCCTTATGGATGAGCACATTATCAACGGCCTATGCACAAAGCGACACTGACCGAAAAACCCTCCATCTGGTGGCGCTGGGCGACAGTCTGACCGCGGGCTATGGGTTGGCACCACAAGACGGCTTTACCGCCCAATTACAAACCGCGCTGGCAGCACGCGGCCATAAGGTCAAAGTCCATAATGGCGGCGTGTCGGGCGACACCAGCACCGGTGGGCTGGCACGCCTTGATTGGGTCATCGGCCCTGAAACCGACGCCGTGATTGTTGAGCTTGGTGCCAATGATATGCTGCGTGGTATCTCGCCCAATGTAACAGAAACAAATTTGCACCAAATTATTGAGACACTGAACGCCAAAGGGTTGCAGGTCATGCTGGCTGGTATGTTGGCCGCGCCCAATTTAGGGCCGGCTTATGAGGCGCAGTTCAACCGGCTCTATCCGCAACTTGCCAAAAAATTTGGTTTGGTTTTTTATCCGTTCTTCTTGGACGGTGTGGCCGGAAACCCTAAACTGAATTTAGAAGACCGCATCCACCCCAATCGCGATGGCATTGCGGTCATTGTCAAAAATATCCTGCCATCGGTTGAGAGGCTGTTGGCGCGTATCAAATCATAAGAGAGGGAAATTATGGAATATCGTCGTTTGGGACATACCGATATTAAAGTCAGTTCAATTTGCTTGGGCACAATGACATGGGGCCAGCAAAACACCGAAGCCGAAGGCCATGAGCAAATGGACTATGCGGTTGAAATGGGCATTAATTTTTTCGATACGGCAGAAATGTATGCCGTGCCGCCAATGGCTGAGACACAAGGCAAGACAGAAGAGATTATCGGCACATGGTTTCAAAAAACCGGCAAGCGCGATGATATTATTCTGGCCTCCAAAGTGGCGGGGCGCTCGCCAATGAACTGGCTACGCGATGATGGCAGTGGCACCGAGCAAACGGCGTCGCAAATTCACGAAGCAATTGATAAAACTCTGGCGCGCCTGCAAACCGATTATATCGACCTTTACCAATTGCATTGGCCCGACCGCCCGATCCGCATTTTCGGCGGTCTGGGACATAAGGAAATGGGCGGCGAGATAAACCGCATTGAAGACATTCTGGGCGCGCTGGCCGATATTCAAAAAGCCGGAAAGGTGCGCCATTTCGGCCTGTCCAATGAAACGCCCTGGGGGATTATGAAATTTCTGCAACATCAAGAAATCGATCAAAGCCTGCCGCGCATGGTATCGGTGCAAAATGCCTATAATTTGCTGAACCGGATTTACGAGCTTGGCAGTTCTGAAATTTTCCACCGCGAAGGCGTTGGCCTGCTAGCTTATTCGCCCCTGGCACAGGGCTATTTGACCGGCAAATATCAAGGCGGCGCAACCCCGCAAGGATCGCGCAAACAATTATTTGACCGCCTGCAACGCTATGAGGTTGATGGCGCGGAAGAAGCGATTGACGGCTATTTGGCGATTGCCGAAAAATACGGCATTGATGCCTCGCAGCTGGCCAATCAATTTGTCACCACACGCGATTTCGTGACCTCCAATATTATCGGGGCGACCAGCATGGAGCAGTTGAAACTGGCCGTGACCAGTGTTGATATTGAGCTGACCGATGAGATTTTGGCTGAGATTGATAAAGTGCATTTGCGCGCGCCCAATTTGTGCCCCTAAGTTTCATCGCCAATGATATCGTAACTTTTCCCGTAAGGATTTTTCATGACTGAGAAACTGAAACCGAGCGAAAAAAAAGCCGCCATGGCCAAGCTTAAGGGCTGGACGAAAGTGCGGGGTCGCGAAGCGATTAAAAAGACATTCGTCTTTGCCGATTTCAACGCCGCCTTTGGCTGGATGAGCCGGGTGGCCATGCAGGCTGAGAAAATGGACCATCACCCGGAATGGGATAATGTCTATAAAACCGTCAATGTGGTGCTGACCACGCATGATGCAGGCGGGTTATCGGCACTCGATGTCAAGCTGGCCGGCTTCATGGACAAAACCGCAGGCGCGGCGGGACGCGGAAAATAATGCGCGCCGCCCGCATCAGTTTTGCCGATATTGCTGTATTGGCGCTGCTTGCGGGGCTGGCCATTGCCACGGCGCTGTTACAAAACCGCCATCAGCCCATGGCCGTGCACGATCAAGCCATTCGGACAATTATCGGGGCGCAGATTGATGCGTTTCGCCACGATGACGACCTCGCCGCTTTCGGCCTTGCGTCGCCCGATTTGCGCGCCCAATTTGTTGCCCCCAATCGGTTTATGGCCATGATACGCGCGCATTATCGACCGGTCTATATGGCGCAAAGCATCAGCTTTACCGGCACGGCGCGCGCCGTCACGGATACGCCGGAAATCCGACTTCAAGATGTTTATTTAATCGATGATCGCGGCACCAGTCATAAGGCACGCTACATGATGCAAAAACAGCCGGACGGATCTTGGAAGATCGCCGGCTGTCAATTGCTCGCCTCGCGCCAGATGGATATCTGAGCAGCGATTGGATTTAACGCGCCCGAGCGGGGGACGCTTTCTCCCCTAGCGGGGGGGCGCTTTCTCCCCTAGCGGGGGGCCATGCGAATAGCACCATCAAGGCGCACATCTTCACCATTAAAGTAATTTACTTCGCACATGGTTTTGGCCAGCTTGGCATATTCTTCCGGCATACCGAGGCGTGACGGGTAAGGCACCATCGCCCCCAAAGCTTGACGCACATTATCCGGCGCACCGGCCAGAAGTGGCGTGTCGAAAATGCCCGGCAAAATAGTGTTGACGCGAATACCCTCACGCGACAAGTCCCGCGCGATGGGCAAGGTCATGCCGACAACACCGGCTTTAGAAGCCGAATAAGAAGCCTGACCGATTTGGCCGTCTTCAGCCGCAACCGATGCCGTATTGACGATGGCGCCACGGTCACCGCAAGCCAGCGGGTCGAGGCTCATCATACCTGCAGCCGATTTGGCGATGCACCTAAATGTGCCGACAAGGTTAATCTGAATGATGAGATTAAACGCATCGAGCGGGAAGTGATTAATGTCACCCGTCTCTTTATTGCGCGATGCTGTTTTCACTGCATTGCCCGTGCCGGCGCAGTTAATCAGAATGCGTTCTTGGCCCAACGCGTCGCGGATTTTTGCGAAACCGGCATCAACCTCTTCATCAGAGGTAACATTGACTTTGGCAAACGCGCCGCCGACTTCTTTAGCAACGGCTTCGCCGCGCTCTTCATTCAAGTCAAAAATGCCGCATTTTACGCCATTCTCCGCCAAAAGGCGCACTGTGGCTTCGCCAAGACCGGAAGCGCCACCGGTCACAATCGCCGTAATATTTGAATCGAGTTTCATTATCTTTCTCCCAAAGATGAGGTCGGTAAATATGGCTGGAACTTTATTCAGTCAGCCGCCGGCGTGCAAGCCCTGTTTGGCAAATGGCTTAGGGACAGGCCGCTCAAGGGGAAGGCGGGCGCGATACATGCCCGCTGCCTGCCTCGCGCCGCAAAATATAAAAGCTTGAGGCGACAATAATCAGTGCCCCGCCAATCGTGTAAATATCCGGCACAGTAGAGAACACGACAAACCCTGCCAGCGCCGCAAAAATGAGCCGCGAATAATCGACCGGCGCGATTACGCTGGCCTCGCCCATGGCAAAAGCGCGAATGAAGCAATTATGCGAGGCAGTGGCCAATATACCCATGGCGACCAACATCATAAGCTCGCTCATATTCGGCGTTTGCCAGACAAAGAATGTCGGAATGGCAATCAGCGTTACCGAAACCGTATTGGTGTAAAACATCAGCGTCACCGAGCCGTCATAGCGCGAGGCGATATTGACCAGCACCGTCGCCAGCGCCACCAAAAACGCATGCCCCAGCGCTGCGGCTGCGCCAAGGCTCAACAGCATACCGGCTTCACCGGCCCCCATATTGGGACGCAGCATAATCAGCACACCAATAAAACCGACACATGCGGCAATGGCGCGACGTGGGCCAACGGTCTCTGACAAGATGAAAGCGGCAAGCGGCACGAGGAACAAATTGCGCGAGAAACTAATGGCCTGTGCCTCGGCCAATGGCAGCGCGACAATGGCATAAAACCCCAAAAACATAGCGACCGAGCCAACCACGCCGCGGGTCAATTGCAGCAGCGGAATTTGCGTCCTCATGCCTGCGCGAATGCCGCCCGTACGCGCGAAAATCGGCAGGATAACGGCCAGCGCCACCAAACCCCGAAAAAATGAAATTTCAAACGGGTGCAAGGTCTGCCCAAGCGTTTTCACCAGCACACCGGTAAAGGTGAACATGGTTGCTGAGGCGAGAAGCCATAAGGCCGCACGACGATTATTGACCGGCAGGCGCGCCGGTGCGGCAGGGGTTTCAGCCACGCGGGGTCAGCCTTCGCTGCGACCGGTGGTCAAAATAACCTTGCCCTTAACTTCACGATTGGCCATTTTATTGAGCGCATCGGCCGCCTGTTCGAGCGGGAATTTATCGGAAATGTGAGGGCGGATTGTGCCGGCCTTATACATCGCCATCAACTCCTGCAAATTGGCCTGATTGCCTTTCGGGTCGCGTGCCGTGAAAGCACCCCAGAACACACCAACAATCTGACAGCTTTTCAGCAGCGCCAAATTGAGCGGAATGGCAGGAATATCACCGGCAGCAAAACCGATAACCAAATAGCGCCCTTCCCAATTAATCGCCCGCAAAGCCGGTTCGGCATAAGCATCACCAACCGGGTCGTAAATCACATCGGCACCTTGACCGCCGCTTTTCGCTTTAATCTCTTCGGAGAAAGCTTTTTGCTGGTCGCGGTCCAGCTTGCCGGAAGGATAAAGAATTGTCTCATCGGCGCCATGTTCGACACAGACGTCGAGCTTATCTTGGGTCGAGGCCGCGGCGATCACGCGCGCGCCCATGGCTTTGCCAAGTTCGACAGCCGCCAGACCGACCCCGCCGGCCGCCCCCATAACCAAAAGCGTTTCACCGGCTTTTAATTGCGCGCGGTCTTTCAAGCCATAATGCGACGTGCCATAGGTCAGCACCAACGCCGAAGCGGTTTCGAGGTCCATTTCATCCGGCACCGGTATACAAGCCGCTTCATTGAGCGCAATTTCTTCCACATAACCGCCATGGCCGCATGAACCGATAACACGGTCCCCGACTTTCAGATTTTTGACGCCATCCCCCAATTTGGAAACCACACCGGCAACCTCGCCACCCGGCGCAAACGGCAAAGGCGGCTTGAACTGATATTTGTTTTGAATGATGAGAACATCAGGGAAATTGACGGCTGCCGCATGCACTTCCAACAGCACTTCGCCGGGACCCGGCTCTGGGGAGGCAATATCTTCTATCACCAGGCTCTCAGGCGGCCCAAATTCCTTGCACAATACAGCTTTCATTTTTATCTCTCCCTCATTTATGCCCGCTTGCCGCATCTCATCTGACGTGGCGCGGGGTTTTCTTTGCGTGCGCCAGCTTTGACCATGCAAACGCGCGCACGCTTACATGGGGGGCATCATAAGCCAGTCGCCCATAATGAGAAGCGGAAAATGAAGGAAATAAGGGCGGGTCAATGAAGGCTTATTCGCCATTGGTATTGAAGGGGCGTCAAAGCCGATGAATACCGCTATTTTAATGCGCGCGGCGCATACCTTTGGTTGGGGTTGAGCTGACCGATGACGCGATTGATTTGCCAAGCGTCACCCATCCGCATTGCCCCGCCTATATTATGCGGCAGGAACGTAATGATTTATCGCCCTTTGAAGATTATTCTTTGCGACTAGAGCCGCCCCTCAAGCTCATTGCGCAGGCGCGAAAACGCCAGACGCAGGCGCGACTTTACCGTGCCCAGTGGCAGATTTGTATCGGCCGCAATTTTTGAATGCGACCAGCCATTATAAAAGGCCAGACGCACCAATTCGCGTTGTTCTTCGGGCAGTTTTTCCAGCGCGACGCGCACCGCCTCGCCTTCCCGCGCCTCGATCACCTCTTCATCCGGCGCGCGCGGCGCATCGGGCACAAGGCTTGGGTCTTCAGCGTCGATTTGAGGGAATTTCTTTTTGCGCAAAATATCGATCCGCCGATTGCGCGCAATGGTGAAAATCCATGTCGAGGCGGCGGCTTTTTTGCGGTCAAATAAATGTGCTTTGCGCCATACCGTCAAAAGCGCTTCTTGCAAAACTTCTTCGGCTTGGCCGTCAGATGCGCCCAAACGCAACAAATAACCCTTAAGGCGCGGGGCAAAATGCGCGAACAACGCCGCAAAAGCGTCGCGATCTTGGGATTCGGCGATCTTTTCGATAAGACCTGCGAAATCGGCTTTGGTGTCTTGGGGTCCGGTTTTCGCAATGGCGGCAGCATCGCTTGGCTTGCCGACTTGATCTAATTCTACTTCGTTTCGCGCGGAGCCGGTGTTCTGGCCACTCGCTGACATGGTCTTGAGACCTCTCTAACCACGCACAATATTCCGTACGCCCCATTAGTAGAGGCTATTGAGACACCAAAAGCAAGAAAAAGCGGGCTGGTCTCTTGGCGCAAATCACCATAAATTGCTGTGCATGTTGAAAATCACGTTTTTTGCCGGAATTCTGGGGCTCGTCGCCCTATCTGTCGGCCATGCCAATGACCGGCTTGTCGGCGAATATGGCGATTGGCGGCTATTTGCCAATGATAGCGGGCAGGCCAAAAGCTGTTTCATCGTTGGCGAGCCGAAACGCTCCACACCCCAAAACGCGCGGCGCGGCGATATTTTCTTGATTGTATCCCACCGTCCGGGGCAAGGCGTGCGCAATGAATTATCGGTGCGCATCGGCTATCCGTTCTCGGCAACATCTGAGCCTTTTGCCCGTGTCGGCAGCGATGAATATGGTTTCTTCACCGGCGTGCAGGTTGAAAACGGCGCTGATGAATGGGCTTGGCTTGAAGAACTCGACAACCAAGCCCGCCTTGTTACCGCCATGAAGCGCGGCAATGAGCTGGTTTTCAAGGGCACATCGGCGCGCGGCACGCTGACCACAGACAGCTATAGTCTGAAGGGCGTCACCGCCGCCATGAAGGCGCTGGACGCGGCCTGCCCCGCCCCGTAAAACCATTTGCATGGAAAATTCAAGCGAGACACGTCCCCCTAGCCTTATCGGAATGACGCGTGATGATTTGCGCGCGGTGCTGGCCGATATTGGCGTTGCCGACAAACAATTACGCATGCGCGTCAGCCAAATTTGGAGCTGGCTCTATGCCCATGGCGTGCGCGAATTTGACCAAATGACCAATATCGCCAAAGAGTTGCGCGACAAGCTGGCCGCCGCCTATACGCTTGAGCGCCTCGACATGGCTGAGGCACATCTATCGGCAGACGGCACGCGCAAATATTTGTTTCGCTTGGCCGATGGGCAATTGGTCGAGACAGTATATATCCCCGAAATGGGGCGCGGGACATTATGCGTTTCCAGCCAAGTCGGCTGCACATTGACGTGCCGCTTTTGCCATACCGGCACGCAAAAATTAGTGCGCAATTTAAGCGCCGCCGAGATTACCGGCCAAATGGTGGCGGCGCGCGACGACCTCGATGATTGGGGACAAAACGAACAATCCAATAGCGGCACCCGCAAAGTCACTAATGTGGTGATGATGGGCATGGGCGAGCCGCTTTATAATAGCAATAATGTGGCCGCGGCGTTGAATGTGATGAGCGATGGCGACGGATTGAGCCTGTCCAAGCGGCGCATCACCCTATCCACCTCGGGCGTGGTGCCGGAAATAGCCGATATGGGCGAGAAAACCGGCGTCATGCTGGCCATATCGCTGCATGCGGTGACCGATGAACTGCGCGATGAATTGGTGCCGCTCAATAAGAAATATCCGATTGAGGATTTGCTGGCGGCGTGTCGCAATTGGCCCGGCCTGTCCAATGCCAAGCGTATTACTTTTGAATATGTGATGCTGAAAGGCGTTAATGACAGCGATGCCGATGCGCGGGCTTTGGTCAAACTTTTGGCCGGTATTCCGGCCAAGATAAATCTCATTCCGTTCAACCCCTGGCCCGGTGCGCCCTATGAATGTTCAGACGCGGCGCGCATGCAAACCTTTGCCGATATTGTCAATCGCGCCGGTTATGCCAGCCCGGTGCGTCGCCCACGCGGGCGCGATATTATGGCCGCGTGTGGCCAGTTAAAATCAGCCAGCGTCAAACAATCGGCAGCGGAAAAGAAAAAGGCCGAATTGGCGACCCGTAATTTGGGTCGCTAACGCAGCGGAAAAGAAAAGCGGCAATCGGGCAACATATAATCCAAACAACAAGTCCGGCTAGTTTACGATTGCAAATACTCTACATTAGGCCTAGCGCCCGATTGCCACCGAAAGGCAGTGATTGCCTCCCGAACATATAGTTATGCGTGTTTGGTATATTTCACCACACGCTCTGGTTGAAACATGAAAATATTTTCATTGCGCCAAATGCTTCCCTTTTTCGCCATTCGGCTTATAAAGACGCGAGATATGGAGAAAAGCGATGGTCGAGAAAAGCGACATCAACAAAGTTGTGCTGGCCTATTCGGGCGGCTTGGACACCTCAATCATTTTGAAATGGTTGCAGGATGTCTATGCCTGCGAGGTCGTGACCTTCACCGCCGATTTGGGTCAGGGTGAAGAGCTGGAACCGGCGCGGGCCAAAGCCGAAATGCTGGGCATTAAAGAGATTTTCATCGAAGACCTGCGCGAGGAATTTGTCCGCGATTATGTCTTCCCAATGTTTCGCGCCAATGCGCTTTATGAAGGCGTTTATTTGCTCGGCACGTCCATTGCGCGGCCTCTTATCGCCAAAAGGCAGGTTGAGATTGCCGCCCAGACCGGTGCCGATGCGGTATGTCATGGCGCGACCGGCAAGGGCAATGA
>JAKMDW010000133.1 GCA_022426245.1 Alphaproteobacteria bacterium | reverse complement strand
CGATTTCACGCTCATGTCGAGCTATCACTGCTCGCGCTACAACACCAATACCGGCCGCCTAACAACGGAAATGTTTGAGGGGGTTTTTAAGACTGTGCGGGAGAGGCTAGTCAAATAGTCAGGCTAGCCGTCTTTCATCAGGCGCGCTTTTTGTCTCTGCCAATCGCGTTTTTTCTCAACATCGCGCTTATCGCCTTTTTTGCGGCCACGGGCGAGGCCGAGCAGAAGTTTGGCGCGGCCATGCTCATTGAAATAGAGTTTGAGCGGCACAATCGTCATGCCGTCGCGCTGCACCGCCGCCATCATTTTGTTCAACTCGCGCCTGTGCAATAGCAGCTTGCGCGGCTGCGTCGCCTTGTGATTGTGGCGGTTACCGGCAACATATTCGGGAATATCGGCATTCATCAAAAAGCCCTCGCCGGCGCGCACCGTGGCGAAGCTATGCGCCAGATTGGCTTTGCCCTGACGCAGGCTTTTCACCTCTGTGCCTTGCAGCACAAGACCGGCCTCGAAGGTTTCAGTGACCTCAAAATCGCGGCGGGCGCGGCGGTTTTCGGTAATGGTGCCGTCGCCTGAAGATTTGTTAGCGCCGGATTTTTTGCGGCCACCCGCTTTGGCAGACATGACTAGAAACCCAACTCATCGAGCGCCGCGTCGATGCGCCCGCGCGCCATGGCGCTGGCCGGCAGCAATGGCAGGCGAATTTCCTCGGCGCATTTGCCCATACGCGCCATCGCATATTTGGCCGGAGACGGGCTGGTTTCGCAAAACAGCGCCTCCATGAGCGGCAGTAACGCGGCCAAAATCGCCGCGGCTTTGTCCCAATCGCCATCCAGCGTGGCTTGCTGCATGGCGGCGCATTTGGCGGGCGCGATATTGGCGCAAACCGAAATAACGCCGACGCCACCCGCGCGGTTAAATTCTACCGCGCTGGCATCCTCGCCCGAAAGCTGAATGAAGTCATCGCCACACGCCGCCGCCTGCTGCGCGATGCGGCCCATATCGGCGGTGGCATCTTTAACGCCGATAATGTTTTTAATCTCGGCCAAACGCCCCATCGTCTCGGGCGTCATATCAACCACTGAGCGCCCGGGGATATTATACAAAATAATCGGCAGGCCGGTGTTCTCGGCAATGGCGGTGAAATGCGCGACCATACCGTCTTGCGTCGGCTTGTTGTAATAGGGCGTGACGTGCAGCACCGCATCGGCACCGGCTTTCTCAGCGTGCTGGGTAAAGGCAATCGCCTCCGCCGTGGCGTTGGAGCCTGCGCCCGCGATAATCGGCACGCGCTTGTCTGCCGCTTCAATCACCACCTCGACCGCGCGCTCGTGCTCGGCATGGCTCAGCGTCGGTGACTCACCCGTTGTGCCAACCGGCACAAGCCCATGAATGCCCTCGGTGATTTGCCATTCCACCAGCGAACGCAGCGCCGCTTCGTCCAGCGCGCCGTTTTTGAAAGGTGTAATCAGAGCCGTAAAGGCACCCCGAAACATAATTCACTCCTATTCGCGCAAGCTATTGCAAGCCTGCCATTCTGGCGGCAACATAACATAAGATTTGGCGGCAGCAAGCATTGCACCGCAAGCAAGCCTGAGGGAGCAGATTATGAGCAAAGCAAAAACCAATGCGGTGATATTCGGGGTCGGCCCGCGTCAAGGTCTGGGTGCAGAATTATGCCATCGGGCGGCGCAGCGCGGCATGCATGTTTTCGTCAATGGCCGCACGGCGGAAAAGATTGAGGCGGTGGTTGCCGACATCACCAAAGCCGGTGGCAGTGCCACGCCCCTGCTTGCCGATGTAACCGATGAGGCGGCGGTCATCAAAGCCGTTAAGGCGATTGAAGCTGATGGGCGTCCGCTGGAACTGGCAATTTATAATGCCGGCAATAACCGCCCCGAGAAATTCCTCGACGTGACGGCGGAAGTGTTCGAAGAAATGTGGAAAGTCATTTGCTTTGGCGGCTTTCTGGTTTCGCAAGCCATTGTGCCGCTTATGCTGAACCAGTCCGATAGCGCGCCGCGTCAGAGCTTCTTATTCACCGGTGCCAGCGGCAGCTTGCGCGGCAAAGCCAATTTCGCGGCCTTCGCCTCGGGCAAAGGGGCGCTGCGTATGATGGTGCAGTCTTTGGCGCGAGAGTTTAATCCGCACGGCATTCATGTCGGGCATGTGGTTATCGATGGCGCGATAAATGGCGAGAAAGTACGCCAGAATTTCGCTGAATATCTGGACAGCAAAGGCGAAGATGGCGCGCTGGAAATCGGCGCCATTGCCGATGCATTTTTCATGATGCACGAACAGCATCGCTCCGCCTGGACGCAAGAGCTCGATCTGCGCCCCTTCAAAGAGGAATTTTAGAGCTAAAACGCCCGCGATGCCGAAACGGTCAGGCCGGTTAATGTGCCGGCTTCATAGCCGAAGAAGTCAAACGAGGCATTGAACAGCCATTCCGTTTCCGTGAGCAAAGAGGCGCTGAGCACCAAATTGCTGTGCGACAGCGACTGCTCATCATCATCGGCGTCCATGCGGTATTCATAAACCGTTGACGGGTCGCCCAGCAAGAACGCGCGCGCCACCGTATCGTCGCTCATATCGGCCTGATAACCGATCTCGCCCGACAGGCTCACCTCGCCCAGTTCATTCTGAAAACTGTTAGAGAAACGCACATTGCCGCCGACATAATAAGTCCGCATTTCCTGCCTCAAATATTGATAAGTCGCCATGCCAACGCTCTCGCGATAGCCATCCAGCTCAATCGACTGATAGGCGCTGTCCAACGTCATCGTCATATCAAAATTCTCAAGCTGGAAGCGGCGACTGGCGGCCAGCATCCAGTGCATTTTTTCGCCATCGCGGGTTGCGCTATAATCATCGCCATTCACCGTGCGGTCGATTTCAAATTCCAGCTTGCCGGTGCCGACACCCCCTTGCAGATAGAAATCGGGCTGTAGCAGATAGCTGCCATAGACCATGAACAGCCCAGCATCGAGGTCGGTTTCCGCGCTTTGACTGGTCGATTTCGTCTCGCTATTGGCGATTTGATACAGCCATCCCAAAGTCAGCTCAGGCGTATAACGATAATCCACGCCAAAGGTGATATTATTACCGTCCACTTTGACGCTTTGCCCCGAACTGGCGGTTTGCAGATTGCCCATAATCGACTGCGTGCGCGACCATACGGCCATCCCCTCGGGCAGCACGAAGTCAGAGGTCAGACCGGCCAAATCATTGACCAGCTGGCTAACCCCGCTATCGGCCATTTGTTGCAATCCCTTATCGTTAAAGGCCAGTTTAATGTTGTGAGAGGAACGATTATTGCGGCTCTCCTGCGAATTATCACGCAGCTCGGCCAGACGCGACAAACCGATTTTGGTCGCCATACGAATGGCCGGCACAATGCTTTGGCGCGTAATGTCGAACATTTCCATCGCATGGCTGTCGAGCATTGGCACAACCGTCGCATCGGCTGTCGGCGTGTTTGTAATATCTGGGACACTATCCTCGGTTGTGCCTACCGTCGCGGCGGGTTCGGCAATGCTCCACTCAAACTCAGCCGTGTTGGTCGCGCTATCAGGGTCACTAACCGTTATGGTGACCGTATAAATGCCCAATGCGCTCGGTGTGCCGCTAATCTCGCCGGTGGTTTCGTTAATACTGAGACCGGACGGCAGGCCGCTGGCCGCATAGCTAATGGCGTCGCCATTGGCGTCGCTGGCCGCCGGTGTAAAGGTCAGCGCCTCGTTCACCGTCCCGCTGCGATCCTCAATCGGGGTCAACATTGGCGGGCTATTGCCGACAACGACATCCCACGTCAAGCTTTCGCTATCCGTGCCGCCATTGCCGTCAGAGATGGAAATAATGGTGGTATAGCTGTCTGCCGTATCGGGTGTGCCGGTAATGGCGCCGGTATTCGCATCAATCGCCAAGCCTGATGGCAGGTCAGTTGCTGCCCAAGAGACCGCATCGCCATTGGTGTCGCTGGCCGATGGCGACAGGTTGACCGCCTGGCCCACTGTGCTGGACTGCGCGCCAAACATGGCAAGCACCGGAGCGGTATTGGCAATGGTGAAAGTGAAGCTCTCGCTATCTGTGCCACCATAGCCGTCATTAATGGTGACGGTGGTCGAAAGCGACTGATTGGTGTCGGGCGTGCCGGTGATGGCGCCATTATTGGTGTTGATGCTCATGCCGGAAGGCAAATTACTGGCCGACCAGGTCACGCTATCGCTGTCGGCATCGCTGGCCATTGGGGTGATGGAAATCGCCGTGCCGATGGTGCCGCTTTGATTGCCGATAGAAGACAAGACCGGCGCATTATTGGCGGTGATGGTCCAAGTGAAGCTCTCGCTGTCAGAACCGCCATTGCCATCGGAGACAGAGACACTGGCATTATATGTGCCTGCCGTTGTCGGCGTGCCGGTAATCGCACCGGAGCTTGTATTAATGCTCAAGCCGGTCGGCAGGCCGGTGGCTGAATAAGTCAGCGTATCATTGCTGTTTGAATCTGTCGCGCTGGGGGTGACGGATAATGAAGCCTCATTCTGACGGTGCGTTTGATTGCCGATGGATGAAAGCACGGGAGCCGCGTTTGCTGCCCCTAACAGCTGAACGTCGAATTTTTGTGCTGTGGTAAATTGCCAGCCGGTCGACGCCACTGAGTGCTCATAAATTGCGAAAGAATTGGTGTCGCAATTACTACATACAAATCGGATTTCATATGTCGTGTTGGCCGCCAATACTGCGTTGCCGGTAAACGTGGTTAAAAACCCGTTCGAATTATAACTGGAGAAGGAAAATGCATTGCCCCCCACGGTTATATCAATGCCAGCAGATAACGTTCCCGAATTTTGCAGTCCTGAATTGGCCATTCTTACAACCATGGAGGTCACCGTTGCCGAAGCATCTGTAGTAAATGATCGCGAGTATACCGCATCGCTACTATTCAAAATGCGATAAACTCCCGACGAGGATAACGCGTTAAGGAGAGTCGATTGTGCCTGCGCCGGCGCTTGCGGCGTAAACGTCCATAAAATGGCGGCCATCGCCCATACGAATTTTGAAAAACTAATTTTGCTCATCACAGCCTTATCCCCTCGGCATAGTTAAAAAAGGAATAAAACATGCTTGAGGGCTGCCCAATAAAGAGCAGCCACCTCAACTGCCAGCGTTCCAATTCCGACTAATTAAGTGGAATTTGACAAATTCAAACGTCGATGCGTGTCTATGATAGAGCGTGGCATTTCGGTTTTTCATCGGCCAAGCGTTGCAATAAAGTGACGCTTTTGAAAATGCGCGGAAAGCGCTTGAAAAAGCGTGGCCGCTTCGTTATCACCGCAGGTGGAGAGGTGGCCGAGTGGCTGAAGGCGCTCCCCTGCTAAGGGAGTATGCGGTAATCCCGCATCGAGGGTTCGAATCCCTTCCTCTCCGCCAGCCCGCCAAAAAAATGCAGATGTTTCTGCGGGTTAGGTGAAGCGGTGACTTTCCTGCCCGACGTTTTGCCCCATGCTTATTCTGACATCGTACCGGATTGAAACCGACAGATATGGCGCGGTGGACGCACCCCTTCCCCTGTTGCTTGTTTATCTTGAATAATAACGCCGTTTCGGGCTAGTGATAGTGAAGCCGAAACAGAAATAAGAAGAACATGGCTTTGGAAAACATATATAGATGCGCTAAAGGCACACGCCTGTTTGCGGGCCATGGTGCGCATTACGCCGGAGACGAAAAGTGACCACAGCGCCGGTTTGCATTGTCGGCTGCGGGCCGATCGGTCTTTCCTGCGCTCTATTGCTGGCACAACAGGGCATAAAAACGCTTTTGCTGGAGCGGCGCAGCGCTGTGAACACGCATCCGCGGTCGCGTTTTGTCGATGTCAATACAATGGAATTGATGCGTAGTCTCGGCATTGAAAAACAAGTCGAACACACCGGTCTGGGCCCAGACTGGACGGCTTTTAATCGTTGGAGCACAACACTGCTCGACACCTCATGCACCTCGATTGCCAGCCCATCCTTTCACACCGTGCCCAATACCGTCAGCCCGTGTCTTCCGGTGATGACGTGTCAGGATTATGTCGAAACCGAGCTATTGGCGCTGGCGCAACGCACAAAGCTGATTGATTGTCGGTTCGAGACAGAGGCGACCGACATCACGCAGAACGAGCAAGAAGTCAAACTGACAATGCGCGATGTCAAATCCGGCACGGCCACAAAAATCACGGCCGATTATCTCATCGGCGCTGACGGCCCGCACAGCACAATCCGCACGCTTATCGGAAGTGAGCTTGAGGCCAACCCGCTGCCGACCTATTCGCAAGATGTCATTTTTTGTGCCGATTTGACACAACAAGTGGGCACACGCAAAGGCAGTTTGCTTTATACAGTCACCGGGCAAGAGGTCACGGTTTTCCAGCCGCTCGACGGCAAATTGCGTTGGCGCTGTCAGCTTTTCAAGCCGCATGCCGATGATTTGACGCCGGCGCAAATTAAACAGCGCATCCAAAACGCTGTCGGTGACGCGCAGCTTGAGCTTGAAATTACCAGCACCGGTCATTGGCAGCCGACGCCGGGATGCACGACAAAATTCAGCCAGGGGCGGATATTCTTGGCCGGAGATGCCGCCCATATATCGCTGCCAACCGGCGGCATGGGCAATAATATCGGCTTTGCCGGAGCCCGCAATCTGGCGTGGAAACTAGCTTATGTTTTGCGCGCTCAAGCCGCGCAGAGCGTGCTCGCCTCTTATCAAGAGGAGATGATGCCGGCCGCTTTGAAGCGAATTGCGCATGGCGTCAATATCACCAATGGTGTGCGCGAGCTGATAATGGCCATTATGCTGGAAGAGGATACCGCTTCAGGCGTGGAGGCGACGCGATTATATGCCGATTACGACAATATTATTTTAGGGCATGAAACGGCGTCGTCGCTTATTTCGCCGCAAACTGAGGCCGCGCCGCCCGGCGCAGATGCGGTAAGCGACTTCGTGCCGGCGGTTAGACGCGGGCGACGGGCGCCCCATATTTGGCTTGATGATAACCAACAAACATCAATCCATGACTGGTTTTCAACCACTTATGTCCTGGTCGCGGGCGTGGCGGTGGCGGCTGAGATTTGGCACGATTGCGTCGCCCGATTAGATGTTGCGTTTCCCATTAAGCTGCGTTGCTTGCCACGCACAGATGCCAACGCGATATATTGTGATGATGGGTTGGTTCTGGTGCGTCCGGACGCTATTATTGTCGATCATTGGCGGGCCGATGACGCGGGCACCGGCGATGCAGCGCTGGCGCGGCTCAAAAAATATCTTCCATTGGTTGAAAAACTATCGGATTGAGCGTCACCAGTGCCGCATCGCCAAGCAGCAACAATTCCATTGCCGCCTTGCGGCCGCTATTGCGGCTTAGCTTTCTTCTTTAGGCGACCAGATGGCGCCCATCATCATCAGTGTGATGACAGCCAAGAACAGATAAGCTATCGGGCCAATGCCGGTCAGCTCAGTTGTGCCGACAAAATCGATAAAACCGTTACCAACATTGGTCAGCTCTGTGCCACTGGCTTTGAGTTCAGACAACGCGCCGGCTGTTACCGGATTATTGTAGCTCGCAAACGTCCATATGCCATAAACAAAGAACACATTGAGCAGGCAAAACGCCGTTGAAAGCACTTTTGCAACCATGTTCGACTCTTCGCCACTGACCGGTGAACGTGTTTGAATGGCCGTGCGCAATGACAACCAAATAACCAGAACGCTCGCAATCATCATCAGGCCATTGCCGACACGTGCCGATTGATAAAGTGACCAAATTTGAAATTCTTCCATTTTTCCCTCCAAAATTGAATTTACGTGAAGCTCTTTCACCGCCAGAACGCTAGAGATTGTTCACGATAGGCCTACCCCAAAAAAACTGTTTTGGCCCCTTTTAACGGGACAAAAGAAAGGTTTTTCGTCACTCTTTCTGAACCGCCGCAACAGGCGGCAGCGTGATTTACTTTTGGAGGGAAAAATGAACGCAATGACAGCTTCGAATATGTTTTATGCAGAGATATACAATTCAAGTGCTCTGCTGTTTATCGGCTCGGCATTTTTGCTGTGGCTCGGCATGCGGGTGACTTCGGTTCTTGTTGAACGCAATACCGACAATGCGGTCGCCAAAGGTCTGGCCGTTTTGTTTGGTCTTGCCGTTGGCGCCAACTTTATCTTCATCGGCGCACAAATGGCTCTGATGCAGCAGCGTCATGCTTGGACACTGAATAATTATGCCGCGCAAGGCGTTGAAATTCCGCAAACTGCGACAGCCTTTATCGAACAAATGGGCGTCGGCAGCGCTTTGCCTGAGCCTTCGCTTCTGGGCAATCCGCTGATGTTGGTCATTGGCCTTATCGGCACGGCGTTTTGCATTTTGCCGCTTTTTGTTCCTGCCAATTCAGGCAAATAAGCGTCTAAAGATGAACTGCGCGCGGCTTTGGCAACGCCAAATGCCCCGCGCAGTTTTTTGTGCCTGCGATTAGGTGCGCGGCGCAGGCGAAAAATTCAGACCGCCCTCGAAACCGATATCGCAGGTGCTAAAATCGGAAAATGATATTTTTGAGGACATTATTTTTTTATGTGGCAGACTGTTGTCCCACAGCGAATGGGAACGCATAGGAGTAATTAATGAGCCAAAAACCTGTATGTCTAATCCTCGGTGCCGGTGCCGGTGTCGGCGGCAATGTCGGCAAAAAATTCGCGATGGAAGGCTATCATACGGTCTTGGCGCGCCGCAGCGATGAGGACGGCCTCAATAAGCTGGTAAGTGATATTACAGATGCCGGCGGCAGCGCATCGGGGCGCTTGCTCAACGCCATTGAAGATGACGCAATTGAAAACCTGATTGTCGATATCGAGAAGAATGAGGGGCCTATTGAAGTCGTGCTGTTCAATCTCGGCGCGCAATTCGGCGACCGCACTTTAGAGGAAACCCCGCTCAAATTATTTGAGATGGGGTGGCGACTGACCAGCCTGGCTCTGTTTCGTTTGGCCAAAGTTATTGCGCCGATTATGGAAGCGCGCGGCGGCGGCAAAATTTTGGTCACATCAGCCACCTCTGCCATGCGCGGCAATGCCGGACAGCACGCCCACGCAGCCGCCATTGGCGGGCGGCGGCTTCTGTGCCAATCACTAAATGCCGAACTGGGCATTAAGGGTATTCATATCTGCCATATTTATATTGATGCGGCGATTGAAGCGCCCGACACAATCGGCAAACTGCTCGGCCCCGAAAATTATCAAAAACTGCTGGAAGAACGCGGCAACGGCAAAGACATGCTTGTCATTCCGGAAAAAGTGGCAGAAACTTATTATCATATTGCGCACCAGCACCGCTCGGCCTGGAGTCATGAGGTTGATATTCGTCCCTATTCTGAGCAGCCATGGTGGAATAATTGAGCGGAATAATTGAGTGGAATAATTGAGTGGGATAATTGAGTGGAATAAGTCTGCGAGAAAATTAAGCGCCATTATGAGGGAGAAAAATTATGGCCATAACAGTAGAAAAATCCGATGCAACATGCGGCGCGCTGGTAACCGGCATTGATCTGACGCAAGACATTTCCGCCGATTTAGCCGAAGAATTGCGCGCCATTTGGGTGCAAAACAAAATCATCGCCTTTCCCGACCAACAGCTTAGCGATAATGACCTTGA
Organism: Alphaproteobacteria bacterium; assembly: GCA_022426245.1. GTDB lineage: Bacteria > Pseudomonadota > Alphaproteobacteria > RS24 > RS24 > UBA8337. Next base: position 1,538 of record JAKMDW010000133.1, on the reverse strand, counting down.
ACGCATCACGCTTTCATTTGGTGAATTTGGTGATGACCCGTTTTTTGGCCATATTGACGGCCATGAAAACATTGCCGCCATTCAGCGCAATGCCGACGAGACCACACCGATTTTTGCCGAAGCCTTTCACTCCGATTGGAGCTTTTTGGAAGTGCCGCCCGCCGGCACCTGTCTGTTTGGCATCACCATTCCCCCGCATGGCGGCAATACGCTGTTTGCTGATCAAGTAGCTGCTTATGAGCAATTGCCCGACGCCAAGCGCGATATTGCCGATAAACTCACGGCCATTCACTCGGCTGAATTGGGCTATGCGCCGACCGGCGCTTATGGCGATGATGACCAGGAAAGCGGTCGGTCGATGAAAATTATCCCGAGCGAAAAGGCGCGTGAAAAGCGCGAACACCCCTTCGTCCGCACCCATCACGAAACCGGCAACAAGGCGTTGTTCTCATCGGCGGCCTATATTCAGGGCTTCACCGATATGGAGAAGGCAGAAAGCGATGCGCTGCTGATTGAGTTTTACGGCCATCAAACCGATGAGGCTTTCATCTATTCGCATAAATGGTCGAAAGACATGTTGGTCATGTGGGACAATCGCTCGCTGCTGCATGCCGCAACAGGCGGCTATGACGGATATGACCGCTTGCTGCACCGCACAACGATTGCCGATACGCGGTTCTAGGAAAGCAAAATGAACACACACGATACCATTATTCGCAACGGGTTGGTTTATGACGGCACAGCTAGTGCGCCGTTTGAGGCCGATATTGCCATTGATGGAGGCGTCATCACGCTGGTCGGCAAAGTCGATGGAAAAGGACAAAATGAAATCGACGCCAAGGGCCAGATTGTGACGCCCGGCTTTGTCGATATTCATACCCATTATGACGGCCAAGCCGCATGGGGTGACACGCTCGACCCATCTTCATTACACGGCGTCACCACCGCAGTGATGGGGAATTGTGGTGTCGGTTTTGCCCCTGTCCATGAAGCCGACCATGACCGCCTCATTCAGTTAATGGAGGGCGTTGAGGATATTCCATTTCCGGTGCTGGCCGAAGGTCTGCCGTGGCAATGGGAGAGCTTTGCCGATTATCTCGACTTTTTGACACCGCGCCGTTTTGACATTGACCTCGCCGCGCAAGTGCCTCACGCCGCCATGCGCGTTTATGTGATGGGGGAGCGCGGGGCCAATCGTGAAGACGCAACCGATGAGGACATCGCCAAAATGGCCGACCTCGCCCATGATGCGGTAATGGCCGGGGCGTTGGGTTTTTCCACCTCCCGCACCCTTAATCACCGTTCGGCTGACGGCACCCCGACGCCGACCCTCACCGCCAGCGAAAAAGAGTTGCAGGGCATCGCCATGGGGCTGAAGCGCGCCGGTCGTGGCACGTTGCAATTTGTGTCCGACTTCGACGATATGCACGCAGAAATGGCGATGCTGCGCCGACTGGTTGAGCAATCGGGGCGTCCGCTTTCTGTCTCCATCGCGCAAGCCGACAGCAAACCGACCCTATGGCGACATCTGACTGATT
>JAKMDW010000130.1 GCA_022426245.1 Alphaproteobacteria bacterium | reverse complement strand
TATCAGATAGATATTATTTAATCGAAGTACTTGGAAAGGGGCTTTTGATGAGCGAAAATATTGAAAACGAAAAAACCATTACAATTGATGGCGAAGAAAAAAAGGTCTCTGATCTTTCCCCTCAAGCAAGAGGACTATTGGCATTTGTAACTCGAATTGACGAGGAGTTGCGGGATGCGAGATATAAATTAGAACGGGCCCAAATGGCCAGGCAACAGGCGCTTCAGCAATTGACGCGTGTGCTGAACGCGAAAGATGAGAAAGAAGCCACCGGATTAGAAAAAAAGGAAAAGAAAAAAAATAACTGATTTAGGTTTGGGTTTAGAAGCTGGGTGAGCTTGCAATGGCTCCGAGCTATCGCGTCTCAAGAAGCTTGATGATCATGGGCATGATTGGGTTTTTAGGCAAATAGAGTTATAGCAAAGTCGGCGCAGTACCTATTGCAATACATGCTTGTATTAAAAAGCGGTTCAGGAATAATGTTGAAGTGCTGTAATTCAAGAAGCAGCATCTAACATTTCAAGTCTGATAATTCTTCTTATTGTCAGTAACTCTCTTATAATCCGGATAATTATTGAAAAAGGCTTCGACTTTGGTAAGACATTGCTATGCAAGCAGACCTCATAAATGTTCCGGTTTTTCTGACGCGAGCAATGCAAGGCGTGGCATTCGCAGTTGTCGCGGCTTTACCGTTTGACAATGCGATATTCCACCTGTTCTCATTTCTGCTGCTTTTTGCTTATATAGCCAGCCTGCATTGGATTGGCTTCGATCAAGTTAAGCAAGCACTGGTGGCGAGCAAATGGGTGCATATATCTTTTGGGGCTATATGGGCCATTATGCTGATATCCAACGCACTAAACGCCCAGTCGGAGGAAGCATGGCGCACAATGCTCCAATTCGGCCCACGATATTGGCTTCTTTTTACAATTTTCTCATGCCTTTTGCATTGGCGAGTAACGTCTGAGCGACCCCTTTTTGTCGCTGCCACACTCGGTCTCGCACTGCACTTTATACCTTATACGCCCGCCATGGTGGACTTGAATATTTTTGATACACGTTTTCAGGGTATGGATAGAAACCCTAATACAGCGGGCTTCAAGGCTGCTGGGCTGGCAATGCTAAGTCTGTATTTAGCCTTTTATGAAGGCTTGGCGCGCAGGTTTAGATATCCTCTAGCTGTTTTCTTCGGGGCAATGGCACTTATCGCACTGCTTGCAACAGGTAATCGGGGCAGCTGGGTTGCACTTTTTATCAGTTCAGGAGTTTTTCTTGTCGTTATGTTCCCTAAACATCCGAGACTGATTGCCCTAGTCGCGATCGCTATTGGGCTCATCGGGGGACTGGTGTTCACGCAGTTTGCGGGCCCTGCTCGGCGCTTGGCAATGCTATTGGATGGCGATTCATCTTACCGCACTGAAATTTGGCAAAATGCATGGAACCTCTTCACCGAAAAACCAATATTTGGTTACGGTCTCGATGTGCGTGAAGAACTATTGACCCGGAAGCATCTGTACCACGAGCACAATATATTTGTTTCAGTACTGACCGCGATGGGGACGGCCGGTCTGATTGCCTATTCAGTAATGTTGGCGAGCATTGCCCGCTTAGGTTTACAGTTTAAAAACCACTTTTCTTTATTGATGATGCTCATGATGTTGATTGTCGGAATGTTCGCTTATGACTTCTATCGCAGCCAGTTATTCCTCGCACATTTTGTGATTTTGGCCGCGGTCGCGGCGCATCAGAGAGCCCCGGCACCGGCCCGCTAAGCCAATAATTTTCTTAACATTTCCGATGTAATCATCTGGGCTTCATAGTCCTTATGCGCGCGCTTTTGGCCGGCTTTTGCGATTACGGCCGCTTCGTCTAAATGTGCCAAGTAATATCGGGCTTTTTCTTCACAATCGTGCGCGGTCGAAAAATACACCACCTCATCTTGCGAAAACAGTTCCCGCATGCGCGGCGTTTCGGGTGTCAGAACCAAACACCCATTGGCTGCGAGGTGCACCATGCGGTTTGAAGTATAAAGCGGCATAGCGTTGTCACGATTAAAGCTGATGCCGAAGCGACTATTTGAGACCAATTGCATATAGCGATGGCCGGTGACAAAATTCTCACGGCCTTGACCGTATAAGCCAACATTTAGATCGCCCATATTTTGTTTGATATGGGTGAGGAGATCGTTGCGGCTACCAAATGACCTGCCAATGAAAAGGATGTCATGCAGCGGCTTGGCGACGTCATAGGCATTTCCAGTATCCATGGACGGGTCGCAGCTGTTCGGCATGAAGAAGAATTTCTCGACATCGCGCGTGGGCGCATAATTCTCGCGAACAAAATCCGGATCACTGGTCATGAATAGGGCGTCGAGAAGCGGCATGCGCCGGCGCATCACGGCATCATATTTGACCAGATTGTGCCACCAATCAACCCACCACATGGCAATTTTACAGTTTGGCAGACGCTTTTTGATTTCGATCAGCGTCTCTGCCTCTATAAACTCAGCGTGCCCCAATAACACCACATCAGCGGCGATACGCTCCGCCGTCTCGACAAAGCGCTTATTCATTTTTTTCATGCCAAGCTCTTTTATGCCGAGCGGGGCTTCTTCGCGCGCGACATCTCGATAAGAAAAATTATAGACAAAATGCCCGTTGCGAATGAAGCCGTTGGACAGCCGCGTATGGCCGGAATAGTAATTGGCACCATATTTGTTCGCCGAAAACATGGCGCAATGCAAAATGCGAAGAGGTTTTGTGGCCATGTGGTTCTCAATCCCAGTTAAGAAATGTGGCTATTTACGAACGCTCCAACAGAAAATTCATATGTGTTTTCTTGGCAAGCCGATAACCGCGGTCTGCGGCAGCTGCCAAAATGTCTGTCGCCCATTCTTTTCTATTGTCTTCAATCACAATGAGGCGCGGCAATAGTGCGTCGGGGGCGTTTTCGAAAAACGGCAGCAGCACGGCTTCTTCGAAGCCCTCGACGTCAACCTTCATGCCGTCAATGTGTTGAAGGTCAAAATTTTCGCACAAGGCCATCAGCGTGACAATCGGAACTGTTATACTCTCGGGGTGATCGGTTTCGTTTTCGCGCAAAATTCGCGTTTGCCCCAAATTGCCATCGCCGGTCAGCAATTGCATTTCATCTTCTTTTGCGCCAATGCCTCCTTGTAAAAGCTGGATCGGTAAGTCGGGGTTCAGGCTTTTGTTAAAGTTGAGGCGACGATGAATTTCTGGATGCGGTTCGACTGAAATGATTCTGGTACCCTTGAAATCGGCAAAGGCGCGGGCAACGGAGAAGCTATAGAGGCCGATATTGGCGCCGATATCGACAAAAACGGCCCCATCTTCGGCCAGTTCAGCAAGAGCTAAACGGTCCTCAAGGTCGTAAAATTGCGGCGCAAAAAGGGCACGTTTCTCGGACGCATTGCCTTTCTGATAGAGCCGCATCTTTGCACCAAAGAGTTCCATATCGACGCAGTCGCCAATATGTTTGCGCGCCATACGGCGAAACGCGAACATCAGCCGTTTGCCTAGCCAATTGTGTGGGAGAAGGCGAATTCTGGCAATATGTTTTTGGAAACGGGCACCACCGTCATAGGTGCCGAACGGCGAAGTGTCGTCGACGAGTACTTTTTTATCTACCATTTGTCTGAACTTTCATCACTTATAGCTATTGCCGGGTTCGCCCTACCGCGCCTCTTCCAGTGCCGCGCCAACCATCTCGGCTACCAATTCTTCTAGCTTGATTTTGGCTTCCCAGCCCAGTTTTTCTTTCGCCTTACTTGGGTCACCAATTAATAAATCGGTTTCTGTGGGACGAAAATAATTCCTATCAATCTCGACCAATGTTTTTCCGGTTTTGGCATCCATACCGATTTCATCAACGCCATCGCCCTGCCAAATAATCTCACGCTCCATTTCGGCAAATGCTAGTTCGACAAAGCGGCGCACGGTTTCCGTGCGGCCGGTCGCCAGAACAAAATCATCGCCTCGGTGATGATTGACGATAAGATGCATGCCTTCAACAAATTCTTTTGCGTGCCCCCAATCGCGCCGCGCCTCCAAATTGCCGAGATATAATTTTTCTTGCCCGCCGGTCTCAATCGCTGCCACGGCGCGGGCAATTTTTTGCGTCACAAAAGTCTCGCCGCGCAAGGGGCTTTCATGATTGAACAAAATCCCGTTTGACACATGCATGCTATAGGCTTCGCGATAATTGACGCAAATCCAATAAGCATAAAGCTTCGCCACCGCATAAGGGCTGCGCGGATAAAATGGCGTTGTCTCATTTTGCGGCACGGCTTGCGCTTTGCCGAAAAGCTCTGAGGTCGAAGCCTGATAAAAGCGTGTCTTGTCGCCAACACCTAAAGTGCGCAGCGCTTCCAGAAACCGCAATGTGCCGAAAGCATCGGTATTGGATGTATATTCAGCCGTCTCAAAACTCACCTGAACATGGCTTTGCGCCGCCAGATTATAAATCTCATCCGGTTCGATTTTTTGCACCAGCCGCATAATATTGCTGCTGTCGGTCATATCGCCATAATGCAGAAAAAAGCTTACATCTTCCTCATGAGGGTCGATGAAAATATCGTCAATGCGATTTGTGTTGAATGAGGAACTGCGGCGTTTTATGCCGTGCACTTCATAGCCCTTCTTCAGCAATAGCCGCGCCAGATAAGCACCATCTTGGCCGGTAACGCCGGAAATAAGTGCCCGCTTTTTGCCCATTTAGCCCTCTCTCAGAGCCTAATGGTCTATCGCGTTTGCATTGTTTTGTCCATGTTTTGCCGATTTTTTGTCCATTGCGGCGGTGCTGTGAATTGGGTAGCTTGCTCGCTCAGATGGTAGAGGACTTTTCGTGCGCGCGCAAAAAACGGCATTGATTACAGGGGTGACCGGCCAAGACGGTGCCTATCTCACAAAATTATTGCTTGAGAAAAACTATCGCGTGGTCGGTGCCATGCGCCGCGCCTCAACGCT
>JAKMDW010000127.1 GCA_022426245.1 Alphaproteobacteria bacterium | reverse complement strand
CAAACGGTGATAACGCGCAATGGCATCAGTGGCCATAACCTCATAGGCATGACCAATATGCGGTCGGCCATTTGGGTAAGAAATAGCGGTAGTTATGAAAAAGTTCTTATCTTTCACTTTAAGTCCTTAACCGGCCTTTTGCCGACTGGCATCAGCAAAACCCGTCATCCACTCCAACACAGCCTGCTTTTTATCGAGATTAAGCGCGTCAACCGAGCGGCTATCGCGCTCCACCTTCTCCCACAAGGCCACAAAGGGTTCAACCCCAATCTGAGCGGCCAAAAGACGGTTCACCAACGCCAATTCACCCTCGAAAACCGGCTGAAATTCGGTGCCTGTTGCGGCACAGCGCACATAGCGGTGCAGCCAGCCGGCCAAAAGAAAACAAAACATGTTGAACTGCTCGGGTAAGGCGCGTGTGCCAAAGCGTCCGGCCAGCGCGTGCAGCTTCTCAACATCAAGGCGCGGTGCTGTTTCCAGAACGCCAACCATGTCGCGATACAGATCAAATCCGCCTTCTTCGCACAACATCAGTGCATAACCGGCACTGCCCTGCGCCAAAAATGCCGATGCAGCGACCTCATTCGGGTCACTGCTCGCAAGCCGCCCCTGCACAATGCTCTGCAAATCTGCTTCATTTAGCGCGTTAAACGCCAGCATGCGGCAGCGCGAGCGTATGGTGTCCAAAACGCGGCCCGGATTGTGGCAGACAATCAAAAACAGGCATTTTTCCGGCGGCTCCTCAATCAGTTTGAGCAGTGCATTGACGCCGTTTTTATTCATATCATCAATGCTGTCGATAATTGCAACGCGCCAGCCGCCGCGCCCCGCGCTGAGGTTGAATGATTGCTTCATTTCGCGGGCTGCATCAACCGGAATGTCACCGCGAAACTTTTGCGTTTTCTGATTATAGTCGCGCTTCAAAATGAACAAATCGGGGTGCGACGCCTCTTCGACCAGATGCGCCTCACTATTTTCAAGCGCCGGAGACAGGGACTGAATGCTGCCACCGGTCAGCACGGCGCGCGCCGCCAAATAAGCAAAACTTGCCTTGCCGACACCTTTCGGGCCGGTCAAAAGCCATGCATGCGGCATGCGATCGCCATTCAGCGCGTTGACAAAGTTTTCCTGTTGCGGCTGATGCCCAACCAAAGCGCGGGTCAAGCGCGGCGGATTATCGCCATCAATATCAGGCAGTTCTTCAATGGTTTCAGCGGAGCTCATGCGTTTTACTTTAGGCCGACCGACACAACGCGGCTAGAGCTTAAAACGCTCTTGCATGACGTCTTCGATTTGCTGCCAGACCGCATCGAAACTGTTTTCGGCGTCGACCACCACAATCCGTTTCGGGTCTTCCGCCGCCAGTGCCAGAAAGCCGTCGCGCACATTGCGATGAAACGCGGCATCTTTCTTTTCAAACCGCGCCGCGCCGCCGCGCTTCGCCGCGCGTTGCAAGCCCGCATCCTCGCGCACATCGAGCAAAAAGGTAACATCCGGCACGGTTTTGCCGATCGCCATGTGCTGCATCGGGCGCACAACATCAAGCCCCAACCCGCCGGCAATACCCTGATAAGTCAGCGTGCTGTCGAAGAAGCGGTCGCAAATCACCCATTTACCCTCTTCCAGAGACGGCTCAATCAGGCGGTTAACATGCTCAACCCGCGCTGCTGTCATCATCAGTAATTCAGAATAAGAAGACCAACGGTCCGGGTCGCCCTGCACCAACAAATCGCGCAACTCCTCGCCTTGTTTGGTGCCGCCGGGTTCGCGTGTCTCAACAATATCAAGCCCTTTCGACCGCAAATATCCAGCCAAACGCGTCGCCTGTGTGGACTTGCCGCCGCCCTCGCCGCCTTCAAAGCTGATAAATTTTCCTCGCATATCAATCCCCCACCATCAAATAAATGAGACTGTCTATCGCGCGGCCAAACACATTGCCCTTGTCGATATCCTCAGCCGCCACCAGATCAACTTCTTGCGGCACCAAGCCCGGCAAGGTGACCCGCAATTTGCCCAGCCTGTCGCCGGTTTTAATCGGTGCCAGCACCGGCTTTTCGAACGTCACCGTTGCCACCATTTTGCGGCGACCGCTGCGCGGTGTGACAATGTCAAAGCGCTGGTTTGTCGTCACTTTAACGCTCGCCTCATCACCATGCCAAACCGGCAATTCAGTCACCGACTGACCCGCTTCAACCAACAGGTCGCGGCTGAAATTGCGGAAGCCGAATGTCATGAGCTTGCGCGCTTCGCGGGCACGCTCGCGCTTTGAGTTCAGCCCGTTAATCACCAAAATCAGCCGCCGCCCATTTTGCTCGGCCGAAGCCACCAGCCCATAGCCGGACTCGCGCGTATGGCCGGTCTTCAGCCCATCAGCCCCGATATTTGCGTAAAGCAGCGGGTTGCGATTGGTCTGACGAATATTGTTCCAGGTAAAATCGCGCTCGCTAAACAGGCGGTAATAATCGGCATGATTGTTAATCAACTGCCGCGCCAAAGTCGCCAAATCGCGGGCCGTTGTTTTATGCTCCGGCTCGGGCAAGCCGGTGGAATTTAAAAAAGTCGAGCGCGACATGCCAAGCTCTTGCGCCCGCTCCGTCATCAGCTCGGCAAAGGCCGGCTCACTGCCCGCCAGCCCTTCAGCCAGCGCGATACAAGCATCATTGCCCGACTGAATAATGACCCCGCGCAGCAAGTCTAAAACCGAAACCCGCGAGCGCGCCTTCAAAAACATAGTGGACCCGCCGGAAGCCGCGCCCCCGCGCCGCCACGCATCATCACTGACAAAAAATTCTTCGTCACCGGTCACAGCGCCGGAGTCGAGGGCTTCAAACGCCATCAGCACCGTCATCAACTTGCTCATGCTGGCCGGGCTCATGCGCGCATCGGCATTTTTCTCAAAAAGAGCGACGCCGGTTTCTGCATCAAGCAACAACGCATAACTGGCTTTGGTTTCAACCGCCTGCGCGCCCATTGGCAAGAGCAAAGGGAACAGCAGCGCCATGAACACCCATAATGATTTCAGTCGTTTCATTTGCTTCCCCTATTGCTCAATAATCACAGCGTCAGTGTGACCGGCTGCGACCAGCCTTTCGAGCGTTGAGCGGGCATCGGCGCGAATATTCGCGCCCCCCATTTTGACCCGATACAGCGTCGCGCCGCCCATTTCCACCTCAACAATTTTGACCGGCGAAAACGCCTTTAGCTTATCCTGCAACGCAACAGCATTTTCGTGCATGGAAAATACGCCGACCTGAACCGCGTAACGTTTCTCTCCGACATCGGGCACGGGCTTCGATAACGCCTTTCCATCAGTCGTCAAAACATCGACAGGCTCAACCGGTGCAGCGGTGACACGGCTATCCTCTTTGGGTGTTTTCGGCTTCTCGGCAATAAAGCGGTCAGGCTCTTGACGCTTAATCATGCGTCCGGCGCTGTCATAAAGCGGCGCGCGGCCAAGATATTGCACCCGCACCCGCGCCGTGCCTTTGACTTTAAAGCCCAGCACATCAGCCGCGTGACGCGACATATCAATTTCGCGGTCTTTGGCAAATGGGCCGCGATCATTTATCCGCACCACCACGGAGCGGCCATTTTCCAGATTGGTGACTTTAGCGCGCACCGGCATCGGCAAGGTCGGATGCGCCGCCGTCAGTAAATCCATATCAAAAATTTCACCATTCGCCGTACGGCGACCATGAAACTTCGTGCCATACCAAGAGGCAATGCCGGTATTGTCATAGGTCACGTCTTCTTGCGGATAATACCAGTCACCCTCTATCTCATAAGGTGTGCCGATTTTATAAATGCCACCGGCGGCCACACGGCGGCCTTGTTCCTCTGCCGCGCGGCGGTCAGAAAACGACGCGCACCCGGCCAGCAATAAGGTCGCTGCAACAGTAATTTTCAGCCTTAACATTCGCGTTGCCATGCCATTGATTTCCCGCGTAACCACTCTGTAAGAGACAATGCGGTTGAATATAGGGGATTCGGCTTGGCTTAAGAAGCAAACCCAAAACACGACGCAATATGTCGGGTTGAAATTGTCCCGCAATCAAGCTACATCACCTCCTGCTGATCATGGGTCGCAAGGGCGTTCGCGCCCACCTTAAAGGAGGGGTGGCTGAGTGGTTGAAAGCGGCGGTCTTGAAAACCGTTGAGCGTTTGCGCGTTCCGGGGGTTCGAATCCCTCCCCCTCCGCCAGCCCACTAAAAATGCATTTGGGTTTATAAGGCGCGGCTGTGACGTTCCTGCCCCACCTGCGACGAAGATAGCTGCAAGCTGGCGACATAGGCGACGTCGATATTGCCAAATCCCCGACTAGACGTTTTGACCCGCGACGAAGCCGGATGACCAGGCCCATTGGAAATTATAACCGCCCAGATGGCCGGTCACGTCCACCACTTCACCGATGAAAAACAGCCCGTTCACATTCTTGGCCTGCATGGTTTTTGACGACAATTCTGCCGTATCAACTCCGCCCAGCGTCACCTCGGCGGTGCGATAGCCTTCCGAGCCTGCCGGTTTCAATTGCCAATGATTGACCGCGGCGCCGATTTTATCAATCGCGCTATTGGCAATCTCCACCAGCCGACCGCTCACCGCTTCGGTTTGACAAATATCCATCGCCAAGCGTTTGGGAATAATATCGCTGAGGACGGTTTCGATGGCCGCTTTGCCACCGCGCGCCTTGACCGATAATAGATGCGCGGCCACATTGGCTTGCGGTGCCAAATTGACCTCAATCGCCAACCCTTCGCGCCAATAAGACGAAATTTGCAAAATGCTAGGGCCGGAGAGACCGCGATGGGTGAACAGCATGGCCTCGCTAAAACCTTTTTTGGCGCAGCTGACAATGGCGTCAACCGAGACACCGGCCAGCGACTTACACCTTGCGAGAATTTCTGCCTGAAAGGTCAACGGCACCAGCGCGGCGCGCGTTTCGACAACGCCCAACCCGAATTGCCACGCCACTTCGTAGCCGAATTTAGTCGCGCCTATTTTCGGTATCGACAAACCGCCGGTGGCGATTACCAGCGCGGCGCAATGCGTAACGGTTGGTGTATCATTCGCCTCGGCTTCTTTCTGAGCCCTTGTCGCGACATGAAAGCCGCTATCGGTTTTTTCAATGCGGACAATATCGGTTTGCATATCCAGCTGCACATTGGCCCCCGCGGCTTCGGCCAATAGCATGTCGATAATATCTTGCGCCTTATGGTCACAAAATAGCTGTCCCAAAGCCTTCTCATGATAGGCAATGCCATATCGCTCAACCATGGCGACAAAATCTTGCTGGCTATATTGGGTCAGCGCCGATTTACAAAAATGCGGGTTTTGCGACAAGAAATTATCCGGGCCCGTGCCGGTATTGGTGAAGTTACAACGTCCCCCGCCTGAGATACGAATCTTCTCAGCAATTTTCGCAGCATGATCGACAAGCCAAACTTTACGCCCGCGCTTTCCGGCCTCAATGGCGCACATAAGCCCCGCTGCCCCGGCTCCGATAATGATGACATCGCACTCTTCCATATGCGGCTTATAGCAGAAGCCGCCGCCGCTTCAATTTACCATTTGTTGGTTGCATTGGTTTGACAAAGCGATAATTATTGTCCGGAATTCTGTTCTCGCGAAAGCCGTCATCCGATGTCCGATACGTCGCCCCAACAAAAGAAACGACGCAATGCCCGCTCGCATGAGGCTATTCTATGCGCTCGGTTTTACGCCCGTTTTTGAGAAAATCGCCGTTAAACCCGGCAAACCGTGCTGGTTTGCGAAAGGCGTAAACAGTAAAAATATGAACAGTCATGTGCTGGGC
>JAKMDW010000124.1 GCA_022426245.1 Alphaproteobacteria bacterium | reverse complement strand
AAATATACGGTGCCATTTTAGGGTTCCAACGGTGGGTTTGGTGTCCAAAATGCACCCCTGCTTCCAGCAGTTGACGCATGTTGTAATCGGGCAGTGCAGCCATTGCGTTGCCTTCCTTTCTCTCGTTTGTCCGCCGCAGGGCTATCATCGAACACCATGTTCGACACGAAGAGCACCCGGCAATTGGGCATTCCCTGCGTGAGTAATGCGCGTGGTATAGGCAAAAACAGCCCTAAGAGCAAGCGATTTAATCGGCTAAAAATTAAACTTCATCGACATGGAGAACGCCGGGCACGGCCTTGATGGCACCGGCGACGCGCGGGTTAATGGCGTATTTATGCGGCAGCCGCATTTCCACCTCGCGCTCGGGCGTCATAATGACCAATGACACCTCCCCCCCGCGTTTATGTTTAGGCTGCTCAACCGCCTCAAGCCGCGTGCGCAGCCCATCACAGGCTTCCGGTTTTTCAACGAATATACGCAAACCGGCTTCCGTATTGGCCACCACATCATCAACCGGACGCATGCTTTGCGCCAGCAGGCGAATTTCGCCATCTTCGCGTTCAATGCTGACGGTCGCCACCACCAACGCGCCGACTTGCAAAATCTCGCGCGCGCCATTCAGCACCTCTGAAAAGGCCGTCATCTCAAACTGCCCCGTCGCATCAGACAAGGTAATGAAAGCAAACGGATTGCCTTTTTTGGATTTGCGCTCATCGACCTTAATTACCGCACCGGCCACCATCACCTCTTTCTCGACGCGGGTCTCCAAATCCTCAAACGACGCCACGCGGGTGCGCTGCAATAGCGATTTATAATCATCAAGTGGATGACCGGAGAGGAAAAAGCCGATGGCGTTAAACTCATGCGTCAGCCGGTCAATGGTTGACCACGGCACAAGCGGCGCCGGCAGGGTCGCGCTTTCGCTGACATCGGCCTCGCCAAACAAGTTTTCTTGATTGGTCTCTTTTTCCGTTTGGGTGATGCTGGCCTCGCCCAGCAGCATTTCAATGCCGCCCATCAGCTTGGCGCGGTCCGGCTCGAGACTGTCGAGCGCGCCCGCCGCAATAAGATGCTCCAGCAATCTTTTGTTCAGCCCGATGCCCGCCGTGCGCCGCGCGAAATCAAACACATCCTTGAACGGGCCGTTTTCGATGCGCTCTTCGACCAGCAATTGCATGGCCTGCGTGCCGACATTGCGAATGGCGGAAAGCGCGTAAAACACTTCATTGCCGTCAATCGCGAAACGCGCCTCGGATTTATTGACATCCGGAATGCACACTGTGATGTCGTGCTTGGCAGCGTCTTGCTTGAAGATATTAAGCTTGTCCGTACGTTCAAAATCCAGCGACATGGAGGCAGCATAAAACGCCACCGGATGATTGGCTTTCAGCCAAGCCGTTTGATAGGCAATCAGCGCATAGGCGGCGGCGTGGCTTTTGTTAAAGCCGTAACCGGCAAAGCTATCAACTTGGTCGAAGATTTCGGACGCCTTGTTTTTCGGCACACCGCCCTCAATCGCGCCATCGACAAAGCGCGCTTTTTGCGCCGCCATTTCTTCCTTAATTTTTTTACCCATAGCGCGGCGCAACAGGTCGGCCTCGCCCAATGAATATCCGGACAGGGTTTGCGCGATTTGCATCACCTGCTCCTGATAAATCATCACGCCATAGGTCTCCTGCAAAATCGGTTGCAGCGTGTCATAGAGATAATCGAGCTCTTTCTCGCCTTTTTTGCGGGCGATATAGAGCGGGATATTATCCATCGGGCCGGGGCGATAAAGCGCCACCAGAGCGATAATATCCTCGAACTTATCGGGCTTCATTTTGCGCAGCACGTCGCGCATGCCTGCGCTTTCCAGTTGGAAAACGCCCACAGTGTCGCCACGCCCCATCAATTCATAGGTCGCCGTATCGTCAAGCGGCAGATTGTTGATATCAAGGGTGACGCCGGTTTCGGCCAAAAGCTCAACGGCTTTTTCCAATACGGTCAGCGTCTTCAACCCCAAAAAGTCAAACTTCACCAATCCGGCTTTTTCAACCCATTTCATATTGAACTGCGTCACCGGCATATCTGATTTCGGGTCGCGATAAAGCGGCACAAGCTCCTGCAAGGGGCGGTCGCCAATCACCACGCCGGCAGCGTGGGTTGAGGCGTGGCGATACAGCCCCTCTAATTTCAAGCTGATTTCCATTAACTCGGCCACTTGCGGGTCGCTATCACGCTCGGCTTGAAGACGCGGCTCAATGTTAATGGCCTCAGCCAATGTCACAGGGTTAGCCGGATTATTTGGCACCATTTTGCACAAGCGATCGATTTGCCCATAAGGCATTTGCAGCACCCGCCCGACATCGCGCAGCACAGCGCGCGCTTGCAGCTTTCCGAAAGTGATGATTTGCGCCACTTGCTCGCGGCCATATTTCTGCTGCACATAGCTGATGACTTCATCGCGCCGCGATTGGCAGAAATCAATATCAAAGTCAGGCATGGACACCCGTTCAGGGTTCAAAAACCGTTCAAACAGCAAACCGAAACGCAGCGGGTCGAGATCGGTAATGGTCAATGCCCAGGCGACAACTGAACCGGCACCCGACCCACGCCCGGGGCCGACCGCGATATTTTGGCTTTTCGCCCATTTAATAAAATCAGCAACAATCAGGAAATAGCCGGGAAATCCCATATCCCCGATGACTTTTAACTCAAAGGCCAGCCGGTCGCGATAGGCCTGCGCGTCCATAGCCGGTTCAACCTGTTGCAAGCGCGCGGTTAAACCATCCTCGGCCTGGTGCGTCAGCTCGGCCAACTCATCAGTGTTCGAGAATGCAGGCAGTATCGGCGCATGCTCGGTCGGGCGAAACGCACAGCGTTGGGCAATCTCAACCGTGTTCTCAAGCGCTTCCGGCAGGTCAGCAAACAGAGCGCACATTTCCTCGGCTGATTTCAATCGGTGGTCAGGCGTCAAACGACGCCGGTCTTGTTCATTAATATAACGCCCTTCAGCAATGCAAATCAGTGCGTCATGGGCGCGATAATCATCCTCGGAAGCGAAATAAGCCTGATTGGTCGCCACCAACGGCAAGTCCATATCATAGGCAAAATCGACCAATGCCTCCTCCACACCGTCCGTATCAGCATCAGCATATCGTTGAAGCTCTACATAAAGGTTATATGAGAAGATATTGTTTAATATATCTATTTTTTTCTTTGCTTTGTCATTCTGAGCGGTTTTCAACATTTTATTTATCAGCCCGTCCGGCCCACCCGTCAGGCAAATCAGACCGTCAGCCGCGGCTGCAACATCGTCCAGCGTAACGCCCGGCCTTTCTTTGCCATCACTCTCCAAATGAGCCGCACTAATCAATGCCATGAGATTGGTATAACCCGCCTCATTTTTGACGAGTAAAGCCATATCCCCGCTGTCTTCCCCATCGCGAATATGCAGCGTTGCTCCGATAATCGGCTGCACACCCAATCCGGCAGCGGTTTCAGCAAACTCCAATGCGCCGAACAGATTATTGCGATCGGTAACGGCAAGCGCAGGCATAGACGCGGCTAACGCCGTTTGCGTCAATGTTTTGACAGGCAAGGCGCCCTCAAGCAGCGAATAGGCGCTATGGGTGCGCAAGTGAACGAATTTAGGCCGCATCAGACGGGTCTCTGCTGGTTCTTCTATTATTTCTGTTTCTGACATAAGACACGCAACCGGAATCACTAAGGTGAAACCAGTGTAGCGCAGCCGCGCAGCGTGTCAGCAAAGCAAAGATAATTTGAGGGGGATAACCCCCCTTATTTAACCGGTTCAACCGGTTTAGCCGTTCAACTGGCGGTCGATGCAAGCGCTTGGCCGATTGAGCCCCACATGATGATGGCGGTGCCCATGCCCAGCAAGGTGCAAATAGTGGCAATGTCTTCCAAAATATTTTTCATCGTCTTTTCTCCTCTGTTGAATAATATGTTCTTCTTTTGTTCTTTTGTCAACAGAAATAAAAAGGGCTCTTTTTCAATAGCTTAATTAGGTTTGGATAATTTTTCCGTCTTGCAAGCGCACAATTCGGTCGGCGCGTGCCGCCAGCTCCACATCATGCGTCGCCAATAATATGGCCGCGCCCTGCTGGCGCGCTTCGGCAAACAGCAAATCAGCGACTTTTTCACCCGCCGCGCCATCAAGACTGCCGGTCGGCTCATCGGCCAACACCAATGATGGTTTATTGGCCAGCGCGCGCGCAATCGCAACGCGCTGCTGCTCGCCCCCCGATAGCTGAGACGGTAAATGCGTGGCACGGTCGCCTAACCCAAGCCGCTCAAGCGATGCCATTGCGTCTTGCATGGCCGATGCACGCGCCCGTCCGCCCAATCTGGCTGGCAGGGCGACATTTTCCTGTGCCGTAAACTCGGGCAGCAAATTATGCGCTTGATAGACAAAACCGATATGCTGCAAACGCAAAGCCGTGCGCGCCGCTTCATCGTCCGTATCAATCACCTCGCCGCCCAAAGAAACACTGCCGCCATCAGGCTTTTCGAGAAGGCCGACAATATGCAGCAAGCTCGACTTGCCCGAACCGGACGGCCCGACCAAAGCGACAACCTCGCCCGCCGCCAATGTCAGCGACGCGCCTTGCAGCACATTCAGCGCGCGCGCGCCCTGCTCAAAGCGGCGTTCAATCCCTTCAATAACCAGACTATCTCTACTCATTACGTAAAAGCTCCACCGGCTCTTGCGAAGCCGCGCGCCAAGCCGGATATAGCGTTGACAGAAACGACAATGCCAAAGCCATCAGCGCGATTTGCACCACATCGCGTGGCAAAATCAGTGCCGGCATTCGTTCGAGGAAATAAACCTCAGCCGGAAACAGATTGGCGCCGGTTGCCCAAATGAGAAGCTGGCGAATTTCTTCAATATAAGTGCTGAACACAATACCCGCGACCAGCCCGGCCAGCGTGCCGACAACCCCAATACTCGCACCGGTGATAAAGAAAATCCGCAGCACCATGCCACGGCTCGCCCCCATAGATCGCAAAACGGCGATGTCGCGGCCTTTATCGCGCACCAGCATTATCAAACCGGACACAATGTTCAGCGCGGCGACCAGCAATATCATGGTCAAAATAATGAACATGACATTGCGCTCAACCTCCAGCGCCCCCGCCAATGTGCGATTGCTTTGCTTCCAATCAGTCAGATAATTTCCCTCACCCGCCGCCGCGCGCAAATCAGGCGCTCGCGCATCTATCAAATCAGGGTCATCAATAATTACATCAACCGCACCTTGATGAGGCCCAAAGCCGAAAAAGCGCGACGCTGTATCGATCGAGGTGAAAGTAAAATTCAAATCATATTCAGACAGGCCGACGCGAAAAATCGCGACCAACTTAAACTGGCGCAGGCGCGGCGCCGTGCCGAATGGCGTTATCGTGCCGCGCGGCGAGATGAGTGATATTTTCTGCCCGACTTTAAGACCATAACGCTCCGCCAAGCGCGCGCCGACGGCAATCGTTTTCGGCTTGTCCAAATCGGCCAGCGCGCCCTCAATAATATTGCCTTGCAGGCTCGGCAATTGTTGCAGCTTTTCAATCGGCAGACCGCGCAGCAAAACCCCGCGCGCCGCATCGCCGGAGGACAACATGGCCTGCCCGTCAACCAGGGGCGTTGCCAACACTACGCCATCGACTTCTTGCAGCCTTGCCGCCAGCGCATCGCGGTCAACAAAACGAGATTCATAGGCGCGAATGGTGGCGTGGCCGTTGACGCCCAAAATACGGTCGAGCAAATCGGCGCGAAATCCGGTCATCACCGCCATCACGACAATCAGCGTCGCGACGCCCAGCATAATACCCAGAAAAGAGATGGCGGCAATGATGGAGATAAAGCTCTCACGCCGCTTGGCGCGTAAATAACGCCCCGCAATATGCCATTCGAGAGAGCTGAAAGCCTTGCTCATCACTTGCCCATTTCTTTTATTTTTCAGGCGGCGCGGATAAGAGAGCTACCGCAGCATCAAGCGCCAGCACCTGCTTTTCGCCGGTGGCACGGTTTTTCACCTCGACCTCACCATTTTCAGCCCCGCGCGGGCCGATAACGGCTTGCCATGGCAGGCCAATTAAATCCATATCAGAAAACTTCGTACCGGCGCGTTCATCTCTGTCATCATACAGCACATCAAGGCCGTTTTGTGTCAGCGCGTCATGCAGCTTTTCACATAGCGCATCGCAACCCTCATGGCCGGCTTTCAAATTCACCAGCCCGATATGAAACGGTGCAACCGCCCATGGCCAAATAATACCGTCATCATCGTGACTGGCCTCAATAATGCCACCGACCAGACGCGACACGCCAATGCCGTAAGAGCCGCTATGCACGGCGACGTCTTTGCCGTCAGGGCCGGTTACCAGCGCCTTCATCGGTTCGGAATATTTCTGGCCGAAATAGAAAATATGCCCAACCTCAATGCCGCGCGCCGTCAGTTGCTTATCGCGCGGCACATTGGCCGCAAACATATCGCCATCATGCATCTCATCCGTGCGCGCATAATATTGCGTAAACGCCTCAATCACCGACGACAAGTCGCCCTCATAATCAGCCTCAGGCACCGGCAGGTCGAGAATATCGGCATGGCAGAAGACTTCGGATTCGCCGGTTTCAGCCAGAATGATAAACTCATGGCTTAAATCACCACCAATCGGGCCGGTATCGGCCGCCATAGGCAGGGCCTTCAGCCCCATCCGGCGGAAGCTGCGCAAATAGGCGACAAACATTTTCTGGTAAGCACGCCGCGCCGAAGCCTCGTCAATATCGAAGCTATAAGCATCTTTCATCAAAAACTCGCGGCCACGCATCACGCCGAAACGCGGGCGGATTTCGTCACGAAATTTCCATTGAATATGATAGAGATTTTTCGGCAGGTCGCGATAGCTACGCACATTATCGCGGAAAATTTGGGTGATTAATTCTTCATTGGTCGGCCCGTAAAGCAGATCGCGCTTATGGCGGTCAGTGATGCGCAGCATCTCTTTACCATAATCCTCATAACGCCCGGACTCGCGCCAAATCTCTGCCGGTTGCAGGGTCGGCATCAGCACCTCAATCGCACCGGCGCGGTCTTGCTCTTCGCGCACAATTCGCTCGATTTTGCGTAACACCCGCAAGCCCAGTGGCAGCCAGCTATAAATCCCCGCCGCGCTTTGGCGCACCATACCGGCGCGCAACATCAGTCGATGCGAGACAATCTGTGCCTCGCTGGGGTTTTCCTTCAGGGTCGGTAAAAAATACTCCGACAGACGCATGAATCTTTCCTTGTCTTAGGGCTTATTGTCATAACTCATAACATGGCCTCGCATTGGCGCAAGTAAATGTCACAAAAACGTAAAAAACGGGTGACAGAGAAACAAATAGAAGCTAATTTTTTCCGGTGGATGAGAGCTACTGCGTTCTCGGGTTTTGGGAGGAACCTTTCGGACTTAGTCCGGAACACATTTGAAGCGGAACCTTTAACTTCGGTTGGGGTTCCGCTTTTTTTATGCGCCGCATCAAAAGCTTGCGCCCTTTTTTTAAGGTCGTTCAGGTATATCCGGGAAGAATGGCAGATTGATATTTGCCAAAGCGCCACTGGTCAAAAGCCAATAAACAATCAGAAAAAATATGGCCGAGATAACCGTCGTGATGGCGAGCTTCAAAATAATCAGCGGACGCGCCGGCGCGCTTTCGCTGGAGCCGGGTTGCACTTCGCCGTGTTCAGCTTGCGAGACAACCCCCCAGGGCAGCACCGTGAATAGGGTCAAAAACCAAATAATGCCGTAAATGGCCAGGCCAAAAATAAAACCGATTTCAATCATAATGTGCCTTCGCTAAACGCTGATAAAACTTACAATGACCAAAGGCTTCTTGCCCCATCGACGCGATAATTCGCGGCGCACGGCACTACCGATATCTTGTTCGGCACGCTGCGGCGTCAGCTTGCCATTCGATGGGATGGCGCGCTCCGCAGCATCAAGCGCCCAATCCGTCAGCTTTACCATGCCATCATCAACCGGTGCGCCGGCAAGCTCAACTTCGACCTGCCCCGCCAAACGATTGGCGGCATCAACCGGCACGGCGACAAACACCACGCCATTGTATGAAATTTTGCGACGCTCTTTCAATGCCGCCGAGCCACTATCGGTCATAATATAACCATCCAGATGCAGGCGACCGCTCGGCACGGCATCAATCACCTCGGTCGGCGCAGGCGCAAGCCGCACAATATCGCCATTATGCACACGGCACGGTTCGGCCACGCCCAGCTCTTTGGCCAATGCGGCATGTGCTATCAAATGGCGATGCTCGCCATGCACCGGAATGGCAGAACGCGGGCGCGCCCATTTATACATATCTGCCAGCTCGTCACGACACGGGTGGCCGGATACATGAATATCCGACCCGTTTGGTGAGATAATTTCAACATCGATTTGCGCCAGCTGATTTTGCAGCGCCAGAATTTCTGTCTCATTACCCGGTATCATTTTCGATGAGAAAATCACGCGGTCGCCCGGCTCAAGCGTTAAATGCGGGTGACGCCCATTGGCCATGCGCCCCAAAGCGGCATTGCTTTCGCCCTGACTGCCGGTGCAGCAAATCAGCACCTTCTCAGGTGGCAAATAACCGGCATCGCTCTCATCAACAAGTTCGGGGAATTGCGTCAGATAACCGGTTTCACGCGCCGCTTGATAAATTTTGTGCATGCCGCGACCGGCCAAGCATAAATGCCGTCCACTCTTCACCGCCGCCGCCGCAATGCTGGTCAGCCGCGCGACATTGGAGGCAAAAGTGGTGATGACCACACGACCGCTGCTTTCGCTCACAACGTCCTCAAGCATACGACCGACATCGGCCTCGGAGCCTGAGCGTCCCGGCGATAGCACATTGGTGCTGTCGCAAATGATTGCGTCAATACCGGCATCGCCCAATGCTTTCAGGCGATCGACCTCGGTTAATTTGCCAATTACCGGATCAGGGTCAATTTTCCAATCGCCCGTATGCAAAATACGCGCGCCCTCAACTTCAATGGCCAGCGCGCTCGGCTCGGCAATCGAATGGGTCAGGCAAATATAATCAATAGCGAACGGGCCAATTTCGAGATGCGCGTCCGGCTCGATAATATGCAGCGGCACTTCGTCGAGCAAACCGGCTTCGGTCAGCTTGCCGCGCACCAAAGCTGCCGTGAAAGGCGTCGCATAGACCGGACACTTCAAACGTGGCCAGAGATGCGCCACCGCGCCGATATGGTCTTCATGGCCGTGGGTCAGCAGCAGGCCGCATAAGTTCTTCTTCTGCTTTTCGATAAAGCTGATATCGGGCGTGATGACATCAATGCCCGGGTCGCTATGCTTGCCGAAGGTCACGCCCAAATCGACCATAATCCATTGTCTTTTGCCGCGCCCGCCATAGCCATAGAGATTGCAATTCATGCCAATTTCGCCTGTGCCGCCAAGCGGCAGAAACACCAGTTCTTTATCGTTCTTATCGGTCATTTACACGGCTTCCGGAAAAAATACATCACCTGCATCAATTATATGCGTCTCGCCCGCCGCATCTTTCAGCAGCAGCGCACCTTTTGCGTCAACATCTTCGAAGATACCCTCGATTTGATGTTTTTCCAGTCTTGCGACAATCGGCCCACCCAGCCCATGCGCCACTTGCCGCCACGCCCGTAAAATCGGCTCGAACCCAACGCTTTGCCATTGTTGAAAAAACACATCAAAGGTCGCGGCCAGCAGCGATAGCGCCTGCAAATTGCTTATCTGCGCCGCCCCCTCCGCCTGTAAATCCGTCGCCGGATACGGCGTGTCCTCGGGGTGATGCGCCAGATTAAGCCCCAACCCAACCGCCAGCCAGTCGACCTTATTGTCGCGCATGGCGCTTTCGAGCAAAATACCCGAGGCTTTTTTGCCATTCACCAGCACATCATTCGGCCATTTCAAGCCAACCGCAGCACCCTCCCCGACAAGCACGCGCACCGTGCTTTCCAACGCCAAACCGGCAACAAAAGCGATTTGTCCGGCAGTGACCGCATCAAACCCTTGCGGCAAGTATAATGTCGTCATCAGATTGCCCGTTGGCGAGTCCCAAACGCGCCCACGCCGCCCACGCCCGGCTGTTTGACGATCGGCAATTATCCAAGTCGGAGCGGTTTGGCGTTGCGCAGCCATGCGGCGGGCTTCTTCATTGGTGCTGTCCACCTCAGCGAGGTGGTTTAATTGGTAACCTTTGGGGAGTTCGTTCACCAAACCCATTAATGACCGGCTAGATGCTGGTGCAGCTCTTCGGTTGCCGCCATATCGCTTTGCATCAGCACAGCCCCCGCCATATCAGCCAGTTCGACCAATGGCGACGGATAGATAAAGAAGAACAGGGTAAAGGCAGTCATGACACCGGCAAGAATCGAAAGCTCGCGCGGCATCGGCTCATTAACCTCATCCGCAGGGGCATCGAGATACATGATTTTGACAATGCGCAGATAGTAAAACGCGCCGACAACACTGGCCAGCACACCGATAATAGATAGCGAATAAAGCCCCGCATCGATAGCGGCGCGGAAAACAAACAGCTTGCCGAAGAAACCGGCCATCGGCGGAATACCGGCCAATGAGAACATCATCACGGCAAGGCAAAAAGCCATAAACGGACGCGTTTGGCTGAGACCGGCCAAGTCGCTAATGCGCTCCACCGGGCCGCTATCTTGGCGCATCGACAAAATGCACGCGAATGTGCCGAGGGTCATCACAACATAAAGCGTCATATAGAGAATGACGCCGGACACACCCGCCTCGCTGGCGGCAGCAAAGCCGACCAGCGCGAAGCCCATGTGACCGATAGAGGAATAGGCCATCAGGCGTTTGATGTTTTGCTGCCCGATAGCGGCGAAAGCACCAAGCACCATGCTGGCAATCGCCAGTAGAATGATAATCTGCTGCCACGCCACCAACGCATTTTCAAATCCGGTCATCATAATACGCAAGAAAATGGCCATGCCGGCCAATTTCGGGGCGGAAGCGAAGAACGCCGTCACACTTGTCGGTGCGCCTTCATAAACATCGGGCGTCCACATATGGAACGGCACGGCTGAAATTTTGAATGCCAAACCGGCCAGCAAGAAGACCAAGCCAAGCACTTGCGCCATTGGCAAGACACCGTCTTGCGGCTGGAAAGCGGCGGCAATTTCTACAAAATTGGTTGAGCCGGAGAAGCCGTAAATCAGCGATGCACCATACAGCAACATGCCCGATGACAGCGCGCCCAAAACAAAATATTTCAAACCCGCTTCGGTAGAACGCAAGCTGTCGCGGTTAATCGCAGCAACCACGTAAAGCGCCAGACTTTGCAATTCAATACCCATATAGAGCGCGATAAGATCATTGGCGGAAATCATCATACCCATGCCGGCAGCGGCCAGCAAAAGCAGCACGGCATATTCAAAGCGCGCCAGTTTTTCTCGCTGCATATAGCCTTGCGACATAATAATGGCGATGCCGGTAGCGACAAAAGTCAGCACTTTCATCAGCCCCGCGAAGCTGTCCATCACAAACGCACCGTTAAATGCCGTGGCCTGTGCATCATTACCAAAACTGCCTGCCGTCACCGCCGCAAGTGCCAAAATGGCAACTGCGCCGAGGTTTACCGTGCGCGTGGCGTCACCTTTTGAGAAAGCCCCAATCATCAGCAGCCCCATGGCGCCGAGGAATAAAATCATTTCCGGAAGGATAAGCGTCAAATTTTGAAGCATTATTGGCTTCCCCCAAAATGCACGGCCAGTGCTTCTTGATAGGCCGCAATCAGTGCGTCGATTGATGGTGCCGTCAGTTCCAGTATCGGCATTGGCCAAAAACCGAAAATCAGCGTGGCCGCAACCAATGGCGCGATGATGAATATTTCGCGTCGGTCCATATCAGCAATTTGCTGCAAACCCTCATGCTCAATTTGCCCGAAGGTAACGCGGCGATAAAGCGACAGCCCATAAACGGCTGAGAAGATGACCCCACTGGCGGCGAAAAGTGCCGTCCATGTGCTGACTTGGAAAGCGCCCAAAATGGTCAGAAACTCACCGACGAAACCCGATGTGCCGGGCAGGCCGACATTGGCCATGGTGAATAGCATAAAGACTGCCGCATAAACCGGCATGCGATTGGCCAGCCCGCCATAGGCCGCAATTTCGCGCGTGTGCATGCGGTCATAAACAACACCGACGCATAAAAACAACGCACCGGAAATCCAGCCATGCGATAGCATTTGGAACACCGCGCCTTGCACACCCTGTGTCGTGGCAGAGAAAATACCCATGGTCACGAAGCCCATATGCGCGACCGATGAATAGGCAATCAGCTTCTTCATATCTTCTTGCGCGAAAGCAATCAGCGAGGTGTAAACAATGGCGATGGCGCTCATTGCGAACACCATGGGCGCGAACAAGTCAGACGCAATCGGAAACATCGGAAGCGAGAAGCGCAAGAAACCATACCCGCCCATTTTAAGCAGCACGCCGGCCAGAATAACCGAGCCCGCTGTCGGCGCCTCAACATGGGCATCCGGCAACCAAGTATGCACCGGCCACATTGGCATTTTAACCGCGAAGCTGGCGAAGAAAGCCAACCATAGCCACGTTTGCACCGAGGCATCGAAACCGTGGGCCATTAAATCAGGAATGAAAGTCGTGCCGGTTTGCCAATGCATATACAAAATGGCCAACAGCATCAGCACCGAGCCGATAAGCGTATAGAGGAAGAATTTGAAGCTGGCATAAATGCGTCGCCCGCCGCCCCAAATGCCGATAATCAGGAACATCGGTATCAAGCCGCCCTCAAAGAACAGATAAAACAGCACAATATCCATGGCGCAAAAGACGCCAATCATCAATGTTTCCAGCACCAAAAAGGCCAGCATATATTCGCGCACACGCAGCTTGATGGCGTGCCAACTGGCGAGAATACAAAGCGGCATCAGCGCGGTCGTGAGCAACACAAACAGCACAGAAATACCGTCAACGCCCATCGCATAGTCAATGCCCGGCAGCAACCAAGCTGCGCGCTCAACAAATTGGAATTCCGCCGAACTGCCGTCAAAACGGCTTATCATAAACAGGGTCAGCAGCAGGGTGACAACCGTCGTCCACAACGCGACGGCGCGCGAATTAGCGGCGATGGTTTCTTCGTCACCGCGCACCAAAAGAATGAACAGCGCCCCAAGCAGCGGCAGAAAGGTGATGGTTGAAAGCAGTGGCCAGTCAGTCATTACAGGCCTCCCGTCAGCATCAGCCAGCTAACAAAACCGGCGACGCCGAGCAGCATGACAAAAGCATAGTGATAAACATAACCGGTTTGCAGCACGACCATGCGGCGCGTTACGCGCAATACATTGGCGGCGATACCGTCCGGTCCGAAACCGTCAATCACATAACCGTCGCCCCCCTTCCAGAGGAAGCGCGCCAGCCATTTGGCCGGACGGACAAAGATGAAATCGTAAAGCTCGTCAATATACCATTTATTGAGCAAGAATTTGTAAATCAAATCATGCTGCGCGGCGATTTCAGACGGCCAAGACGGACGGTAAATATACATGACCCAAGCCAGTGCGAAGCCGGAAATCATCATCACTAACGGGCTTAACACAACCCACATAGGCACTTGTTTCAAGGCAATAAGAATATGATTGTCAGCCGCGGTGAAAATCGACCCGGCCCAAAATGCCGTTTGCTCACTGCCGACAAACAGTCCGGCAAATGCAGCACCGGCAAACAGCGCGCCCAGACTAAGCACAACCAGCGGCACCAGCATAACGGGAGGGCTTTCATGCACATGGCTCAATGTTTCGTTAGACGCGCGCGAAATGCCGAAGAAAGTCATAAACATTAAACGCCAGCTATAAAATGACGTGAAAAACGCCGCGATGACCAGCATCACAAAGCCAAACATGTGCGGCGCGGCTTGCGCGGCGAATGCGCCCTCAATAATCGCATCTTTGGAATAATAGCCTGCGGTCAGCGGGAAGCCGGTCAGTGCTATCGTGCCGATAAACATCATAAAGAAAGTGGCCGGAATAAGCTGGCGTAACCCGCCCATTTTTCGCATATCCTGCTCGTCGCCCATGGCGTGAATAACCGAACCCGCGCCGAGGAACAAAAGCGCCTTAAAGAAAGCGTGGGTGAACAAATGGAACATCGCTGCTTGATAAGCGCCAATGCCCAGCGCGACAAACATATAGCCAAGCTGCGAACAGGTTGAGTAAGCAATCACGCGCTTAATGTCATTTTGCACCAAGCCAACCGTTGCGGCAAAAAAGGCGGTGATGCCGCCGACCACAATCACCACATTCAGCGCAGTTTGCGATAGCTCGAACAGCGGCGAACACCGCGCCACCAGAAACACGCCTGCCGTGACCATGGTCGCGGCGTGAATAAGCGCCGATACGGGCGTTGGGCCTTCCATCGCATCGGGCAACCATGTGTGAAGCAAAAACTGTGCCGACTTGCCCATCGCGCCCATAAACAACAGCAAACAAATGGTCGTCAGCATGGGCACGGTCATGCCCAAAAAGTCGAACTCGCCTTCGGCCAAAGCACCGGCGGAGGCGAAAACTGTATCAAATTGCAAAGAGCCGACCGAGAAATAAATCGCTGCCATACCGAGAATGAGGCCGAAATCCCCCACGCGATTGACAACAAAGGCCTTAATGGCGGCGGCATTGGCTGAGGCTTTTTTGAACCAGAAACCAATCAGCAAATAAGAAGCCAGCCCCACCCCTTCCCAACCGAAGAATAATTGCAGGAAATTGTCGGCTGTCACCAGCATCAACATCATAAAGGTGAATAGCGATAAATAGGCAAAGAAACGCGCGCGGTTTGGGTCATGGCTCATATAGCCAATGGAATAAACATGCACCAAAGCCGACACGCCGGTAACAACCACCAGCATCACGGCCGTCAGCGCATCAATGCGCAGCACCCAGTCAATATCGAGGCTGCCGGAAGAAATCCAGTTCAGCACCATGATTTTTTGCGTGCCGCCATCCATGCCGATATTGACCAGCGAAATGCAAGACAGCAAGGCCGATAAAATCAGCAAGCCGGTGGTGACATATTCAGCCTGACGGTCGCCAATGACGCGGCCAAACAGACCGGCAATGGCCGCACCAATGAGCGGAAAAAAGACAATGGCGTGATACGTGCCCATTCGGTTAGCCCTTCATCTGACTGACATCTTCAACGGCAATGCCGCCACGATTACGGAAATAGACGACCAA
>JAKMDW010000053.1 GCA_022426245.1 Alphaproteobacteria bacterium | reverse complement strand
ACGCGCACGGATTGCGATTTAATCGTCAGAAATTCCGCCTCATCTTCCACATAGGCGGGCGTCAGATAGAGCTTATAATCAGGCCCCGGCGACACGCGCCCCTCAAGGGTGAAGAAATATTGCCCGGTCTCTTGCGTCAGATGCAGCGTCCCCTCGCCCCCATGATAGGCATCGCTACCCTTCAAATCTTAGCTGAAATTTGCGCGTATCATCGCGCCGGATTTCGCCGCCGCCAGCACATCGTCACTCGCGCCGTCGCTGGCCACCAATATCGGCAAATAGTAAACGCCCAAGCCGAAACCGATCGGCAGCGCCGCCAAACCGCCCAGCACAAGGCCGATGAGCAATGAGAGATTGAGATGTTTTTTCATGCTTGCCCTGCCTTGTCACTGCGCCGCTCCAACAGCACAACATCGCGCCATTGGCCTGTCAGCGGCCCGTGTTCCATTTTGCCCAAACGCTCATGCGTCGCCAGAAATGCGAAGCCGTGTTTGCCGAATAAATTAATACTCGCCGTATTTTCGGGAAAAATCAAAGCGCGCAGCGTCCAATAATCCTGCGCCTCGCTATCGGCAATCAGCGCCGCCAGCAGCGCCCCGGCAATGCCCTCCCCGCGGCCATTTTCATCGACATAAAGACTGACTTCCGCCACGCCGCGATAAACCCAGCGCGATGATAATGCCGACAGCGCGACCCAGCCCAGCACCGCGCCATTGATTTCGGCAACCAAGCGACATTCGGGTAAATGGTCGCTATCCCATGTTGTCCATTCGCCAGCATGTTCGGCAAAAGTTGCATGGCCGGTATCGCAGCCTTGCTGATAGATCTGCATGACAGCCTCACCATCAGCATCGCTCATCGGACGGATATTCATGCCAAATCTTCCTGCGTCAGTGCCAGAAAGGCTTTCCAATTATCGTCCATTTGCGGCTTCCATTTTTGCATGAGCGGTGTGGTGGCATTGGCTTCCGATACACCTTTGAAGGTTAAATATTTCAGCATGAAGGCCGAAACCCGCGCATTGACTTGGCAATGCACCAGCACTTGCTTGTCGTCCAGCGCATCCATAATGCCGATAAAGGTTTTAAGGTGGTCGGCGGTCGGGGCTTCCCACGGCACCGGCAGATGGAAATAACTCATGCCTGCCTTGCTGACGAGACTGCCCTCTTCGGCAATCGCATCGTCAGCGTCATGCATGGCAAGATTGATAATCACTTGATAACCCGCCGCCGCAATGGCCGGAAAATCTTCGGGCTTTGGGTGGCCCGCCGTGCCGATGCGCGGGGTGATCTGATGGAAGTTCAGCAGCTTCATATGCGCCTCTTTTATTATCTCAGAGTATATTCACCCCAAAGCGCTCGTAAAGCATATTGAATAGATAAACCAAAAGCGCGGTCAGCAAAATACTGGCGAAAAAGGCTGGCCAAAAGCCGAATTTATTGATGATAAAGGGCAGCGCGAAAAACAGCGGCAAGGTCGGCAGCACGAAATACATGGTGAAGCTGACATGACGCGCTATTTTATTATCGCTCGCGCCTTCAAAATACATCCAAAGAAGAATGAGAAAAGTCGTGGTCGGCAGCGCAGCAATCAGTCCGCCCCATTTGTCAGACAGCTTCGCCACTTCGGTGACAATGGCGATGACCAGTGCCGAGACAAAAATCTTGGTCAGAAAAAAGACGGTGGCGGACATGGCTTTCCCCAAAACAGTTTCTCAAAAACTTCAGTCGAGCGGCGGCTTGCTGTCAAGTCTCAAGCCCTTGCGCGGCACGCCATTTACCCAGCGCACCTTTCAATTCAATGGCCAGCCAAACCGGCAAACAAAGCACCAGCCACCATATTTGGGTGACGACCAACAAAAAAGTCGCGGGCGCGAAACCGACCAATCCGAGGGAAAAGCCGTAAAATCGGGTTTTTGCACTTTGGCTGGTCAGCAAATACAGCGCAACAAAGTCAATCATTTGATCGACAATTTGCGCGCCGTTAAACAGATTGACATCGAACATGAGCCGCCTCCTTTTTATTGTTTTTCGGCTTGGCGTATTTTAGGTGCTTATTCCCACTCAATAGTGCCGGGTGGTTTTGAGGTGATGTCATAGACCACGCGGTTAATGCCGCGCACTTCATTGATGATGCGGGTCGATACGCGGCCCAGAAAGTCATGGCTGAACGGATAATAATCTG
>JAKMDW010000050.1 GCA_022426245.1 Alphaproteobacteria bacterium | reverse complement strand
TGGGTGTGCCTTGCGTATATTCAAAACCCGCTTCAGCCACGCCCATTGTTAGATTGGCCGCGCCGCCGGTAATGTAAGTGCATTCACGGCAATGACATTGCAGTTTCATCACGGCATCGCCCTCGGCTTGGTATTTTATTTTGCCGCAATAGCAGCTTCCGGTAAATGACATGGTCTTCCTCCCTATTTCTTATCGAGGAAATCCTGCCATATTACGGGCCATCATTAAAGGAAACTTCGTCGACGATTTCGCTGGCGCGGCGGCGCAATTGCGCAATGGTGGTGAGCGATAAAGCGTCGGGGGTGAAAGCGCCCCAGCTTTGCACCCGCGCCGAGGCTTCAATATCGGCGCGTATCGGATATTCGAAATTAACCTCAGCATAAGTTTTTTGCGCCGCATCGGAGACCAGAAATTCCATCAGCTTTTGCGCATTGGCGCGATTGGGCGCGTGTTTGGCCATGGCCATGCCCGATATATTCATATGCGCGCCGCCACGCGGCATATCTGGAAACATCACGCGCACCGACTTCGCCCAGTCTTGTTGTTCGGGCTTTTTCTCATTAGTCTGCATTTTGCCCATATAATACGTATTGCCGATGGCAATATCGCAAGCGCCGCCATAAACCTTGCGCACTTGGGCGCGATCATTGCCTGAGGGTCGACCGGCCAGATTGGCTTTTAATCCGGTCAGCCAATTTTTGAAACGCGCCTCGCCCATATGGTCGAGCAGAGCGGCGAATAGCGCGACATTGTAAGGGTGTTGGCCCGAGCGCAGGCAGACGCGGCCGCGAAATTGCGGCTTGGCCAAATCGGCAAAAGACAAATCAGCCTGTTCAACACGTGCGCGCGACACATAGGCCACCCGCGCGCGCCAGGTCAGGCCGAACCATTTATCGTCAGCGCCGCGGGCGTTGTCGGGGATGAGCTTGCTCAAAATCGCTGAGGCGACCGGCTGCGCGACGGCTTTGGCGGCTTGCAGGCGACCAATATCAACTGTCAGGATAACATCGGCAGGCGAGCGTTTGCCCTCGGTTTTCACCCGTTCGATAAGTCCTTTTTTGGCGAAAATCACATTCACCTCAATCCCCGTCTCGGTGGTGAATTTTTCAAATAATGGCGCGACCAAAAAAGGCTGGCGATAGGAATAGACATTGACCTCTTGGGCGTCTTGCACCTGTTGCCCCGCCTGTTGTGCGGCGACACGGTCCGCAACAAGAGTGATAATTGGAAGACTGCAAAAAGCCGTTAAGGCAAAAAGACGTAAGCGCATAGGGTATCCTGCAAATGAGAATGATTATCATTTGCGTTCTAAGCCGCGATATGATGCGTGTCAACTGTTCGTAACCGGCTGTTTGGTCGATGGTCGGTTTAATCTTGCTCGCGGGTCAAATCCATCATGGGCATGAAACGCAAATAGCTGGCCGGAAAAATACGCCTAATCCAATCAACGATATAAGCATCGGGGCCAATCAGAATCCGCGCCTTGTTTTTTCGAATGCCCTTCATAATCACTTTGGCCGCGCCATCAGGCTGCGTCATGGTGAATTGGGCAAAACGCTCGACCGCTTCCTCGTGCTCGGCCTCGGCTTCGGGGCCTTGCTGTAACCGGGCATGGCGCACAATATTTGTGTTAATGCCGCCCGGATGAATGGTCGAGACGCCAATATCAGAGCCGCGCATTTCGTGACGCAGGGCTTCGGTGAAGCCCAATACGGCGAATTTGGCGGCGTTATAGGCGCTTTGTGTCGGCACGCCAATCAGCCCGAAAATCGACGATATATTGGCGACATGGCCGCTGCCTTTGGCAATGAAATGCGGCAGAAAGGCTTGCGTGCCATTGACCACGCCCCAAAAATTAATATCCATCAGCCATTTGCAATCATCGACGCTCATTTCGGATACTGGGGCGCCAAAGGCGACACCGGCATTGTTCAAAATCAGGTCAGCGCCGCCATGCGTTTTCTCAACATGTGCGGCGAGGTCAAACATGGCGTCGCGATCGGCAACATCGACCATATGGGACTCCATGCGTCCACTGGCGGCCTCCACTGCGGCTTTGGTGTCGGCCAGCATGTCTTGGCGCAAATCTGTGCCGATGATGATGGCCCCTTGCGCCGCCATGGCGCGCGCGCATGCTGCGCCGATGCCACTTCCGGCTCCGGTAATGACACAGACTTTATCTTTGAATTGGCGCATATAACCCTCCCTAAACGCGTCTATAATTGTCGAGTTGGTCTCGAAAAGCCAGCAAAAAGCCCCGCTCAAGAATAATGTTGAGCGAGGCTTGATATATCCGGCTTCATGTATCCGGCTTCATGTATCCGGCTCGGCGGAGCAACTTTACAGAGCGACTTTTTTCTTACGCCGACGTTCCAGTGGCTGGTAAGCTTGTGCCGCATGGGTGGTGCAATAAGGGCTGCCGCTTTTGGCGCGGGCACCGCAGAAGTGAAACTCTGTCGTGCCGGGGTCACCAATCGGCCATTTGCAGGTATGCTCGGTCAGATGCAATACGCTGGCGCGTTCTTCGGGGCTCAAAATCGGTTCCGGCACCACTTGGTCTTTAATGTCGTCCAATTCATTGGCGCGAAAACGCTGGCTGCCCGATAGCGAGGGCGTTGATGGCCGCGCACGCCCTGAACCGGCAGAAATTCGCGCTGTTGACACACGCGCCGGGGTTGCCCGACCGGAAAGCCCCAAGCGGTGCACTTTGCCGATGACCGCATTACGAGTCACACCACCCATTTTGCGGGCAATCTGACTGGCAGACAGGCCATCAGTCCATAATTGTTTAAGCATTTCAACACGTTCATCAGTCCATGCCATAATTTACGCCCTCCAGAATCAATCAATCTTCAATTTGTTTCTCACCACATCTAGTGGCGTTACATCTATTTTCTACTAAATGTAGTGGCAAAAGGGAAAGGCTGATTCGCCCTTATCCACATGAATCGAATCGCCGCCGCGACCATATTTGCCTTGAACCTGACAATGATTGGCCTATTGTCTGCGTCATGGAACAAGCAGAAACACCCCATAGCACCAAAGAGGCAGCCGCCGCAGACCACGGCGCGACACCGGTTTCAAGCGCTTATCCGGAATTGGGTGTGCGCCAGTTTGGCCGCTTTAACTGGCTTGGGCTCTGGACCTTGTATAAAAAAGAGGTGCGTCGCTTCACCAAAGTGTGGATGCAAACGCTCATGGCGCCGATTATTACGACCCTTTTGTTTTTGGCGATTTTCTCGCTGGCTTTGGCCGGTTTGCGCCCCGATATTAACGGTGTGCCGTTTATCAATTTCCTCGCGCCCGGGCTGATTATGATGTCAATTGTGCAAAATGCTTTTGCTAATAGCTCGTCATCGCTGCTGGTCGCCAAAGTGCAAGGCAATGTCGTCGATTTTCTGATGCCGCCACTGTCGCCGCTGGAATTGAATATCGGCATTACTTTTGGCGGGCTGACGCGCGGCTTGTTTGTGGGTATTGGCACATTCACCGCCATGTCGTTTTTTGTCGATTTCACCGTGCATAGTTTTGCCGCAGCGCTGTTTTATGCCTGTATCGCGTCGCTATTGCTCGGCCAAATTGGCCTGATTGGCGGTATTTGGGCTGATAAATTCGACCATTTGGCGACGATTTCCAATTTTATCATTACGCCGCTGGCATTTTTGTCCGGCACGTTTTACTCGGTCACCCAATTACCCGAATTTGCTTTTAACGTGACGCAATATAATCCGTTCTTTTACATGATTGACGGTTTTCGCTACGCGCTGACCGGCCATGCGGAAGGCTCGTTATTGTTCGGCGCGGGCTTGCTCATCGGTCTGACCCTGCTGGGCTCAGCGATTTGCCAATATGTATTGGCGCGCGGCTGGCGTCTAAAAAGCTAGTAAAACGCGACCCCCTTGCCAAAAAACCCGCTTTTGGGGTAAAAATCGTCCTCAGCAAGCCGCCTTCGCTGAATGGCGGCTTTTTCTATTCCGCTTCGCCTGTTAGGGGCGCGGCAAAGAGAATGAAATGAGAGTGAAATGAGCGCTGGTGACAGCCATATCATGCCGACTTATAACCGCGCCGCATTACGTTTTGTGCGCGGTGCGGGCGCGTGGCTGGAAACCGATACGGGCGAAAAATATCTCGATTTCGGCTCCGGCGTGGCGGTCAATACGCTGGGTCATGCGCATCCCAAACTCAATGCGGCCCTCAAAGCGCAGTCTGAAAAGCTGTGGCACGTCTCCAATCTCTATCAAATTCCGGAACAGGAAAAACTGGCCGATGCGCTATGCGATGCCAGCTTTGCCGATTTGGTGTTCTTCTCAAATTCCGGTGCCGAAGCGGCTGAGGGCATGATTAAGGCGATGCGCAAATATCATGCCGCCAACGGCGCCCCCGAAAAAGTGACACTTATCGGTTTTCACGGGGCTTTTCATGGCCGCACATTGGCCGCTTTAGCGGCGGCGGGCAATCCCGCCTATTTGGAGGGTTTTGGCCCGGCTCCGCAAGGGTTTGTGCACTGTCCCGAACTGACATTGGACGCGGTTGAAAAGCTGATTGATGAGACAACTGCCGGACTTCTTATCGAGCCGGTGCAGGGCGAAGGCGGTGTGCGCGATGTCGGCACGGCGTTTTTGCGGGGCTTGCGTGCGCTGTGCGACAAGCATGATATCTTGCTGGGCTTTGACGAAGTGCAATGCGGCATTGGCCGAACCGGCAAATTATTCGCCCATGAGTGGGCCGAGGTGACCCCCGATGTGATGGCGATTGCCAAAGGCATTGGCGGCGGTTTCCCCCTCGGTGCGGTCATGACGACAAAAGCCGTCGGCAGCGTTATGCAGCCCGGCACGCATGGCTCGACCTATGGCGGCAATCCGTTGGCCTGCGCTGTTGGCGCGGCGGTGATGGACGAAGTGAACGATCCGGCGTTTCTCAACCAAGTGCAGGATATGGCGATTTATTTTCGTCAGCATTTGGCGCGGTTGCTGGAAGAAAATAGCGACATGTTTGAGGATGTGCGCGGGCGCGGCCTGATGGTCGGCATGAAGTGTAAAATTGCCAATAGCGATATGGTCGCGGCCTTGCGCGATGAAAATGTTTTGAGTATTGGCGCCGGCGATAATGTGCTGCGCATTTTGCCGCCGCTCAATGTGACGCAAGACGAAATCAACACCGCCGTGACGGCGATAGAACAAGCCTGCGCCAAATTGCGGGCAGGAGAATAGACCATGAGCTTGGCCGACCATCAGAGCCATTTCCTCGACTTGGCCGATTTGCCCGATGGCAAATTGCGCCATTTGGTGAATGCCGCCCATGCCCGCAAAGCGGCGCGCGCCGGCAAGCCGAAAGGCACGGTAGATGATGACGCGCCATTGGCCGGTTATTTATTGGCGATGATTTTTGAAAAACCCTCAACCCGCACAAGGCTGTCATTCGATATGGGCATGCGCCAGCTTGGCGGCCAGACGGTGATATTGAACCAAAGCGATATGCAATTGGGGCGCGGCGAAAGCATTGCCGACACGGCGGAGGTTATTTCGCGTTTCGCCGATTTGGCGATGCTGCGCACCGGCCCGCATGAGACGCTGAGCGAACTGGCCACCCATGCACATGTGCCGGTGATTAACGGGCTAACGGCTTATAGCCATCCATGCCAAATCGTGGCTGACCTGATGACCTTTGAAGAACATAAAGGCGCTTTGGCGGGGCAGAAATTGGCTTGGCTGGGTGACGGTAATAATGTCGCTTTGTCTTTTGTGCATGCGGCCGCGCAACTGGATTTTGAATTGGCGCTGGCGACTCCGGCCGATTTTTCCATTGCCGATGCTGAGATTAAGGCGGCGCAGGCCAAGGGCGCAAAAATTACGCTTTACGAAACGGCAGAGGAAGCGGCCGATAATGCCGCCGCGCTGATTACCGATTGTTGGGTGTCGATGAGTGATGACCCGGCCGAAGCGCAAGCGCGCGCAGCGGCTTTTAGCCCTTATCAAGTGACGCAAGATTTAATGGCGCGGGGCGATGCGCCGATTTTCATGCATTGCCTGCCGGCCTATCGCGGCAGTGAGGTAACGGCAGAAGTGATCGACGGCGCGGCGTCGGTAATTTTTGACGAGGCCGAAAACCGCGCGCATGCGCAAAAAGCCATCATGCTGCATTGCATGGGCGCGGAACTGGACGCCGGAATATGAGTGGGCTGAACAATTACGCCTTACCGTTTCGTATTGAGGGGCAAAACGTCAATGGCCGTGCGGTTAAGCTGAACAGCCTCGCCTCTGATGTGCTGGTGCGCCATGATTATCCCGAAGCCGTCAGCCGCCTGCTTGGCGAGGCGCTGGTGCTGGTGTCCATGCTCGGCACGATGTTGAAATTTGATGGGCGGTTTATCCTGCAACTGCAAGGCGGTGGCCCGATCTCCATGTTGATGGCCGATTACACGCCCGACGCGGGTGGCGTTGGGGGCTTGCGCGGCTTCGCCCAATTTGACGAAGCGGCGCTCAGTGCGGCGTTAAAAGCGGGCAGCCCGCCTATGGCATTGCTGGGTGAAAAAGGTCACATGGCTTTTACCGTCGATCAAGGTGCTGATATGGAGCGCTATCAGGGCATTGTGCCGCTTGAAGGCAACACATTGGCTGATGCGGCGCTGGGCTATTTTGAACGCTCGGAACAAATCGGCACGGCGTTGAAACTGGCGGCGGCGCCGCTTTTATTGCCCGGCGGCAAAACCGAATGGCGCGCGGGTGGCATTGTGGTGCAGCAAATGGCGGCGACCGGCGGTGTGGTTGATATTGAGACCCCACCGGAGGGCGACCCCGACCTTGTGGATGATGATTGGCATCGGTTGGAAATTTTATTGCATACGACCGAGGACAGCGAATTATTGGATAGCGAATTGAGCGGCGAGGCGCTGGCGTTTCGGCTGTTTCACGAAGATGGCGTGCGGGTGTTTGAACCGCGCGAATTGACATTCGCCTGCCCGTGCACCCGCCAACGTGTGTTGAATATGCTGGCCGGATTGCCTGACGCCGATCGCATTGAAATGCAGGCGCAGGAAAATGTCGAAGTGTGTTGCGAGTTTTGTAATGAAAATTATGTCTTCTCGCCGCAAGAAGCGTTTTCCGTCGGATAAATATGGCGACTGGTTTAGGCCGCATGTCGCGTTATATCTTAGTTAGTTTCGTTTGTTATTTTGTGTAAAGGGTGCCGGTAGAGGCAGCATGAAACAGTATTTGGATAATTTGGGAGCGTGGATGCGCGAACAATCCCATAGATTGCGCCCGGCGCCGGGCGGAAGGCTTAGAAAAATAGCCCTGCCCTTGCTCGTCTTGATGGGCGGGTTTTTTGGTTTTTCCATGCTGGTCGCCACCAAACCGGAAACCAAACCCGCTGAAAATCGCGAAATTATATGGTCCGTGGCGGCACAAAAAGTGGCTTTTGAGGTCTATCAGCCGCGCATTTCTGCCTTTGGTGAATTAAAACCGCGCCGTGAAATAAACTTGCGCGCTTTGGTGTCGGGCGAGGTGATTGCCACCAGTGCCGGTTTTGAAGACGGTGCGCGGGCCAATAAGGGCGATGTGCTGTTGGAGATTGACCCGTTTACTTATGAAAACCAACTGGCTGATGCGCGCGCGCAGCTAAAAGGCGCGAAGGCGGTTTTGAAAGAACGCAAAGCAGCGGCCAAATTGGCGCGCCAAGAAAAAGCGCGGGCGCAAAAATTGTTCAAAAAAGGCACTGTCTCGCAAAAAACGGTGGACGATAAAAATACCGATGCGACGATTAAAGCGGCGCGTGCCGAGCAGCAGCAATCGGCGGTTGAGCGGATAAATGTGCAGGTGAAAAAAGCCAAACGCGATTTGGCCAATACCAAAGTGGTCGCCCCGTTTGGCGGCTTTCTGGCCAATATAACGGCGCGTGAAGGCCGTGTTTTGAACCCGAATGACCAAGTTGCTATGTTGCTAGACAGCGACAATTTCGATGTCGTGTTCAATTTGTCTGATGCCGAATATGGCCGCTTTCTTGAGCGCAATAGCGAAGTGATTGGCCGTCCGGTGAATATTGTTTGGCAGCTTGGCGGCGAGCGCATTGAGTTACAAGCTGAGATTGAGCGGGTCGGCGCGCAAATCAGTCAAGCCACACGCGGCGTTGATGTTTATGCCCGGATTAATGGCAAGCTGCCGTCTAATTTGCGGGGCGGGGCTTTTGTGACGGTCGAATTGCTGGCCCAGCCTGTGCCTGATGTCATGGCGATTCCCAAAGACGCGCTTTATGGTGAGGACATGCTTTACCTGATTGAGAACGGGCGGTTGACCCGTAAAACCATTGCTGATTTTGTCGAT
The DNA here is from genome assembly GCA_022426245.1 of Alphaproteobacteria bacterium. Classification (GTDB taxonomy): domain Bacteria; phylum Pseudomonadota; class Alphaproteobacteria; order RS24; family RS24; genus UBA8337. The sequence goes on along the minus strand of JAKMDW010000050.1, from coordinate 31,963 downwards.
GATGGGGCGCAAGTCTTGCTCAAAAGCGGTCTGAAGGTCGGTGATTTGGTGCTGATGACGCGTTTTAATGAAGCTGCGCCCGGTGTTGCGGTGAAAGTGGTGGAGCAGCCCTAAATGAACCCGATGCGCGCCATTGTTGAGCTGTTTTCGCGGCATCGCAATGCCGCCAATCTGCTTTTCTTCTCGATGATCATGTTCGGCTTTTTCGGCCTGGCCGGTTTGAACACGCAGTTTTTCCCAACCACTGAAATTAAAATCGTCAATATCAATGTGCCCTGGCCGGGGGCGACGGCGCAGGACGTCGATAAAAATATTGTTGCCACCATTCAGCCTGAAGTGCGCTTTATCGATGGTGTTAAGGAGTTTAGATCAGTCTCGCGCACAGGCTTTGCCTCTATCTCGGTCGAGTTTTATCCGGAAGCGGAAATTCAAAAAGCCGTGGGCGATGTCGAGGCGGCGGTCAATGCCATCATCACCTTGCCGAAGGATGCGGAAAAACCGATTATTTCGCAAACCACTTTTTTTGAGCCGGTCGTCTCGGTGCTTCTGTCCGGCCCGTTTGAGGAGCGCGCGCTGCGCGCCTATGCCAAAAAATTACGCGATGGCTTGTTGAATGCCGGTGTCGATAAAGTGGTGCTGGACGGCTTTCGCGATGAAGAAATATGGGTCGAGGCGCAGGGCGCGCAATTACGCCGTTATAATATGACGGCGCAAGATATTGCCGACAAGCTGGCCGGGTCATCGCTTGATGTGCCCGGTGGTATTTTGCGCGGCGAGGTTGAGCGGCAAGTGCGCGCTGTCGGTCTGGCGCAAACCGCCAGCGATGTGCGTGAGATTAGCCTGCGCAGTTCGGCTGATGGACGCCAAATTAAAGTCGGTGATGTGGCGCGGGTTTATGAGACATTTGATGCCAATGCGGCGGAGGGCTGGAGCGGCGAAAACCGCGCCATTCGCCTGACCGTGCAGCGGACGAAAAACGGCGACGCGCTGGAAATCACCGACGCCGTGCGCGCCTATATTGCTGAGACGCTGCCTGCTTTGCCGCCGACGCTAAAAGTCGAAGTCTTTGATGTGAATGCCGATAAAATTCGCCAGCGCATTAATGTGCTGCTGGTCAACGGGCTGGGCGGCATGTTTCTTGTCTTGTGTATTTTGTTCCTTTTCCTGAATGGCCGCATCGCCTTTTGGGTAGCGGCCGGCATTCCTGCCTCATTAATGGCGACCTTTGGGGTCATGTTATATCTCGGCATGACGATTAACATGCTGTCGCTGTTTGCGCTGATTATGACGATTGGCATTATTGTCGATGATGCGATTGTGGTCGGCGAACATTCCGCGACCCTGACCGAGCGTGGTGCGGATGCACAAACCGCCGCTGAAGGCGGCGCGCTCCGGATGATGCTACCTATTACGGCTGCCGCGCTGACCACGCTGGCGGCGTTTATTCCCATGCTGCTCATCACCGGTGTGATGGGGCAGTTTGTCCGCGCCATTCCGCTTGTTCTGTTCAGTGTTTTGGTGGCCAGCCTGATCGAATGTTTCTTTGTGCTGCCCGGCCATTTGAGTCATGCGCTGAAAAAACCGCGCAAATCGCGCCGCGGCATTCGCAAAGCCTTTCTCGACCGGTTTGAGCATTTCCGCGCCAATGGCTTTAAGCGGTTTGTGACCACAGTCTATGATAATCGCTACACAACTATCGCAGCCGGCATGGCGATATTGATTATTTGCGTCGGTCTGTTGGCCGGTGGGCGTGTGCCGTTCCGGTTTTTCCCGTCGCCGGAAGGTGAGGTGGTTAACGCCTATGTGTTCTTCCAACCCGGCACCAAACGCGCCGAAACCCATGACGGCACAAAGTTGATTGAAAAAGCGCTTTACGATGCGGAGGCCAAACTTCTGAAGGACGCCGGTCTCGACGCCGATGAAAAACTGATTTCCATCATGTTTACCCAAATCGGCAGAAGCGGTTCATCGACCGGAGAGGAACGCGCTTTTGTGACCGCTGAACTGACAGCCAGCGAGGCGCGCACCATTCGCACCAAAGATATTGTTAAACAATGGGAAGATTTGGTGCCCGATATTGCCGGTCTGCGCTATGTGTTTATCCGCGAGCAGCGCGGTGGTCCGCCGGGGCGCGATATTGATATCCGGCTGCAAAATGCCGACCCGGAAACGCTGAAAAAAGCGGCTTTGGAGGTGCGCCAGAAGCTTGAAGAATATGCAGGCATCTCGCGCGCGCGCGATAATTTATTTTACAATAAGCAAGAATTACTGCTCGAAGTGAACCGGCGCGGCGAGGCTTTGGGCTTCACCAATGCGCTGGTCGGCAATCTCACCCGGGCAAATTTGGAAGGGGCGATTGCCAAGCGTTTTGCGCGTGGCGATGAAGAAGTGACTTTGCGGGTGCTGCAGCCGCGCGAGGGCTCAAGCCCCAAACAATTGGCCGATATAGAATTGCCGGTGCCGGGCAGCCGGACGGCTGATGGCGCGCCGCGTTATGTGCCGCTCACGGCGGTTGTTGATATTATCGAAAAACCCGGCTTCTCCGCGGTGCGGCGCACTGATGGGCAAGTGGCCGTGTCGGTGATTGCAGATTATGATGATGATGCGGGCGACCCCAATGATGTGCTGCAAGACATGGCAGCCACCACATTGCCGCAAGTCGCGGCTAAATATAATATCAGCTTCAGTTTTGGTGGGCGCAACCAAGAACAGGCCGAGACCTTGGGCGGCTTGCGCGTCGGGGCAGTGGTCGGCTTGTCGCTGATTTACGTTATTCTGGCATTTGCCTTTGCCAGCTATTCGCGCCCGATTATCATCATGTCGGTCATTCCTTTCGGCCTTATCGGCATGGTGACGGGGCATTATGTGCAAGGCTTTGACCTGACCTTTTTGAGCCTTGTCGGCTTGCTGGGTCTATCGGGCATATTGGTCAATAATTCGATTATTCTTATCAGCCGCATTGATGAACGCCAAAGCGATGGCGAGGGTTTGCGCGAAGCCGTGATTAACGGTATTTGCGACCGCCTGCGCGCCGTGACACTGACCTCATTGACGACGGTTTTGGGGCTGGCGCCGCTTTTGTTTGAGACCAGTGTTCAAGCGCAATTCTTGCTGCCTATGGTCATCACCATTGCGTGGGGTTTGGGCTTTGCCAGCCTCATTGTGCTGTTTTTGGTGCCTTGCGTATTGGGCATTCAGGAAGACATGCGCAATCTGGTCGGGCGTCTGCGCGGCACCCCTCAAGAGCCGATTAGTTACCGGCCTTCAGCGACGCCAGAAGCTGGGCGCGAATAAGACCAGCACCGTCAAAAATTCGAGCCGTCCCAAAAGCATGCCGAAAGCCAGCACCCATTTTGCCTGTGATGGCAGACCGGCATAAGTGCCGGATGGGCCGATTTCCGGACCCAGACCCGGGCCGACATTGGCGATGGCGGCGGCCGCTGCCGATAAGGCGGTCAGCGGATCCAGTCCCATCAAGCTCAACGTTGTGGCGACTGCGACAAAAGTCAGAATGAATATCAGCACAAATGCGACAACCGAATTAGCGACATCATCGTCAAGCAGTCGACCATTATAGCGAATGACAAAAACCCCATTGGGGCGGGTTAATTGACGGATATAACGCCAGCCCGCTTTGACCACCACTTGCAGGCGGAAGATTTTTAACCCGCAGGCGGTTGACCCGGCGCAGCCGCCGATAAAGGTCAGGATGAAAAACATTGAAATGGCAAACGGGCCCCAGGCGCTGTAATCAGCCGTCGCATATCCGGTGCCGGTCAAAATTGAGGTGGTGTTAAAGGCCGCCGATAAAAGAGCCGTGCCGGCATTATCGCCCATCATTGCCAGTTGATAAATCCACATAATGCCGGCCGCGACCAGTGCCAGCAAAAAGAAAGTGCGGATTTGTTCGTCGCGGACAAATTTATCAAACTTGCGATTGACCAATTGCAGATAGGCGACAAACGGCACGGCGGAAACCAGCATGAAAAATATCGCCACCATAGCGACCGGCGCGCCAAATGCGCCGAGGCTGTCATTGCGGGTTGAAAAGCCGCCGGTTGCAATGGTTGTCATGGCGTGGGCAATGGCGTCGAATAACTCCATACCGGCTGCCAAATAAGACAGAACGCAGGCCAATGTAATGCTGAAATAAAGCCGCGTGATGGAGCCTGCAATCTGCGCCGTGCGCGGCAGAATTTTTTCCGACGTGTCCGAGCTTTCAAGCCGAAACAACTGCATGCCGCCAATATTCAGCATTGGCAGAACCGATATCGCCATAACAATAATACCAATGCCGCCAAACCATTGCAGCAAAGAGCGCCATAATAAAATGCCGGGCGGTGCGTCATCAAGATTGGTAATCACCGTCGCGCCTGTGGTGGTCAGGCCGGACATGGTCTCAAAAAAGGCATCCGTATAGCTCATATTCAATTCGCCAAAGGCGAAGGGCAGAGCGGCAAAACCCGTCAGCGCCAGCCATGACAGGCTGGTGAGGGTGAAGGCTTGCTTGACCGAAAGCGGTGGCAATTTTCCGCGATTGGTGAGAATAAGCGCGCCGGCAATAAAGCCGGTGACAAGCGAGCATCCAATGAAAACTTGCCAGTCGCTATGGCCGCTTGTCGCATTTATGGTCGCAGGCAATAACATGCCGCCGGAGACCGCCGCCAGCAGCAAGCCGATAGTGAAGAAGATGGTTCGATTATCGCTCATGGGTCAATTTATGTTCCCACATTCGTGCGGACTGTCCAGCGAAAAGGCAGGCACCTCAATATCGAAACGCTCACCATCTTGTGTCTGCATGCCATAACTGCCGCGCATAAATCCGGAAGCGGTTGATAGGGGCGTGCCTGAGGAATAAGTGAATGTACCACCGGGGGCGAGGGTCGGTTGCTCACCGACAACGCCATCGCCGCGAACTTCTTGCAAGCGCCCTTGCGCATCGGTGATTTGCCAATGGCGGGTCAAGAGCTGCACGGTCTCATCGCCCAGATTTTCAATCGTAATGCGATAGGCCCAGACAAAATAAGCTTCCTCCGGATCGCTGTCGCCGTCCAGAAAACGGGTTTCTACCGAAACCGAAATATCGCGCGTCACCGCTTTTTGCATGCCGCCTTTATCCCTTACTCACGCGCTTTAGTTTAGCCTAATTTGGCCAATGCTTGCTCAAAATCGTGCTGCAAATCATCCCCATTTTCAAGCCCGACCGACACGCGCAAAGTGCCGCCTTTAATTGCCAGCTCGTCTTTGGCCGCATCGCTTAATTTTGAATGCGTGGTGGTGGCAGGATGGGTGATCAGGGTTTTGGCATCGCCCAAATTATTCGAGATAAGCGCAATCTCCAGCCCATTGGCCAGTTTGAAGGCGTCGGCCTTGCCGCCTTTAAGGTCAAAAGCAATCAGATTTGAGCCGCGGGTCATTTGTTTTTGCGCCACGTCAAATTGCGGATGGCTTTTATCATGCGGATAATAAACCCGTTCAATCTGCTCATGCGTCAGCAGCATTTGCGTCAATTTTTCGGCATTGTCGCAATGGGCGTTCACCCGCAGCTCCAAGGTCTCAAGGGCTTTCAGCATCACCCATGCATTAAACGGGGCGAGGCTGGGGCCGGTTTGACGCATGAAAACGGCAAGCCGGTCTTGGATATATTCTTTGCGGCCCAAAATAATGCCGCCAAGACACCGGCCTTGCCCGTCAATATGTTTGGTCGCAGAATAAATGGTGATGTCGGCACCGAAATCCAGCGGCTTTTGCAACACCGGCGTGGCGAACACATTATCGACGACCAATTGTGCGCCGTGATTATGGGCAATGTCAGCCACCGCCTGAATGTCGATGATTTCCAGCACCGGATTGGACGGCGTCTCGAGAAACAGAATTTTGGTTTCGGGGCGCAGCGCTGCTTTCCAAGCCTCAAGGTCGCGCCCATCTACCAAAGTGCAGGCGACACCAAAGCGCGGCATCAGCGTTTCGACGACATAGCGGCACGAACCGAAAAGCGCGCGCGCGGCGACAATATGATCACCTGCCTCGAGCTGGCTCATCATGCAAGCCGTGACGGCGGCCATGCCGGTGGCGGTGGCGCGCGCATCCTCCGCGCCCTCCAAAGCCATCATGCGTTCTTCAAAAGCGCGCACGGTCGGATTGCCGAAACGCGAATAAATAAAACCGTCTTCTTCTTCGTTAAAGCGTGCCTCGGCTTGCTCGGCGCTCTCATAAACATAGCCCGAGGTCAAATAAAGCGCCTCTGCGGTTTCACCAAAAGGCGAGCGCATGCCGCCTTCATGCACCATACGTGTCTGCGTTTGCCATTTTTTTTTCTCGGTCATAATCGTCTCCTGCGTGACCCTTTATTGCTAACCGGCATAAAAAAACCGACCATGAGGCCGGGTTCCCTCCGGCGATTTTAGCTGCTTTTTTAACGAGGCCGCAAGCCAGCCGGCCCAAATCACCTCGATTGGGGAGAACATGTCGAAAAACTGTCTCCGCGTCAAGACATGACGCCTTTTTAAGCGTAAACTCCAGCCCATGATTGAGATTCGCAAGGCGCGATTTGAGGCGCAAAAATGAGTGAGGGTGCCGAAACAGGTGCTCTGTTTCCCGATGAAGCAGGGCAAGAACCGGTAATGACCAAAGGTCAAACCCATGCGGTCGGCATTTTGCCTGCCCATGGCATTCAAAATATGGTGCGCGAAAAACAAATTTGGGCGACAGGCGGCGCGGGCGGTGTGCTGGACGACCAGATCCAACCGGCCAGCCTTGACCTTAGATTGGGCGATGTTGCCTATCGCATTCGCGCCAGTTTTCTGCCCGGCGAAAAAGGCACGATTGCCGATAAGCTGGCGGCGCGCGCCTATCATAAAATTGACCTATCGCAAGGCGCGGTGCTGGAGACCGGGTGCGTTTATTTAGTGCCGCTGATGGAGGCCGTTAATCTGCCGGAGCGCACGGCGGGTTTTGCCAATCCGAAAAGTTCGACCGGCCGCATCGATGTGTTCACGCGGCTGATTACCGACTTCGGCACGGCGTTCGACATTGTGCCGGCAGGCTATAAAGGTCATCTTTATTTGGAAGTGTGCCCGCGCACATTTCCGATATTGGTGCGCGAGGGGTCGCGCTTGTCGCAATTACGGTTCCGCCGCGGTGCACCCACGCATGGCGATGCGGAGCTGAAACGCCTGCATGACGATATTGGTTTGGTTGATGGCGCGGCCAATATTGATGGCGGGCTGGGCGTGTCGATTGACTTGCTGGGTGACACCAAGACCGGTCTTGTCGGCTATCGCGGCAAGCGCCATGCCGGGTTGATTGATGTCGATAAGCCCGGGCTCCTGCCCGTGGCGCAATATTGGGAGCCGGTTTATCGTGATGCGGCCGATGAGATTGTTCTCGACCCTGATGAATTTTACATTTTGGCCTCGCGCGAAGCGGTCACGATTCCGCCGACCCATGCCGCTGAAATGGTGCCGTTTAACCCCCTCGTCGGCGAGTTTCGTGTGCATTATGCCGGTTTTTTTGACCCCGGTTTCGGCGCTGCGGAAGCCGGCGGCAAGGGCAGTGACGGCAAAGGCGGCGCGCGTGCGGTTTTGGAAGTGCGCTCACGCGAAGTGCCGTTTATTCTTGAACATGGTCAAATTATCGGGCGGTTGGTTTACGAGCGCCTGACGGATGTGCCACAAACCCTTTATGGTGCTGAGCTGAATTCAAACTATCAGGCGCAAGGCCTGAAATTATCGAAACATTTTAAGCAGGACTAAATGCCATGCCGCGTTCTCTGGCTAAATGCAGCAATGTCGAAGATTTGCGTGACCTCGCGCGTCGGCGTCTGCCGGGACCGATATTTCATTACATTGATGGCGCTGCCGATGACGAACTGACCTATCGGCGTAATACGGCGGCCTATGAGGATTATGATTTGGTGCCGAATATACTGAACGGGGTTGCCGATATTGACATGTCGGTTGAGGTGATGGGGCAAAGGCTGGGCCTGCCGATATTTTGTTCGCCAACCGCTTTGCAGCGTCTGTTTCATCATCAAGGCGAGCGTGCTGTGGCGCGCGCGGCAGAAAAATTCAACACGCTGTTTGGCGTGTCGTCGCTCGGCACGGTTAGCTTGCAGGAAATCGGCGACCTTATTTCGACCCCGAAAATGTTTCAGTTCTATTTTCACAAAGACCGCGCCCTCAACGCCGCCATGCTGGATATGGCGCGCGCTGCGCGTTTCGATATTTTGACCCTGACAGTGGACACGATTACCGGCGGTAATCGCGAGCGCGATTTGCACACCGGCTTTACCACGCCGCCACGCTTGACGCCGAAAAGCATGTTAGAATTTGCGGCCAAGCCGTCATGGGCGATGAATTATTTTCTGCGCGCGAAATTTGAACTGTCGCAACTCAAAGACCATGTCGGGCAAGGTTCGAATATCGCCATTTCGGTCGGTGATTATTTTTCCACCATGCTCGACCAAAATATGAATTGGGATGATGCCGGTGATTTGCGCGCAAATTGGGACGGTAAGTTTTGCCTGAAAGGCGTGATGAGCGCGCGCGATGCACGCCGCGCTGTCGAATTGGGCGCTGATGCCATTATGATTTCCAATCATGGGGGTCGTCAATTGGACGGCGCGCGCGCGCCGTTTGACCAATTGGAAGAAATTCTGGCTGAGGTCGGCGGCGAGATTGACGTGATTTGTGATGGCGGCATTCGGCGCGGCACACATGTGTTGAAAGCCATGGCGTTGGGCGCAACAGCATGTTCGGGCGGGCGCATGTATCTTTATGCGCTGGCCGCTGCGGGCCAAGCCGGTGTTGAAAAAGCGCTGGGCAATTTGGAGAGCGAAATTGAGCGCGGTATGAAGCTGATGGGCGTCACATCGCTCGACCAATTAACCCCCGATATGATCCGCCGGCGTCAGGTTTGAGGCGCGGGCGACCTCACCGTATCGGGGCATTCAAGACATTTGGGATAAAGGGTTGATGCGGTGATTTTAACCATCCCGTTCGCCCGAAAGCCATGCGCCATAGTGCATAGAGGTGCGGGAGGAAGGTCATCGCCCAATAGAACGGGTGCGTGACCACCAAACCTATTCTGTCCGCCCAATTATTGGCCGGCGCATATTTCAATAAAATGGCGATAAACAGCGCCGATAAGCCCAAGTTTAAATATGTAAGCAGCGGGGGAAATTGAATGTCTGACGGCACAAAATAAAATAAGGCGCTGGCAATAAACAAAAGGCCGCTAAACAAACGCACAGCCAATACGGCGACACAGGCCAGCATCGTAAACCGCCATTTGAAGGCGCTCTTTGGCGTGGGCTGGTTTTGTCGAAGCTGGCGCAAGGCCCACGCAGCATAGGTGTGCAGCAATTGAATATGACCTGATTGCCAGCGCGTTCTTTGGTTAAACCAAATGCCGATTTTATGCGGCGCATTTTCCAATGTCTCAAGGCTGAGTGTGCCGATGTGATAGCCAAAACCGGCAAGGCGCAGGGCCAAATCTGCGTCCTCCGTCAGATTATAATCATCCCAGCCGCCGACACGGTTTAACGCGGCCCGGCGAAAATAATTGGAGGAGCCGCCCAATGGCAGGCATGACATGGCAGCGCTTAATCGCGGCAGGATGAAAGAAAACAGGAGCCGATATTCCAACGCAAATTGCGCCTGCAACCAACTGCCGTCGCGTGGATAAATACGCAAAGGCGCTTGCAAACAGGCCAGCGTATTATCTGCCTGGGCAAATGTCTCTGCCGCTTGGCGCATTTGTTGCGGGTGCGGCATATCCTCGGCATCGAAAATCACCAGCAAGTCGCCCCTCGCATAGTCAAGCGCATAATTGCATGCGCGCGCTTTGGTCTGCGGCGCGCCTTTTGGCACTGTGAGAATGCGGGCGAAATCAGGCCAGATAATCCGCATGGCAGCGATGGCGGTTGGCGTGTCCTCCGCTTCCAGCAAAATCAGGCAGTCGAGTTTTTCGCTCGGATAATCAATGGCATTCAACATATCGGCAAGCTGTTGCAGCATATTGGCTTCTTTATAAAGCGGCAGCAAAATGCTCAACGTCGGCAGCTCGGCATCGGCGAGAGGCTTGATGGTCTCAGGCGTGTGTGCGGCGGTTTTGAAATGGCCGACAATCACCGGTAGCCAACCCGTCGCCACCAATAGTGACATTGAGATAATGGTGATGACCGGATAAACCGCAAAGCCAAAGGCTGTGAATGCAACGCCCGGCGCAATCGACAATATCATCAGCGCATCCTTGCAACTGGGTGCGCCATTGATTACCTCACCAGCCGGCAAGGATATTGCGGCCGCTGAGACTTCATGCGCCGGTTCGGTAAGGGCCGCATGTGTGGTGCCTTCGGAAAAGCCTTGGGGATAAATTATGTCGGAAGCATCATTGGAAATTTTCATCCGGCGAGCGTCAGCAAACGCATGACAAAAAGCTAGCATGCAGCAGTTGAGTGAAGGGGTTTAGTCGCCTGTTGATTGGAAAATGGCGGCTTGTCCACACTTATCGATTGAACGGATGCCAGAGAGCGGCCAGCACATTGTCATTTTCGGCTTCGTGCAGACCCAGATCGATATGGTGATGCGCTTGACGCGGTTGGTTTTGATAGCTGGCGAATAACCGATCCCAAACCGATAGAAAAAAACCGTAATTCATGCGGCTTTCTCGCGGCGCACGCGAGTGATGCAGCCGGTGCATATCGGGCGTGACAATCAGTTTTTGCAAAAGCCCGTCAATCCGCCCAAGCCGCCAATTAGCATGGTTGAACAGCGATGCGCCATTCAGCAGGATTTCGAAGAAAATTACCGCCACGGCAGGCGCGCCGATAAGCCATACCGCCGCCGCTTTAATGGCGGTGCTGACCAGCGCTTCGCCGGGGTGAAAGCGCAAAGCTGACGTTACGTGAAGATTGCGGTCGCTATGATGCGCGCCGTGCAGGCGCCACAGTAACGGAATTTCGTGAAAGGCACGATGATGCCAATAGAGAACAAAATCGAGCAAGATGATGCTTACGAGAAACGCCGCCCAATCGGGTAGGGCGATGAGACCCAGCACGCCGCCGCCTGCATTAAATAAGGCCAGAGCCGCCAAGCCGCCCGGCACAATCAACCGCACCATCACGCCATTCAACAGCCCGAGAAACAGATTACCCGCCGCATGCGCTGCGGTTATTTTTTGCACACGGCGGGGCAGGGCGCGCTCCAGCACAAAAAAGACGGCCAATAAGCCGAACATCACGCCGGCGCGCAACGCCGCTTCATGCGCGGCGATAAATTGCTCAAGCTCAGTCATTTTGCTCATCTGCGGCTGATAGGGGTGTGGCGCGCGCTTGTGCGGCGCGGTCAAAGGCGGCGCGGCTCAACCGGTCAATCCCCAGCGCATCGCCGAGCCGTTCCAAAAAGCGCATTTCCTCGGGCGAAACGCGGCCATGCAAAGCAATAAAATCAGCGCATAGGCTGTAGGCGGTCGCGGTGGCATCGCCGCGCAGCGCCGCCGCCAATAAATTGAGCAAAGTGTCGACGCCATCCGGCGCCGTGGCTATGTCTTGGGCGATGTCTCGCGCCATTTCTTGAGCGCGCGCAATATCGCCTGGCGCGGCAAAAGCGGCTTGGGTGGCGATAAAATCATTCAGCGCGTCTGCATTGGCGTCACCAAGCTGGTGCGCGACGCTCAACGCCATCAGCGCGGCGCGTTGCGGCGAAAATTGTGCCATTGGTGGTTTTTCACTCATCCCCGATATATGACCACCCTTAGCGTGATTGGCAAGTATCGGCTGGCGTAATATGGATAGCGCCTGTTGAATTTTATTCTTGGCTATTTGACTTTGCAGAGAGGACTGATAGTTTCCGCCGCAATAGAGGTTAAAACATGTCACAACGCGACGCCGCCGAACAATCAAAAGCGTGGGTTTATGATGAGGCCCGCAAAGTCGTGGCACGGGCTGAAAAGCTTGGCCGTGACGAGGTCATTTTTGAAACAGGCTATGGCCCGTCCGGCCTGCCGCATATCGGCACATTTGGCGAAGTTGCGCGTACGACGATGGTGCGCCAGGCATTTCATTTGCTGGCACCGGAAAAGAAAAGCCGTCTTATTTGTTTTTCCGACGATATGGACGGCTTGCGAAAAGTGCCCGACAATATTCCCAATGGCGATATGTTGACGCCGCATCTCGAAAAGCCGCTGACATCTGTGCCCGACCCGTTTGGCGAATATGACAGTTTTGCCGCGCATAATAATGCGCGTTTGCAGGCCTTTCTCGACAGTTTTGAATTTGAGTATGAATTCGTATCGGCGAGCGAGCGTTATCAAAGCGGCGCCTTTGATGCGGCCTTGCTGAAGGTGTTGGAAAATTATGAGGCCGTGCAGAATATTATTCTGCCGACTTTGGGCGCGGAACGCCGCCAGACTTATTCGCCGTTTTTACCGATTTGTCCGGATACGGGCAAAGTGCTGATGGTGGCTATAGAGCCCGTCAATGTGGCGGCGGGCGTGATTGCCTACACCCATCCCGATAGCGGCGCGCGCATTGAAACAAGTGTGACGGGCGGTGCGTGCAAGCTGCAATGGAAAGCCGATTGGGCGATGCGCTGGGCAGCGCTGGAAGTTGATTATGAAATGGCCGGCAAGGATTTATCCGAATCCGTCAAGCTGTCTTCGCGCATCACCAAAGCGCTTGGCCATACGCCGCCGGAGGGGTTTTCTTACGAGCTGTTTCTCGATGAAAATGGCGAGAAGATTTCCAAGTCAAAAGGCAATGGGCTGACGATTGAAGAATGGTTGACCTATGCACCGCAGGAGAGCTTGTCGCTTTACATGTTCCAAGCGCCGCGCAAGGCCAAACGCCTTTATTTCGATGTCATTCCAAAAGCGGTCGATGAATATATAACTTTCGTCGATAAATTTGCCGCCATGGAAACCGCGCAGCAGCTGACCAATCCGGCGTTTCATATTCATAATGGCCGTGTGCCGGAAAGCGCGTCACCGGTAAGTTTCGCATTGCTTCTCAATTTGGTCAGCGCCTCTAATGCTGAAAACAAGCAAGTGCTATGGGGCTTTATCGACACTTATGCGCCTGGCACGAGTGCCGATACGCATCCGTTTCTGGACCGTTTGACCGATTATGCATTGGCTTATTACCGCGATTTTGTTGCGCCAAATAAAATCTATCGCGCCGCAAATGTGGAAGAAAATAGCGCCTTGGATGATTTGGTGACGCGGTTGAAAGCATTGCCCGAAAATGCTGACGGTGAGACCATTCAGACGGAAGTCTATGCCACCGGCATGGCGCATTTTGAAGAAAACCTGCGCGGCTGGTTCCAGGCGCTTTACGAAGTTTTGTTGGGGCAAAGCCAGGGGCCGCGCTTCGGTTCTTTCGCAGCGCTTTATGGGCTTGAAAAAACCTGTGCGCTGATTGAGGCGGGCCGTGACGGCAAATTGCTGTCCGATTAGGAATCCTGCTATCCCTGCCTTATGGAGCGGTTGATTTACAAAATCCTGTCGCCGGAAGCCGACGCCAAAATGCGCGCTGACAAGCAGCTTGCGCCAAGCGGCGTTGATGCGGCTGACGGGTTTGTTCATTTCTCAACCGCCGCACAATTATCTGAAACATTGGACAAACATTATGCCGGACACGGCGCGCTGGTCATTCTGGCCGTAAATGCCGAAGTTTTGGGTGATGTTTTAAAGTGGGAAGTGTCGCGCGGCGGGGATTTGTTTCCGCATCTATATGCACCATTTGAGACGGCGCATGTGTCGGCGCGATTTGCTCTGAATGCGGCGCGCGATGGGCTGGACGGTTTTCTAGGTGAGGTGGCCGCATGAGCTTTTATCGCAATCTGCGTCCTTTGCTGTTTACCCTGCCGCCCGAGACGGCGCATCAACTGACCTTGAACGGGCTTCGGCTATTGGGGGCGCTGGGCCGCCCGAAACCCGATGATGAGATATTGCAGCAAAATATCCTGCGCCTTGATTTTGATAACCCGTTTGGCATGGCGGCGGGCTTTGACAAAAATGGCGAAGCCATTTCCGGTGTTCACCGCATCGGTTTCGGATTCGCCGAGATTGGCACGCTGACGCCGCTACCCCAACCCGGCAATCCGACCCCGCGCGTGTTTCGCCTCGCCGCCGAGCGCGCGCTCATCAATCGCTTGGGCTTCAATAATCGCGGTCAGATAGACGCGCTGGCGCGGCTTGAAAACTGGCGACAAAAATCACCCCAGGCGCGGCCGGTCGGGGTCAATATTGGTGCCAATAAGGACGCCACAGACCGCATTGCCGATTATGAAACCGGCGCGCGGCGCTTCGCTGCGCTGGCCGATTATCTGACGGTCAATATATCGTCGCCAAATACGCCGGGTTTGCGCGATTTGCAAAGCGGCGCGGCGGCGGGAGAAATTATGCGCCGCGTGCGCGCTGCCGCGCCGGATATTCCGGTGCTGGTTAAAATCGCGCCCGATATGAGCCATGATGATGCCATCGGCTTGGCAGAATTGGCGCTGGCCGAAAATATTGACGGGTTGATTATCTCCAACACCACATTGGCGCGCACTGGCGTTGCGGCGTCTCGTTATAAAGACGAAGCGGGTGGCGTGTCGGGTGCGCCGGTATTTGAAATGGCGACCGATATGTTGCGCGCCGTCTATCGCGCCAGTGGCGGCAAGTTGACCCTGATCGGGGTCGGCGGCGTGTCCTCAGCAGCGGCGGCTTACGCGAAGATTCGCGCCGGTGCCTCATTGGTGCAGCTTTATACCGGCCTGGTCTATGAGGGCCCGGGATTGGTGGGGCGCATGAAGGCCGAGCTGGCGGATATGCTGCGCGCTGACGGGTTCGGCACTATTGCGGAAGCCATTGGTGCGGACGTGAATTTTGATGTCGATAAGGCGGGGGAATAACAATGAGCTTGAAAATTTATCACAATCCGCGCTGCTCCAAATCGCGGCAGGCTTTGGCTATTTTGGCCGAGGGCGCGGGCCCCGGGGGTGATATTGAAATTATCGAATATTTAAAAACCGGTTTGGACATTAAAACGCTGGCCGATTTGCATGACAAAATCGGTGGCGATGTGCGCGCCATGATGCGCACAGGCGAGACAGTCTACAAGGAACTTGGTTTGAAAGAGGTTGGGGATAGCGCGGCACTTTTGGCGGCGATTGCCGAGCATCCGATTTTGCTGGAGCGCCCGCTTGTGACCGATGGCAAGCGCGCCGTTATTTGTCGGCCGCCTGAATTGGCCGCAGCGTTTTTGGGGTAAACGATCTGTCGAGTTGCAATCAACGCAATTTTGACTAAGTGTAAGTCTATGAATATCGAAAATAATAAAGTCTCGCCCAGTAATCGGGTCGGCAATCGAGCCAACAAGCGTGCCAGTAATCGGGCCAGCAACCGAGACGCGATTTTGGTTGCAGCGCGGGCGGTGTTTGCCGAGCTTGGCTATGGCGGTGCGACGGTGCGCGATATTATCCGCCGCACTGATTTGGCGACCGGCACTTTCTATAATTATTTCACCAATAAAGAGGAAGTGTTTGAAGCCTTGTCGAATGAGACCGGCGAAGAATTGCGTGCGCTATTGTCTGAGGCACGCAAGAATGCCGGAAATTTCGAGCAATTTATCGAAGCCAGCTATCTGACTTATTTCACCTATTACGCTGAACGGCCTGAGACGTATCGTTTGATGCGCTCCAATCGCGGGCGCGATGGCGACAATAGTAATATGAAAGGGCCGCAAGTGACCGCCGGTTTGGCAGAGATGCGCCAAGATATTGAGCGCGCCATGAAGCTGCGCATGATACCGCAAAATGATGCGGGCTTTTTGACCGCAACGATTGGCGGTGTGGCCTTTTCTATCCTCGATGAGATGATGGAACGCAATCCCATTGACCCCCATCACGCGGCGCGTTTTGCGGCAAATCTGTTCATGCGTGGGATTGACGGCGCGGTCGAATAAATTGTCTAATCCCTCTCAAGGGAGAAACAAGGTGAGTGTTCAAAATCTAATTATCAGCGCTCTGCGTTTAATGCCCCGTGGCGTGGTTCAGAAAATGGCCGGCCCGCCGATCACGGCAGATGGTTATGCGATGGACCCCAATATTCAGATATTGGCCAATTTGCGCGCCAAAAATATGGCGGCGGAGGCTGAAACGCCGACGGCCATAGCGCCGACAATGGATGAAATTCGCGCGGCGGGTAACGGTTTTGATGCCATTGCGCTACCACGCTGTCGGGGGGTTAAAATCTCTGACGTTGAATTGCCGCTCAAAACGGCAACGCTAAAAGCGCGCATTTATGAGCCGCGACATGCAAGCCAAACCGACCCTGCCATATTGTTTTTCCATCAGGGCGGCTTGGTGATTATGCATCACTTGACCGATGACTGGTTTTGCTCGCTGCTGGCCGATATGTGTCGCGCCAAAGTTATCACGCTTGATTATCGGCTGTGCCCTGAAAACGCTTTCCCCGCCGCCATTGAAGACGGGCTGGCGCTTTGGGATTATGTGCACGCGCAGGCGGAGCATTTGGGCATTGATAAACGCCGCATGGCGCTGGCGGGTGATAGTGCCGGTGGGCTCATCTCTTCGGTTATGTGTCAGGTCTTGCGCGACAAGGCGCAAGCTGCAGAGGGGACTTCTGAGAAAGTTGCCCAACCGGCGGCGCAATTGCTCATCTATCCGTGGGTCAGCACGAAGATTGAAGAGACCGGCTCGATGCAAAGCTGCGCCGAAATGTTTCCTTTGAGCCGCGCAACGATGGAAATGTTTAACGCCAATGTGTTTCCAGATGACAAGAATATCGACCATGACTGGGCCAATCCGCTGCATAATGAGAACTTGCGAAAGCTGCCGCCCGCCATCATCGCGACCGCCGGTTTTGACCCGGTGCGCGACCAGGGTAATGAATATGCCGCGGCCCTGGCCGCTGTCGGCAATCAGGTAACACATTATTGCTTTGGCGAATTGAGCCATAGTTTTCTGTGTTTGGGCCGCGTGTCCAATCCGGTGCAAAAAGCGTGTCGACAGCTTGCCCGCGACTTGGCAGCGCATTTGGGTAGATAGCTGGCGAGAAAGACCGCGAGTGCCTATAGTCGAAACATGCCCGATAGGTTTGACTTGTCGCCGCAATTTGACGGTTGGTTTCGCGCCCGAAAATGGCAGCCGCGCGCGCATCAATTGGCGTTTTGGCAGGCTGCGAAATCCGGCCATGATGCCCTGCTGATTGCGCCGACCGGCGGCGGTAAAACGCTGGCCGGTTTTATGCCCAGTCTGGAGGCTCTGGTGCGCTCCGGTTCACGCGCCAAGCTGCACACTCTATACATGTCACCCCTAAAGGCGCTGGCGGTGGATATTCAGCGCAATCTTTTATTGCCGGTAGACGAGCTTGGTCTTGATATGCGCATTGAAACGCGCAGCGGGGACACGCCGCAAAATCGAAAAACCCGCCAGAAAACCGACCCGCCCGATATTTTATTGACCACGCCGGAGCAGTTGGCGCTGATGCTGAGCTGGCCCGAAGCGGCGGATTATTTTGCCGATTTGGACACGGTGATTATTGATGAATTGCACGCGCTCGCGCCCAATAAGCGCGGTGATTTATTGTCGCTCGGGCTGGCGCGTCTGGCGACTTTAGCGCCGTCCGCCAAGCGGCTCGGCCTGTCGGCAACGGTTGCCGATAAAGAGGCACTGCGCCGGTTTTTAACGCCGCAAAAAAACGGTGACGAGGAGGCTGTGCTGATTGAGGGCAAAGCGGGCGCGCCGCCTGCATTGTCTATTCTCGACACAAAAGAGCGCCTGCCCTGGGGCAGTCATACGGCGCGCCACGCCATGGGCGATGTGCTGGCGGCCATTAAAACCGCCGATACAAGTTTGGTTTTCGTCAATACGCGCTCGCAAGCCGAAATGGTGTTTCGTGAATTATGGGCGATGAATGATGAAGGGCTGGAGATTGCTTTGCATCATGGCTCCCTAGCGCCTGAGCGGCGGCGCAAGGTTGAGGCGGCGATGGCGGCGGGGCAATTGCGCGCCGTGGTGTGCACCTCGACGCTGGATTTGGGCATTGATTGGGGCGCGGTTGATTTGGTCATTCATGTCGGTGCGCCGAAAGGGGCGAGCCGATTGGCGCAACGCATTGGCCGCGCCAATCACCGTTTTGACGAAGCTTCGTCTGCGCTTTTAGTGCCGTCCAACCGGTTTGAGGTTTTAGAGTGCAAGGCGGCGCGCGAAAGTGTTACCGCCGGTGAGCAAGATGGCGCGATGTTGCGCACTGGCGGGCTTGATGTTTTGGCGCAGCATATTTTCGGCACGGCCTGCCACGCACCGTTTGCGCCCGATGCGCTTTACGCAGAAATATGTTGCGCCGCGCCCTATCATGATTTGCCGCGCGGGGTTTTTGACCGCGTTCTGGAATTTGTCGCGACCGGGGGCTATGCGCTTAAAAGCTATGACCGCTATGCGCGGCTGCGGGTTGAAAAAAATGGCAGCTATCGCTTGGCGCATCCGCGTTTGGCGACCCGCTATCGCATGAATGTTGGCACGATTGTAGAAGCGCCCATGTTGAAAGTGCGGCTGGCACGCCCGAAAAAAGGTCGTCGCCCACTTATGGGAGGGCGCGTATTGGGTGAGATGGAAGAATATTTTCTGACCGCTTTGGCGCCCGGTGACACATTTGTTTTTGCCGGTGAGACATTGCGGTTAGAGGCTGTGCGCGACACTGAAGCATTGGTCTCGCGCGCCAGAAATGTTGACGCCAAAGTGCCGACCTATCAAGGCGGCAAGTTTCCCATCTCAACCCATTTGGCGGCACGCGTGCGCGCCATGCTATCCGACCCGGCAAGCTGGGATGACTTGCCCCCGCAAGTGGCGCAATGGCTGGCCATGCAGCAAGCGTTTTCGGCACTGCCCGAAAAAGACGTGTTGCTGGTCGAGAGCTTTGCCCGTGGCGCGCGGTTTTATCTGACGGCGTTTCCGTTTGAGGGACGTTTGGCGCATCAGACATTGGGCATGTTATTGACGCGGCGGCTAGAGCGCATGGGCGGGCGACCGATGGGATTTGTCGCCAATGATTATGGTCTCGCCGTTTGGGGTTTGCGCGATATCGGCCTGCTGGTTGAGCAGGAGAAACTGACGCTAGAGGCTTTATTTGCCGAGGATATGTTGGGCGATGACCTCGAAGCATGGCTTGATGAATCGTCGCTGATGAAGCGCACTTTCCGCGATTGCGCGATGATTTCCGGCCTGATTGAAAAAAACCTGCCGGGCCATGAAAAAACCGGTCGGCAAGTGACGTTTTCGGCTGACTTGATTTTCGACGTGCTGCGTAGTTATGAACCCGACCATATTTTATTGCAGGCTGCGCGCGCCGATGCGGCGACCGGTCTTTTGGATATTGGGCGGCTGGGGCAAATGCTGGCGCGTATTCAGGGCAAATTACTGCTCAAGCGGCTCGACCATGTGTCGCCGCTCGCCGTGCCCTTATTGATGGAAATGGGCAAGGAACCGGTGCGCGGCACGGCAGATGACGAGTTATTGGGCGAAGCGGCCAAACCGGCCAGCCAACGCCAAGATGATTTGGTGCGCGAAGCGACAGAAGGGATAAGCGGTTTCGGCCATGCAGACGCAATATGAATTCACCATGAATGGCGCGCGTCTGATTGCTGATTTATCGGGCGCGATTTATTGGCCCGACCAAGACATGCTGATTGTCGCAGATTTGCATTTTGAAAAAGCCTCGGCCTTTGCCGCGCGCGGCGTCGCCTTGCCGCCTTACGATACGGCGGCCACTTTGCAGCGTTTGGCGGCGGCGTTTCAAACCTATCAACCGACGCGGTTTGTGTCTTTGGGGGACGCGTTTCACGATGATGAGTGGCCGACGCGCATGAGCCCGCGCGACCGTGATGCGCTGGCAAAATTGGCAGCATCGGTCGACACCGTATGGGTGACCGGCAATCATGACCCGACCCCGCCGCTGGGTTTGGCGGGCGAAGCCTTTGCGGTTTTTCGCGTTGTGGGCGATGGCGCATTGGTGATGCGTCACGAGCCATTGGCGCGTGATGACGGGTTTGAGCCCGGTGAATTGGCAGGTCATTTGCACCCATGCGCCAAATTGCGACAGCGCGGGCGCAGCCTCAGATTACGGTGTTTTGTGCATGATGGCGGGCGCGCTATTTTACCGGCTTTTGGCGCACTGACCGGCAGTCTGAATATTCGGGACGCGGCGTTTGACGGCCTTCTAAATGGGGCGGCCTATGAGGCGATTATGCTCGGCACGGCGCGCCTTGCGGTGGTCGAGCCGAAACGATTATTGCCCGATCGCCCGCGCTAGCTTGCCGCTCGCATTAAAATCTAATGGGTCAGCGCGTGCACCAATAAAGATGTCATGGACAGACCGGCGGCTGCCGTCAGCAGCATCCGTAGCGGCGCATACCATGCAGCCATATCGCCCTGATGGGTGCTGTTAATGTCGAGCACGGCTTGCGCGATGAACAGGATAATCAACAGGGTGAAGGCTTGCGGCAGTGGCAGCATGAAGGCGACCAGCGCGATGAGTGTCGGGACAATCGCCATCACCAAATGGCGCGTTAGTTTTGCGCTTTCGGTATTTTGTGCATCATTCTGCATATCATTCTGCATGGCAGCACCCCAGCGCACACCGCCGAGAAAGCTGGCAATCAAACAGCCATAGGCGATGACAATCAGCGGTAGGGCGAAACGCAAATCACCCAAGCCGGCCAGCCAAATACCAACACCGCCAGTGATGAACGGGATGAGCCCTAACAGGCCAAGCGTCAGCGCTATCGGCGGCACGGCTTGCAAGCGTTTTGCAAAATCCATCATGCGCTAGCCCAGCGTTGCCATGAACGGAAACCAGTCGAGCAAATAGCTGGCAATGCTTTGCAAGCTGCCCGCCATAATAAGGGCGCCCGTGCCGACCAGCAGTGCGCCGGCGCCGCGTGTCACCCAGACCATATTGCGTTTGATGCTTTGACTGGCGGCCAGAAAACGCCCAGCCCCCAAAGCTGCGAGAATAAACGGCAAGCCAAGTCCAGCGGCATAAATCGCCAATAAGCCCACGCCCTCCCCGAGGCTGTCGCGCGCTGCGGCGAGCGCCAATATGGTCGCCAAAATCGGCCCGATGCACGGGGTCCAGCCAAAGGCAAAAGCCAGCCCCATAATAAAGGCGGCGATGAGGGGCGCGCGTGAATTGGCGACCGACTGATTGTCTTGCAGCCGTGCCTCGCGGGCCAAAAATGGAATATGGATAAGCTCACCGACATGCAGGCCGAGAATAATAATGGCCGCACCGGCGATATAAGCCAGCTCTGCCTGATAAGCGATGAGCAGCGGATTTATCGCCGCCGCGCCGGCACCCAAAGCGATAAACACGGCAGAAAAACCGCCGACAAAAGCCAATGCCCCGGGCAGGATACGCGCCGTCGCTTCGCCTTTTTTATCAAGCTCGCTCAGTTCTGAAAATTGCAATCCGGCGGCAAAGCAAAGATAGCCGGGGACAAGCGGTAACACGCAGGGCGAGAGAAAACTCAGCGCGCCGCCGAAAAAAGCCGCAAGGGCCGAAGCCAGAAATCCATCCATAATAATCTTCTATCTGCGTCTGAAAATTGCTGCCACACCCCAGCCCATAAACACCGCCAAAGCGACGCCTGAAAGGCCGTAAAGCAGCGATTGTTTATGCGCCGCCTCTCCCAATATGTGTCCGGCGCCGACAATATCAACCGGTAATTCGCCGGTGCGATAGCCGACGACGCGGCCGTTTTTGAAAGCAAAAAACTCAGTGACATAACGACCGACCGGCATGCCCGCAGGCAGGTTTATCTCGGCGCGGAACAAGCGGTCATCGATAATCTCGACGGCTTGCGCGTTTTCGGCAAATAGCCGGTCTTTTTGTTTAAGGCGAATAAATGCGGCCAGCGCAGCGCGCTGCTCTTCATCTGATGGCGTGCCGCTCAGCATATTGGCCTGCAATTTATCGGCACCGATATTGAGCAGGCGTCTTTCTTCATCGGGAATGAAATCAGCCAGTGGCGCGGAACTGACGGTTGCCAAAAAGCCGGGCAATGGCCCCATGGGATAGGCCGTTTGATTGACCCATATGCCGAGGGTTTTTCGCTTTTTGCGCAGCATGATATTTTCACCGGGCCCGCGCAACACCACCACCACCCCGTCAATGGCCCCATGGGGATTGGGGTCAATCGCACCGAATAGCAGCAGGGTTTCACCGGCAAAATCGCCGCGAATGGAAATTTGGTCTTTGGATAAATCAGTGACCAGCACATTGGCCCGCGCGACCGGTGCAACAAACATGGCCAGCAAGCAAAAGATGATAAGGGGACGCTTGGTCATTATTGGGCGTCCTCCAAAACCGGAGTGAGAGGCGTCATCGAATACAGCTCTTGCGGCTCAATAATCAAATCGAAGAACAGCCTTGCGCCGACCGCCAATACAATAATCGCCAGCAGGGCGCGTAATTGTTCGCCCTGCAATCGCTGCCCGACATATGCGCCGATTTGTGCGCCAATGACGCCGCCAATCATCAGCAAGACCGCCAGCACAATATCCAATGTCTGGTTTTCCACCGCATGAAAAACCGTTACCGAGGCGGTGACGAAGATGATTTGAAACAAAGATGTGCCAATGACCACATTGGTCGGCATGCGCAGAATATAAATCATGGCGGGCACCATGATAAAGCCGCCGCCAACCCCCATAATTGCCGACATCATGCCGACAAAAAAGCCGATAATAATCGGCGGAATGACGCTGATATAAAGTTTTGAGCGCCGGAAGCGCATGCGAAAGGGCAGACCCAAAATCCAGCTATGCTGACCGGGCCGACGCGCGCGCACCGGATTGCCTTTGCGGCGCGCATTTAGCGCTTGAATGCTCTCGCGCAACATCAGCAAGCCGATGACCGATAAAAACAATACATAAGATAGCGAGATAAGCAGGTCGACTTGGCCCTGCGCGCGCAGAGCTTTGAAAATTTGCACGCCGCTATAAGAACCGGCCAAACCGCCGGACATTAAAATCAGCCCCATTGGCACATCAATGGCGCGACGTTGCCAATAGGCCAGCCCGCCGGAAACCGAAGAGGCGACAATTTGATTGGCCTCGCTGGCCACGGCAACGGCCGGAGGCACACCGATGAAAATCAATAAGGGTGTCATCAAAAAACCGCCGCCCACACCAAACATGCCCGACATGAAACCGACCAAACCACCCATGCCGATAAGGGTCATGATGTTGGCACTCATTTCTGCGATGGGCAGATAGATTTGCATATGAGCTGAGCCTTTCGCGACTTGCCGAGTGGTTTTGGTGGGTAAAACCGACTTAACGCTCGGCGTAGCATATTATCGCCATTTTGCCTAGCAAACCGCCGCCACACCGGCGTGACTTATTTGCCATATTCTGTCCATTTCCTTGCCTTTTCGTTCGGCTGATGCATATTCCCCGCAAGAGGAAAAAACTATGTTTCAACACAGCCAAATCGCTTTACCGCATGATCATTCCGGCACCGTGTCGCTTTATCAGTGGCACAATGAGGTCGCCGACCGACCGGTTTTGCACTGGGCGCATGCCAATGGTTTTAACGGGCGCACGTATGACCCATTGCTGTCGCCGCTGGCGGCGCAGTTTGATGTTTATGCATGGGATGCGCGCGGTCACGGTCTGAGCACGCTCACTGCTGAGCCAAAGAAAATGACCGGTTGGGATATTTATGGCCGCGACCTCATCGCGCTGGTTGAACAATTGGCCGAAAAACATGGCCGTAAAATCTGGTTGGGCGGTCATTCCATGGGCGGGTTCAGCAGTATTTTTGCCGCCGCAGAGCGCCCCGATTTGGTAGCCGGTTTGGTATTGGCCGACCCGGTCATCGTGCCGCGCATCGGCCCACTGGTCTATTTGATGGCCAAAATCACCGGCAAGCATGGCGGTTTGGAATTGGCCAAAATGGCGGCCAAAAGACGCGCCGAATGGCCGAATAAAGAAAAGATTAAATCCGCCTATTTCGGGCGTGGTGCTTTCGCCAGCTGGGGCGACGGGTTTTTGGACGCTTATGTCGAGGGCGGGGTTTTGGACAATGATGATGGGGTGAATGGCGTGAATCGCGTCAAACTGGCTTGCGCGCCGCATTGGGAGGCTGCCAATTTCAAAGGGCCGCAATTAAATTGCGATGGTTTCATTCGCCGTTTGAGGGCCCCGTTTACTTTATTGACCGCCGAATATGGTTCGACCACGCGCACCCATCATCCGTTTGAGGCGCTGGCCGTTGATAAGAAGATTTCAGTGGTTGATGGCACGTCGCACTTCCTGCCAATGGAAGTGCCTGATTTGGTGCGCGCTGAAATTATCGAGCGGATTGAAGCCGCCTAATAACAGTTCGATTAGAGTTTGAAGCCCGCATTTTCAAAGGCCGGCAGATATTTGCCATAGCCCTGTTTTTCCATATCGGCCAAAGGCACAAAACGCAGTGCCGCCGAATTAAGGCAATAACGCAAACCCGTCGGTGCCGGACCGTCGTCAAACACATGACCCAAATGGCTGTCAGCAAGTTTGGATCGCACCTCAATGCGCTTCACAAATAATTTCCAGTCATTGCGCTCAACAATGGAGCGCGCTTCAAGCGGGCGGGTGAAGCTGGGCCAGCCCGTGCCGCTGTCATATTTATCCAGTGAAGAAAACAAAGCCTCACCCGAAACGACATCGACATAAATGCCGGGCGCTTTTTCATCCCAAAAAGGATTGCGATAAGGCGGTTCGGTTTTATCGTTCTGGGTGACGGCATATTGCAATGGTGTCAGCATTTGTTTGAGTTGGTTGTCATCGGGTTTGGTAAACTCTTGTGCCGAGGCAGAGAGGAGGGGGAAGCCGAGGAGAACCATGCCGAGGAGAACCAGCAATAGCGCGTCACCCAGACGAGGTGTTTTAAACAGAGAGGGTTTTTGTTTTTTCATAAGCCTAAACTAGAATTTGATTGTGGCGGTATTGTGATGCGCTTTTGGGGCGCTGTGGAAAAATCGCCTATTCTTATTCTTCTTATCTCTTCTTCTTATACGGCGACGGGGCATTCTGGCCCCCTATCACCTAATTTTCGGTAAATCTGATGGCGAATATCGACATAATTTCGATGGGTTAGGGATAAATCACTTTATGGCATTGAAAATGTCACCTTCTTGGCGCAATATCGCGCCAGTTTTGAACCCATTTACGAACCAAGGGAGCTAATTATGAGAGAAGCGTTAATCGTATCAAGCGCACGCACGGGTCTGGCAAAGTCGGGCCGTGGTGGATTTAACATGACGCATGGTGCCGCTATGGGTGGCCATGCCATTAAACATGCCGTCGAACGGGCCGGTATTGATGCCGGTGATGTGGAAGACGTCATTATGGGCTGCGGCACGCCGGAAGGCGCGACCGGACAAAATGTCGGTCGTCTTGCAGCTATTTGGGCCGGTTGCCCGGTCACGACTTCGGGTGTGACGGTTAACCGTTTTTGCTCTTCCGGTTTGCAAACCATCGCCATGGCCGCCGGTCGTGTGCTGAATGAAAATGTGCCGGTGACCGTCGGTGCCGGTGTTGAGAGCATCTCAATGGTGCAAATGCAGGGCGCCAATTACAACAACATCACGGAAGAAAAACTCTTGGGCAGCTATCCTGCTTTGTGGATGCCGATGATCGAGACCGCTGATATTGTTGCCGACCGCTATGATGTATCGCGCGAAGCGCAAGACGAGTATGCGTTGCAAAGCCAGCAGCGTATGGCGGCCGCTCAGGAAGCCGGCCTGTTCGCTGATGAAATCGTGCCGATGGAAGCCAAGATGAAGCAGGTCAATAAAGAGACCGGTGAAGAAACGATTGTCGATTACGTCGTTGACCGCGATGAGTGCAATCGTCCGCAAACAACGATTGAAAGCCTGCAGGGTCTTCAGCCGGTGCGCGGCGAAGGGCAATTCTTCTCGGCGGGTAATGCCTCACTTTTGTCTGACGGCGCCGCCGCGGTTGTGGTGATGGAAGGGTAAGAAGCTGAACGTCGCGGTGTTGAGCCGCTGGGTGCGTTTAAAGGTTTCTCTGTCGCCGGTTGCGAGCCGGATGAAATGGGCATTGGTCCGGTATTTGCCGTGCCGCGTCTGTTGGAACGTCACGGTCTGAAAGTCGATGACATTGATTTGTGGGAGCTGAATGAAGCTTTCGCCAGCCAAGCGCTTTATTGCCGCGACCAGCTGGGCATTGATAATGAGAATTATAATGTCAATGGCGGTTCTATCGCCATCGGTCACCCTTATGGCATGACCGGTGCGCGCCTGGTCGGCCATGCGCTGATGGAAGGCAAACGCCGCGGTGCGAAAAATGTTGTCGTCACCATGTGCATTGGCGGCGGCATGGGTGCTGCCGGTCTGTTCGAAGTGCTGTAAGCATTTCGCTCAAACCGAATTGAATATGAAGGCCGCGGGGCATTTCGCCCGGCGGCCTTTTTCTATTTAAACCGAGGCGGCTGATTCGGCGTAAAAACGATAGGAGGATGATATGACAAAACACCAATCGACTATTTTGAAATTTGCTGTGGGGCTGGCCGGTATTTTATTCCTGATATTATGCTTCACGGCCTATCAAAGCGTCGGTGGCGGCGGCTTTGACAATGTGCTGGCCGAGCCTTGGGGGCTGGTTACGCTGGCCGATGTGATGCTGGGCGGCGTTTGCATGGGGGCAGTGATTTTTACCCATGAACAACAAAAACCCGTTGCTGCCATGTGGATAGTGCCGATTTTCGTGCTGGGTCATGTGGTTAGCGTGGTTTGGCTATTGGTGCGTTTTTTGCCAACAAAAGGGTCAAATCAGTGAGGTGATTTGCAACTGATTTGCCTGATTTGTTCTCCTGTGGATAAGTTGGTGGACGAATGACCTCAAATTGCTTCTGTTGGGGTGTATTTTTTCTCCGTCTAAATAACTGATTAATCAGAAAAAAATCGCAAAATTGAAAAAAATTTGAGTTTCGTGCAACTAGCTGTTGACGTTTTCAATGCAAATAGACACTATATCTAGTGTCCGGTAGGAGGATAATTGGTTCAGAACTTTTGTTCAAAGCCAGTTACAAACCGCCGAAAGTTAAAAACAACCCGTGATAGGCTCTCTTGAGGGAGCCAACAGTGCCGCATGGCGCTCGCAGGTAAGCTGTCCCTTAATTTTGGCCAATTTCGGTCGGTTTTGGGTGCGTTTTTAGCCTTAAAGCGGACCGGAATTGACAGCAATGTCGCCGTTAAAAAGCGCCATTGAACGCCAAGTTTGAGGAGAGAGCATGTTTAGAGAGAACGGGGCCGATGATGGGGCCGCCAAAAAAGGTCAGGACAAAGAAAAAATGCAGGATGAAGTGCTGACCAAAGAGCAATTAGAGGCACGCCAGCCCCGCCGCGCCGAGGGTGATCCGGCGCATAGCGAACCGCAACTTGATTTTGACCGTCACGACCAAGCCGTTCAATTTAAGGCCGCGCCGCGGGTTAAAACCGACCCGTCACGTGACGCGCTGTTGACCGCATTTGGCAAGGCCACTTTGACCGACCGTTATTTGATGCCCGGCGAAAGCTTTCAAGATTTGTTCGCCCGCGTGGCTTCTTATTATGGTGATGACGAAGCGCATGCGCAGCGTCTTTATGATTACATCTCCAAGCTCTGGTTCATGCCGGCCACGCCTGTTCTCTCCAATGGTGGCACGGATCGCGGTTTGCCGATTTCCTGCTTCTTGAATGAGGCCAATGACAGCCTTGGCGATATTGTTAATTTGTGGAATGAAAATGTCTGGCTCGCTTCGCGCGGCGGCGGCATTGGTTCTTATTGGGGCAATTTGCGTTCGATCGGTGAAAAAGTCGGTGAGAATGGCAAGACCTCCGGTATTGTGCCGTTCATTCGTGTGATGGACAGCCTGACGCTGGCCATTTCGCAAGGTTCTCTGCGCCGCGGTTCGGCGGCGGTCTATCTGCCGATTGACCATCCGGAAATCGAAGAATTTGTTGAAATTCGTCGCCCGACCGGCGGTGACCCGAACCGTAAAGCGCTGAACTTGCATCACGGTATTCTTATTTCAGACGCCTTTATGCGCGCGGTTGAAAATGATGAAGAATGGGCATTGCGCTCACCGAAAGACAGCTCCGTGCAGGCTACTTTGCAGGCGCGTGATTTGTGGATTCGCATGTTGACGGCGCGGATTGAAACCGGGGAACCCTATATGGTGTTCAAGGATACGGTGAATAATCTGCGTCCCGAGCACCAAAAGCTGCTCAATCTTGAGATTAAGACCTCGAATTTGTGTTCTGAAATTACCCTGCCCACCGGTGAAGACCATCTTGGCAATGACCGCACAGCTGTTTGCTGCCTGTCATCATTGAACGCAGAAAAATTTGAGGAATGGAGCAAGGAAGAAGAGTTTATTCCTGACGTTATGCGCTTCCTCGACAATGTATTGGAGGATTTTATCCAGCGCGCGCCCGACGACATGGCCAAAGCGAAATATTCCGCGCAGCGGGAACGCTCGGTCGGCCTCGGTGTGATGGGCTTTCACAGCTTCCTGCAAGCCAATATGATTCCGTGGGAAAGCGTGATGGCGAAAGTCTGGAACAAGCGTATTTTTACGCATATTAAAGAGCAAGCCGATGCCGCGTCGCAAAGCCTCGCCAATGAACGTGGGCCTTGCCTTGATGCGGCTGAATGCGGCATGAATGAACGCTTCTCGAATAAAACGGCGATCGCGCCAACCGCGTCCATTTCGATTATTTGCGGGGGCACCAGCCCGGGCATTGAGCCGATTGCCGGCAACAGCTTTACCCATAAAACGCTGTCCGGTTCGTTCAATGTGCGCAACCGTCACCTCAATAAATTGCTCGATGAAAAAGGTCAGAATAATGACGACGTCTGGTCGTCTATCGTGACTTCGGGCGGCTCGGTGCAGCATCTTGATTTCTTGAGCGATGATGAAAAAGCCGTTTTCAAAACCGCTTTTGAGCTCGACCAACGCTGGCTGATTGATTTTGCCGGCGACCGCTCTGAGTTGATTGACCAGGCGCAATCCTTAAATGTCTTCCTGCCCGCCAATATTCACAAGCGTGACTTGCACCAAGTGCATTACCAAGCTTGGAAGAAGGGCGTGAAGAGCCTGTATTATTGTCGTTCGCTGTCCATCCAACGCGCTGAAAAAGCTGAGGATGACACCAAGGCCATGCAAGATGCGATGGCGGCAGCGGCCGAGGATAATGATTATGAAGAATGTCTCTCCTGCCAATAAGCAGGTGAGGGCGTAGATAGGGCGGGCACATTTCGCCACTTAAATTTGACGCAAACGAAAAAGGTGAACGTAATGTCTCTGCTTGAAGAACGTATTGTCTATAAACCATTCCGCTATCCGTGGGCCTATGATGCATGGCTGACGCAACAGCGAATTCACTGGCTGCCTGAAGAAGTGCCGCTGGCGGAGGATGTGAAGGATTGGCATAAGAAATTGACCGGTGCCGAGCGCAATCTGCTGACGCAGATTTTCCGCTTTTTCGTGCAAGCCGATGTTGAAGTGAATAATTGCTATATGAAGCATTACTCACAAGTGTTCAAGCCGACCGAAATTCAAATGATGCTGGCCGCGTTTTCAAATATGGAAACCATCCATATCGCCGCTTATTCGCATTTGCTGGATACAATCGGCATGCCGGAAATCGAATATGAAGCCTTCATGAAATATGGCGAGATGAAGGATAAATACGATTATATGCAGGAATGGGGCGTTGAAACGGATGAGGATATTGCCAAAACATTGGCGGTATTTGGCGGCTTCACCGAAGGCCTGCAATTATTCGCCAGCTTTGCGATTTTGATGAACTTCCCGCGCTTTAATAAGATGAAGGGCATGGGCCAAATCGTAACATGGTCGGCACGTGACGAGACGCTGCACACCAATTCCACGGTCAAGCTGTTCAACACATTCATTCAAGAAAACCCGCATATTTGGAACGACAAGTTGAAGCAAGACCTATACACGGCTTGCGAGACGGTGGTGACCCATGAGGACGCATTTATCGATTTGGCGTTTGAAATGGGCGGCGTTGAAGGTCTCGAGCCGCAGGAAGTGAAAGATTATATTCGCTATATTGGCAATCGCCGTTTGGTGCAGTTGAACCTTGAGCCGATTTACGACATTGAGAAAAATCCGCTGCCATGGATGGACGAGATGCTGAACGGCATTGAGCACATGAACTTCTTTGAGGGTCGGGCAACCGAATATGCCAAAGCCTCAACCGAAGGCACATGGGATGAGGCGTTTGCGTAAAGCGCGGCCAGTTTAAAAACTTTAAAAGGGCTGCTGCGGCGCCCCTTTTTTTGTTTTATCCCCGCGCCTGAAAGGTGGGCTATCATGCCCGCATGTTATCTTTCTTGACCAAACAGGCGACAGAACCCATTGAGGCGGTCGGCAATGTTCTGGACGCTTTATTCACCTCCGATAAAGAACGGCTCGATAAAAAAGCCGTGCTGGCGCGCATCGCCCAACAGCCGGGTTTGGTGCAGCTCGAGATCAATAAAATAGAGGCCGCGCACAAAAGTGTTCTCGTTGCCGGATGGCGGCCATTTATCGGCTGGGTATGCGGGCTGGCGCTGTTTTATAATTTCATTGCCCGCGACCTGATGGTCTGGGCACTGGCGTTAACCAAGGCCAACACACCGCCGCCACCGCCGCTCCACCTTGATGTGCTGACGACAATTCTTTACGCCCTTTTGGGCTTGGGCGGCATGCGGACATTTGAAAAATTGCAGGGACGCGCCAAGTAACCCGCCACCGGTTTTGCAAATGCGAATGCGTATTAGTTACAAACTATTGAAAACATTAAATAATTTGCTTTTTTACCTGTCCCGCCCTATATTATCTTCATAAGGCGATAGCGCGCAGGCGCGCCGCCAACAACATATGGAGTAGGCCATGAAGGGCGACGCAAAAGTAATCGAGCAGCTCAACATTATTTTGAAGAATGAGCTGACGGCGGTGAACCAATATTTTCTGCATGCGCGCATGCTGAAGGATTGGGGTTTTGAGGCACTGGGCGACAAGGTCTATCACGAGAGCTTGGGCGAGATGAAACATGCTGACTGGATCATCAACCGGGTGTTGATGCTGGAGGGCCTGCCAAATTTGCAAGATTTGGGTCTGCTGAGCATTGGCCAAAATGTGCCGGAAATGTTTACTGCCGATTTATCGGTCGAAATGCTCAACCAAAAATGTCTGAAAGAGGCCATCGCCCTGTGCGAAGAAAAACGCGATTACGTAACCCGCGAGATTTTCGAAAAAATCCTCGACGATACGGAAGAACATATTGACTGGATTGAAACCCAGCAGGGCTTGATTGAAAAAACCGGATTGCAGAATTATCTGCAAGAGCAAATCGGCTCGTCCGATAACAGTTAAGCCGACGCCCGTTAATTACTCGGCGGCCAACATGCCGGCGGGTGATTTTTCACCGGTAAATAATGCCAAATTCGCCCGCATGCGGTCAATGCAACGGCCGCATTGCGGTTGCGTGCCGCATTTTGCGTAAATATCCTCGGCCCGCGCGCACCCGTTTTCGATCGCCTGAGCGACGTCCTTTTCGGTAATGCCGTTGCAGTTGCAAACATACATGGCGCGTTTCCAAATCCGTTTTGATAATGCGAATGATTATTAACTATAGGATAAAATCACCTTTGGCAAGTCCAAACTGGCGCTCGGATTAAGCGCGCCAAACAAGATTGCGTTTTGATTATTTTACGGGCATTTGCTAGAGTTATCCAATGAGTTTTGGGTTTATGTTGCGGTTGGCGATTTTTTTCATTGGTGTTTGGGCGGCCATTATCGTCGTCCTGTCGCTTTTGGGAGAGCCTTTTCTGTTTTTTCCGTCGGATAACAATACGGCGCTTTTTCCGCCGCTTTATCGTTACGAGACGCTTCG
>JAKMDW010000031.1 GCA_022426245.1 Alphaproteobacteria bacterium | reverse complement strand
ATATGCAGCCTTTCTGGCTCAATTTTTTCGAGAACCATCTGACGGTGCAATTCGACCACCGCATGATTGCCTATGCGCTCGCCGCGCTGATTGGTTGGCATATTTATCGCGTGCTGCAATCGGGCATGGGCGGCGCGGCGCAATTGTCTGCCAAATGGCTGGGCGGGGCGCTGGCGTTGCAAATCGTGTTGGGAATCAGCGCGCTGATGCTGGCCGTGCCGATATGGCTGGGCGCGGCGCACCAGCTTGGCGCGGTCGCGCTCCTCGCCATCGCAGTCATTCATCTGCATATTCTTTATAACCAAGCGGTTTAGCTTGCGGTAAATAATTACCAAATTTATAAGATACTGTTTTTGTTCGATAATTCAGTGCAATTAGACGTTGCATTGTGCGCGGTGGCGGCTTAAAACACCGCCAATGCTTGGAAAGCACCCATTCTGGGTTTGTTTAGGACTAGACAGATGAAAACATATTCTGCAAAACCGGCCGATATTGAGAAGAAGTGGATTCTCATTGATGCCGAAAATATGGTTGTCGGGCGGTTGGCGGCGGTTATCGCGACCCGTTTGCGCGGCAAACATTTGCCGACTTTCACCCCGCATATGGATTGCGGCGACCATGTCGTTGTTATCAATGCCGATAAGGTGAAGTTTACCGGCAAGAAAATGGGTGATAAAAAATACTATCGCCACACCGGTTATCCGGGCGGCATTAAGGAAACAACGCCTGAAAAAATCATGGAAGGCAAGTTTCCTGAGCGCATCGTGGAAATGGCTGTGAAGCGCATGTTGCCGCGGGGGCCATTGGGCCGTCAGCAACTGACCAATTTGAAAGTTTATGCCGGTAGCGAGCATCCGCACGAGGCGCAATCGCCTGAGACGCTCGATGTCGCGGCCATGAACAGCAAGAATGTGAGGGCATAATATGTCTGAGACTACAGAAACGACTTTGGAAAATCTCGACACGGCAATCGCCGGTGGTGATGACGCCGTTGCAGCCATTGCAGCTGACGCGCCGGTAACGCCTGCTGAGCCGAAAATCGACGAGCAAGGCCGCTCTTATGCGACCGGCAAACGTAAAAACGCCATTGCGCGCGTTTGGATTAAGCCCGGCAGTGGCACCATTACGGTTAACGGTAAAGACGAAGAGACATTTTTCGCCCGCCCGGTGCTCCGCATGATTTTGCGACAGCCTTTGGTCGCTGCCGAGCGCAATGGCCAGTTTGACGTGGTTGCAACGGTAAGCGGTGGCGGTCTTTCAGGCCAAGCCGGTGCGGTGCGCCACGGTCTGTCTAAGGCGCTGACTTATTACGAGCCGGGCCTACGCCCCGTTTTGAAAAAAGGCGGATTCCTGACCCGTGACAGCCGTGTTGTCGAGCGTAAGAAATATGGTCGCGCGAAAGCCCGTCGTAGCTTCCAGTTCTCGAAACGTTAAGCCTCTTTGCTACGTTGAATGAAAAGACGAAAGAAAAAGGGGCTTTTTGGCCCCTTTTTTGTTATGAAAAGATAGAAATTTAGTGAGGGATTCGATGTCTGAAATCATTGAAGGCAGTAGCATAACAATCACGGAGATCATGGATTTCCTGCCGCACCGTTATCCATTTTTGTTGGTTGACCGTGTTGTTGAAATGAACGGTGAACAGTCGGGCGTCGGTATTAAAAATGTTACCGCCTCCGAGCCCTGGTTTACCGGCCATTTTCCGAATAATCCGGTTTTCCCGGGGGTTCTGATTATTGAAGCCATCGCGCAGGTTTCTGCGATTTTGGTGATGCAGCACGCCAAGGATAGCGGCAGCCCGATTGAGACCAAACTGATTTACTTCATGACGGTCGATAAGGTGCGCTTCCGTCATCCGGTAACGCCTGGTGATCAGATGCGGATTCAGGTGACGCAAATTCGTCGCCGTGGCATGGCCTATAAATTTAAGGGCGAAGTTTACGTCGATGGCAAATTAATGGCTGAAGGCGAAATTATGGCGATCAATCACGATCCCGACGCGTAAAGACCAGTTGGAAGGTTAAGGATAAAATGAGCACGAGCACAATCAATGTCGGCATTATCGGCGCGTCGGGTTATACCGGCGCCGATGCTGTGCGCCTGCTCGCCACTCATCCGCATGCCGAGATTAAGCTGCTGACCGGTAATGCCCATGCCGGTAAGGCGCTGGCCGATATTTATCCGCAATTTGCCGGATTGGACGTGCCGCCGCTGGTAAAGGCCGAGGACGCCGATTGGAGCGCGATTGATGTGGCGATTTGTGGTCTGCCGCATTCAACGGCGCAAGACGTTATCGCGCAACTCCCCGAAAGCGTGAAGGTCATCGATATGTCGGCTGACTTTCGGCTGCGCAAGGCGGACACTTACGCCGAATGGTATGGCCGCACGCACGACAATCCGGCATTGCTCGGTCAGGCGGTTTATGGCCTCACTGAACATTATGCCGATGAGATTAAAAACGCGCGTTTGGTGGCTTGCCCGGGGTGTTACCCGACCGCTGCATTGACGGCGCTATTGCCTCTGGTGAAAGCCGGTTTGGTGAGCAGCGATGATTTGATTATCGATGCCAAGTCGGGGGTCACGGGTGCAGGCCGTAGCTTGAAAGAGCAGAATTTGTTCTCAGAGGTTGCCGAGGGCATGAATGCTTATGGCGTTGCGTCGCACAGGCACGCGCCGGAAATTGAGCAGGAAGTTGCCAAGGCGGCCGGGCTGGACGATGCGCGGGTGAATTTCACGCCGCATTTAGTGCCGATGAATCGCGGCGAATATGTCTCGATTTATGCGCGCGCAAATGGCGCTGATGCGGCAGATATGATAGCGGCATGGCAGGCATTTTATGCCGACAAACCATTTGTGCGGGTGGTTGATAATGCGCCGGCGACGCGGCATGTGCGCGGCTCTAATTATTGCTTGCTATCGGCGTTTGACGACCGGATTGACGGGCGGGTGATTTTATTCGCCACGCTGGATAATTTGGTCAAAGGATCAAGCGGGCAGGCCATACAGAATATGAATTTGATGTTTGGCTTTGATGAGACAGCGGGTTTGCAGCAGCAACCGCTTTACCCTTAATCTTTAATAGTAAGTCAAAGTCATGCTATTGCCTTATTTGAATTACAAATTCGGTTTTTAAGAGTGAACGGAAAGTAGATGGACCACGAATTTCATCGTATTCAAAGATTGCCTCCTTATGTATTCGAGCGCGTCAATAAGCTGAAGGCGCAAGCGCGCGCAGATGGTAAGGATATCATCGATTTCGGCATGGGTAATCCTGACCTGCCGACGCCGACGCATATTGTTGAAAAGCTGGTTGAGACCGTGCGCAATCCGCGCACCCACCGCTATTCGGCATCTAAGGGTATCCCCGGATTGCGCAAAGCGCAGGCGCGTTATTATGAGCGCCGTTTCGGTGTAAAGCTGAACCCCGATACCGAGATTATTGCAACGCTTGGCTCGAAAGAGGGGTTTGCCAATATGGCGCAGGCCATTACCGACCCGGGTGATGTCATTCTTGTGCCGAACCCGACTTACCCGATTCACGCTTTTGGGTTTATTATTTCGGGCGCGACCATTCGGCATTTGCCGGTGCAGGAGGGCGATGATTTCTTCGCTGTGCTTGACCAGGCTGTTGTGCACTCGCACCCCAAGCCTAAAGCGCTGGTGTTGAACTATCCCGGCAATCCGACGGCTGAAGTGGTTGGACTTGATTTCTATAAGGAGGTCGTCGCCTATGCCAAAAAGCATGACATTATTTTGCTGTCGGATTTGGCCTATGCCGAGATTTACTTTGACGAAGACAATCCGCCGCCCTCCATCTTGCAGATAGACGGTGCCAAAGACATTGCGGTTGAGTTCACCTCGCTGTCGAAAACATTCTCCATGCCTGGTTGGCGCATGGGCTTTGCCGTCGGTAATGAGAAGCTTATCGGCGCATTGACCCGTATCAAATCCTATCTTGATTATGGCGCATTTACACCGATTCAAGTGGCCGCTGCCGCCGCACTCGACAGTCCGGAAGAGATTATTCGCGACATTCGCGCGGTTTATAAAGAACGCCGCGATGTGCTCATCGATGTGTTTCATCGCGCCGGATGGAATGTGCCGTCGCCGCCCGCCACCATGTTTGCGTGGGCGCGCATTCCGGCACCGTTTGTCGATATGAAGTCGCTTGAGTTCAGCGAGCTGCTGTTGAAAGAGGCTGACATTGCGGTGTCACCGGGCATTGGCTTTGGTGAATATGGCGATGATTATGTGCGTCTTGCGCTGGTTGAGAACGAGCAGCGTATTCGTCAGGCGGGCCGAAGCCTGAAGCGTTTCATGGACGAGCATATCGAAAAGAAGAAATCCGCATGAGCGATAAAATACGCGTCGGTTTGGCCGGTCTCGGAACGGTCGGTGCAACTGTGGCGGCGCGGCTTTTGCAAGGTGCTGTGTCGGGCGCAAAATTGGCGGCTGTATCGGCGCGTGACGCTAATAAAGACCGCGGCGTTGATTTGGGCGGCATTGATTTTCTCGGAGATCCGCTTGCATTGGTAACCCATGCGGATGTCGATGTTGTCGTTGAGCTTATCGGCGGTGAAAACGGCACGGCGCTCAACTTGGTTGAGGCCGCGCTGAAAGCGGGCAAACCGGTTGTTACCGCCAATAAGGCCATGTTGGCCGCGCATGCTGCGGCATTGTCTGACCTCTCAGTGGGGGGCGATGTGCCGCTGGCTTTCGAAGCAGCGGTCGCGGGCGGTATTCCGGTGATTAAAACCGTGCGCGAGGGGTTGGCAGGAAACGACATTACTCGCCTATGTGGTATTTTGAACGGCACGTGTAATTATATTTTGAGCCGCATGGAAGCGGCAGGATTGTCCTTCGCAGATGCGCTGAAAGAGGCGCAAGAGCTTGGCTTTGCCGAAGCTGACCCGACGCTTGATGTGAGCGGGGCTGATGCCGGTCAAAAGCTGGCTATTTTGTCCGCTCTGGCTTATGGCGTCGCGCCCAATATGGAAAATATATCCATCACCGGCATTGAGGCCATTACCGCCGCTGATATCGCTTTTGCGGATCAGTTTGACAGCGTCATTCGATTGGTCGGCACGGCGGCGCGCAGCGGCGCTGCTTCTGATGGCGGCGTCTATCATAGCGTTGAGCCGGTATTGGTTAAAAAATCGCAGGCACTGGCGCAAGTGTTGAACGAGCTTAATGCCGTCAGTATTGCTGCCGCGCCGCTCGGCTCGATGATGCTGCAAGGGCCGGGCGCAGGTGGCGGCGCAACTGCGTCTGCTGTATTGGCCGATATCGCGGATATCGCCGCAGGCTTTGGCCGACCGCTTTTTGATAAGGCGGTCTCCGACATGACAGAATCAGCGTCTCAAGGCGCACCGGCCAGCGAGTTTTATATTCGTCTGGCGCTGGCAGACCAGCCCGGCAGCATGGCGAAGGCGACCCAAATATTGGCAGAAAACGGCGTTTCTATTGAAGAAGTTGTGCAAAGGTCGTCGGAATCTGATGACAGTTATCTGCCAGTGGTTTTTATTACCCATCAAACCGAAAAGCCGTCTCTCGATGCCGCTCTGGCAGCGTTGGAGCAGCAGTCGGAAATTTGTAATGCAGTGCTGGCTTTGCCGGTATTTGCGGATTAGTCGCAGGAGAGATAAGTGGCAGCGAAGAAAATTGACCGAGTTTTAACAATGGAACTGGCGCGCGTAACCGAGCGCGCTGCCGTTGCCGCATCGACCCTGATTGGTCGCGGTGATGAGAAAGCGGCTGACCAAGCGGCTGTCGATGCTATGCGCCGCGAACTGAACACGCTGAATATTGACGGCGAAGTGGTGATTGGAGAAGGCGAGCGCGACGAAGCGCCAATGCTGTATATTGGCGAGAAAGTCGG
Organism: Alphaproteobacteria bacterium; assembly: GCA_022426245.1. GTDB lineage: Bacteria > Pseudomonadota > Alphaproteobacteria > RS24 > RS24 > UBA8337. Next base: position 8,669 of record JAKMDW010000031.1, on the reverse strand, counting down.
GACGGGCAAAGGCCCGAAGGTTGATATTGCCCTCGACCCGTTGGAAGGCACAACACTGACCGCCAAAGGCATGCAAAACGCGCTGGCCGTTGTCGCCATGGCTGAGGGCGGCACCTTGTTGAATGCGCCTGATGTCTATATGGAAAAAATCGCGATTGGCGGCGGCTATCCTGCCGGCCTTGTCGATTTGGATGCTGATCCTGCCGATAATGTTAAAGCGCTGGCGAAAGCCAAAGGCGTCGGCGTTGAATTGGTGAATGTTTGTATTCTTGACCGTCCGCGCCATGCCGAGATTATCGCGAAAGTGCGTGAGGCTGGTGCGCGTGTGACGCTGATTTCCGATGGCGATATTGCGGGTGTTATTCATTGCACCGACCCCGCCACCGGAATTGATATGTATCTCGGCACAGGCGGTGCGCCTGAGGGCGTGCTGGCAGCGGCCGGTCTGCGCTGCACGGGCGGGCAAATGCAAGGTCGTCTTGTGACCAATGATGATGGTCAAAAACAACGCGCCGCCAAAATGGGTATTAAAGATTTCAATAAAAAATACGAAATGAATGAAATGGCCAGCGGCGATGTTGTTCTGTCTGTTACCGGCGTCACGTCTGGGTCTATGCTGACGGGCATTCATCAAAGCGGCAATGAAGTGTGGACAGACACGCTGCTGATGCGCTCGTCAACCAACACTATTCGTTGGATTAAAGCGCGCCACGCCACAATGGCTAAGTTCCACCTCGATGACTGACGAAACTGACCGCGCTGCTTTGGGGGTCTCCCGATCGGCAGCGGGGCAGTTTTGGCTCATGCAGGAAAATGATGATAGGCAGGTGCTGACGCTGTCCCAGCGTCTTGGCTTGCCGGATTTATTGTGCCGTATGCTGGCATCGCGCGGCATCGATGCCGAGCATGCGGAGGCCTATCTCGACCCGAAAATACGCGATTTGTTGATTGATCCGTCGCTGATGGCCGATATGGATAAAGCGACAGAGCGTTTGGCCAAAGCCATTATCGAGGATGAGCCGATTGCGGTTTTCGGTGACTATGATGTTGATGGGGCGACGTCTTCATCATTGCTCATTCGCTATTGGCGCGCCTGTGGGCGGGACATGCAATTCTATATCCCTGACCGCCAGAAAGAAGGCTATGGCCCCAATGAAGCGGCCTTTCAAAAACTGCATGATGATGGCTACAAGCTGCTGATTACCGTTGACTGCGGAACTATGGCGCATGATGTGTTGGCCAATGCCAAGGCGCGCGGGCAAGAGGTAATTGTCGCTGACCATCACCAAACGGGCGGCGGTCTGCCCGATTGTTTCGCGCTTATCAATCCGCGTCGCGCCGATGATGAAAGCGGGCTTGGTCATTTGGCGGCTGTGGGGGTGACCTTCATGGTGCTGGTCGGGCTTAATCGCACACTGCGCCGGCGCGGGTTTTTTGAAGCGCGCGACGAACCGGATTTGACGCATCTGCTCGATTTGGTTGCCCTCGGCACCGTATGCGATGTGGTGCCGCTTGAAGGGGTCAACCGCGCTTTTGTGCGACAGGGGCTGAGCATCATGCAGCAGGGACGCAATCTCGGCATGCAGGCACTGGGCAAGGTGGCGCGCACTGAAGGGCTTTGGGGCACATATCAGCTTGGCTTCCAGCTCGGCCCGCGGGTGAATGCCGGTGGTCGGGTTGGGCAGGCAGAGATTGGCACGCGCCTGCTGACGACACAGAGCGGCGAAGAAGCGGCGGGCTACGCCGCGCGGCTTGATGATTTCAACACCCAGCGCCGCAGCATTGAAAGCGATGTGCAGGACGCAGCGATGCGCAATGTCGAGAAGATGCTGGAAACCGGCAATGCTTTGCCGCCCTATATTTTGCAGGCCGGCGACGGTTGGCATGCCGGTGTTATTGGCATTGTTGCGGGTCGGCTGAAGGATAAATATAACCGCCCAACTTTTGTTATTGCCTTTGACGCGGCCGGTTTGGGCAAGGGCTCGGCGCGTTCGGTCAGCTCGGTAGATGTCGGGAAGCTGGTGGCCGGGGCGGTTGATGAGAAGCTTATTGAGGCTGGCGGCGGGCATGCCATGGCGGCAGGGGTGACGCTGCACCGCGCGCAATTACCGGCATTTGAGGCTTATCTTGGTGAGGCGCTCGGCACAATGGCGCTTGATGCGCCGCGTCGCCTGCGTCTCGATGCCAGTCTGACGCCGCAAGCCGCCAATCGAGATTTATGGGAAATGATGCAACAGGTTGGTCCGTTTGGTGCGGGTAATCCTGAGCCGCGCATTGTATTACCGGCCGTGAAAATCTTCAATCAATCAGTGGTTGGCGATGGGCATGTGCGCTGCGTTTTGGCAGGCGAGGGTGGCGGCCGCTTAAAAGCGATGGCTTTTGCGTCCGTTCCCGAAGAGGTGCGTATGCTTTTGCAGACCACACGAAGCCCCGTTCACATTGCCGGATTTCTGCGCGCTGATGATTGGAACGGCCGCCGCGACGTGCAATTTATGGTGCATGATGCCGCACCCGTCTAAGGGCGCATAGCAAGGCTTGAAATGCCTGCCGATTAGGGATATATCAACTCCACTGAGCCAATGGAGCGCCCTTCGTCTATCGGTTAGGACGCCAGGTTTTCAACCTGGAAAGAGGGGTTCGATTCCCCTAGGGCGTACCATGCTCAGTATTTTCAACCTTAACGTGCAGCCAGCTGATAGACTTTATCATCGCCTTTCCACACGGCTTTGATGAATTGGTCGCGGCCTGAGCGAAAGCGGTAATATTTATATTTTGTCGCGGCTTTTTTGTAATAGTCCTGATGATAGCCCTCCGCCGCATAAAAACCTTCGGCTTTCGCTACCTCAGTGGTTATCGGACGGTCGAACTTTTCGGAATTCATCAGCGCGGCGACAGCCCCTTCTGCAAGACGTTTTTGTTCAGCGTCGACATAAAAAATAGCGCTTGAATAGTGCCGCCCGCGGTCAACAAAACTGCCCTTGCCGTCGCTCGGGTCGTGCATGCGCCAGAATGCGCTGAGTAATTGCTGATAGCTGACCTTGGTGTCGTCATAAGGCACTTTAACGGTTTCGCGGTGCGTGGTGCGGCCATAGGCGACGTCGCGGTAAGACGGGTCAGGTTCAGCCCCACCCATAAAGCCTGAAATGACATCCCCAACGCCATCAATCTTCTCAAAATCGGCTTCCGTGCACCAAAAGCAGCCCCCCGCAAAATAGGCGACCTTGTCGGCTGCTATCGCGGGTGCTGACAGGGTAAAGAAAAAGCCAAAGGCTAGCGCCAGCGCAGTGAAGGTGTTTTTCATCGAATACGTCATTTGAGAAACCTTTCTTATTGTGCGTCCCTCTTAGCAGCCGATTGTGGCGATTTCTTGTCGGCTAATTGCCCGGCAGTTGAGGTGCCTTATCGTCATAAAGCGGCACCCAGTCGCGGGCCCGTTCTTTGCCGATCAGCCAACTGGTTTTGTCCATCGACTCGCGCAACTGGTCGATCGAAACAATGGCGGCAATTGGCGCGCCCAAATTCAAGCGGCTTGGATTGGTCAAATATAAATGCGCCCATTTCGCGCCCTCAATCATATCATCATCGGGGCCAAGACCGGCGGCGTAGAGAGATACCATAACGGCCTGCGCGCCAAAATGCCCGGCCCGCGCGGCCTTGCTGATCCATTCAAGCGCGGTTGTGAAATTCGGTTTGTCAATTATCGCTTTTCGGTCGGGGGCAGAGCCGCCGGCAACATCAAGTCCGGCCAGTTGCAAATAACATTCACCCAAGGCAGTTTGCGCGTCCTCAAAGCCAAAGCCGCGATTGGCTACCGGCTCAAGCTTGATGATTGCTTCCGCACAATTTCCCTGATGTTTGAGAATAAAACCGTCCCAATAAGGGCTGCGTGCTTGTTGGCGTTCTGCCTGTCGGCGGCGCACATTCTCTTTGGCCAATTCACGCTGCGATTGGGCGAGAACGGGTTCAACCACCAACGCGCCAATAATCAGAAACAGAAAGGATCGCAGTCCTACCAATGGCCGATATTTTCCATTGAAGCCCAAGGCTCTTGGCTGGGCAGGGGGCTGCCCGCTTGCAGCAACTCAACTGAAACATTGTCGGGCGAGCGAATAAAAGCCATGCGACCGTCGCGGGGCGGGCGGTTAATAATAATGCCCGCTTCTGACAGTTTTTCACAAGTCGCGTAAATATCTTCCACTTCATAGGCGAGGTGACCGAAATTGCGCCCCTCATCGACTTCCTTCTCGTCCCAATTATGGGTTAGTTCAATCTGCGCTTCGGGCTGTCCGGGTGGGGCAAGAAAGACCAATGTGAAGCGTCCTTCTTCGATGTCGAAGCGTCCCACATTCTCCAATCCCAAATGGGTGCAGTAGAAATCCAGCGAGGCGTCAATATCGGTGACGCGGATCATGGTGTGAAGATATTTCATAGCTGTCCTCTTAAGCCGACTTGTCACGATTTATTCTAGCCAAAACAATACAAAATTGTGGTTTTCTTTTGGCCACTCATATTAAATGCATCCATGTTCAAAGAAATCTCTTTTAAATCACATGGCACGAATTGCCACGCACGTTTATATGAGCCGAAAAGGGCCAATGGCAATAGCGCGGGCGTGGTGCTGGCGCATGGCCTAAGCGGCACGATTGATGCCGGTTTGATTGCCTATGCCGAAGGCTTCGCAAAAGCTGGATTTCACGCACTGGTGTTCGATTATCGCGGTTTCGGGCTAAGTGATGGCACGCCGCGCCAATTCGTCTCCGTGCCGCAACAACGCCAAGATTGGCGGCAAGCGATTATGACGCTGCGTGGCCATGCCAATGTTGATGAACACCGCATCGGGCTGTGGGGCATGTCATTCTCCGGCGGTCACGTCATTCATATGGCGCATGCAGACCCGAAAATCAGAGCTGTTGTCTCGCAAGTGCCGATGATCGATCCGGTGCTGGCGATAAATGTCGGCAATTATGAGCGCGGTGTTGAAAAGACCGAAGCTATCCGTAGTCATGTTTTGAGATGGTTGAAGCGCCGTTGGTTCTCCAATGCGCCGGAGATGATTATGGCGGCGCGTTGCCGTGATGGCGATGTTGCTGTTTTGGCGAGCAAAGAAGCCGCGGCCTATGCAAAAATCGGCGGGCCGAGCTGGCGGAATGAAGTGCATCCCGGCACATTCATCAGCGGTAAGATTCTGGATAATAACCCGTCCTTGCTGACCGATGATTTGACCGTGCCGATGCTTTTGCAAATGGGTGAAAAAGACCGTCTGGTGTCGAATGAAGCCATCGTTAATTTCGCCCGCCGCTGCGGGCCGCTGGCAACGCTTTCTACTTATGACGCGGCACATTTCACCATGCTGCAAAATAATGCGGTTCAAAAACAGGCGATTAAAGAAGCCATCGGCTTTTATCATGAGCATCTGACTTTATGAGCATGATGTTGCGTCAATGGGTGGAGGAAGCCGATAATGTCGTTGTTTTTACCGGCGCCGGCATGAGCACCGATAGCGGTATTCCGGATTTCAGAAGCCCGGGCGGGGTATGGACCCGCATGGCGCCGATTATGTTTCAAGACTTCATCGCTATTGAAGAAAACCGCATTGAGGCGTGGCGGCGCAAATTCGCTATGTCAGATGAGCTTGGTGCGCCGCAGCCCAATGACGGTCACCGCGCCGTGGCGCAGCTTGTCGCCAATGGCAAAGTGTCGGCGGTCATCACCCAAAATATCGACAATTTGCATCAGGATAGCGGTATCCCCGAGGGTAAGATTATCGAGTTGCACGGCAATGGCTCTTATGCGGTGTGTCTGGATTGCGACCTGCGCCATGAGTTGAACGATATTCGCGCCTCATTTGAGGGCGCGCATATGCGCACCGCGCCGGGCTGTCAAAATTGTGGTGGCATGGTGAAGACGGCGACGATTTCATTCGGGCAATCCATGCCGGAAGCGCAAATGAAGCGGGCTGAGGCGGCGACGCTCAGTTGCGATTTGTTCATCGCCATTGGGTCTTCATTGCAAGTGTTTCCGGCGGCAGGGTTTCCGGTGATGGCGCGCCATAATGGGGCGCGGTTGGTTATCCTCAACCGTGAACCGACTGAACTGGACGATGCGGCTTCGCTGGTCATTAACGAAGAAATAACACCGACTCTGCAAAATCTCCTAAAGCTCGATAGTTAAAAGGGAAATCGTAGCTTTTCCACTCGAGCGCGCGCGCGGTTAAGCTTTCGGCAGTGCATAGGCAGATTTCTTCTTTTCTGCTGTCTGTTTTGTGCTAGCTTCAAAAGTGTAAAGCGTAAACCTGAAAACAAGAAGAAGTAGAGGTTTTGCAATGTCTTCAGTTAACACCACAGATGAGGTGGTTGGTGAAATCGTATCTATCGAGGGCGTCGTCAAGTGGTTCGACCCTGTAAAAGGTTATGGCTTCATTGTTCCAAATGATGGCGGCGTTGATGTCCTTGTCCATCATTCAACCTTGCGGCGCGGCGGATATGATATTCTTTATCCGCAAGCACACATTAAATGCACCATCATTCAACGGCAGCAAGGTTTTCAAGCCGATAAGATTATCGCCGTTGATAATAGCGAGGCGGTTATTCCAACCGGCAATCCGCGTCCGACGGCGATTTTATCGGATATTACCGACGTCTCTGATTTTCAGCAGGCCGAGGTGAAATGGTTCAATCGCGTGCGCGGCTTTGGCTTCGTAAATGTTGAACCTGATGGGCAGGATATTTTCGTGCACATGGAAGTCTTGCGCAAGGCAAGTATCGAAGCATTGGTGCCCGGGCAATATGTCTTGGTGCGTTTCGGTAATGGGCCAAAAGGCTTAATGGCGACCGATGTTAAACGCATTGATAGCGGTATGGCACTGGCCGGTATAGAAGATGATAATTATCTGCAAGATGGCAATGAACAACCGCCATTGGTAGACGACACGCCGCCTGCCACCGAAAATGAGACGTCGCCGCAAACGGAGCAAGACGTAGATCGCTAGCGAGGCGGCGCTTGCGCCCCTTCCTCTCCTATGGCACGAAGGGGCATGAGCCAGCCAAGCGACGACACCTCAGCGATTGATTTGGAGCGCCTCGCGCCCCCCGCGCCGTTTCGGCCAAGTGTGCGGCGTGGGCCGTTTACGACGCATAATGGACCATGGTTTCATTGGGCTGAGCAGAGCGACTGGCGCCAGGGCGTGCGGTTGATGGAGCGTCATTGCAATAGCCGCGGCATTGTTCATGGCGGGTTTCTTAGCAGCTTTGCCGATGGTTTGGCGGCGACAGCGGTGTTTCGCGAGGTCAAACGCTCCTCCGTTACCATTAAGCTGAACACCGAGTTTTTACGTTCGGCCAAGTCGGGCGAATGGTTACAAGGCACGGCACAAATCACCCGTGCGACCGGCAAAATGGCCTTTGTCGACGCTTATGCGTGGGTTGGGGAGGGGCGTGATATCCCAATGGATAATCTGGTGTTCCGCAGTGCCGCCGTCTTCAAATTACTGGAAGCGCGATAGTTTGTATAATGACTGACTATCGCCTTGAAACCGTGCGCTAATTGGTCTAAGCACATCTCAGTCGGGGCTTGGCGCAGTCTGGTAGCGCACCTGGTTTGGGACCAGGGGGTCGCAAGTTCGAATCTTGCAGCCCCGACCATTATTGACTGTTTTATATAATGATTTGCTGACCGTCTAAATTAGCCGTTCTTCAATAAATCCGTGCCTTGCGCAATTTTGCTCTAATGGGCCGGAGTGCCGTCAAGGCTTTATGACGTATGAAAATGAGCAGAATTAATGCCTCTATAAAACAGTGGCTTAGCTCTCAGCTCGATTTTGCGGCGTGACATGTTGCGATAATGGTTCTACGCTTTTCTCCCTTGGGGGGAAAGTCATGGAAACAAAAAGACAAAGAGAACTGATTAAGACAATCAGAAGCACGCCTGAACTGGCCAATTCATTCAAGGTGCCTTTGCTGGCATTGCCGACCATTATTGTTTTTGTCGTGAGTTTTTTAGGCTTCGGTCTTTCGACCTATGCATTGCTTGCTGGTCTTCTGAGTCCGTTTATTACGATTCCGATTAGTGGCTTTTTTGTTTTTTGGAGCTTTACGCCTCTCCATGAAGCTGTTCACCGCAACCTCTCTAGCATTAATTGGTTGAATGACTTTATCGGCACACTGAGCGCGCAATTGCTGCTGCCGGGCTTTAGTTCGTCTTTATATCGTTTCTTGCATGTGACCCATCACGCGAGAACAGGGCAGGCCGATGACCCAGATTTGAAATTCACCCAAAGCAATATTTTGGTCTGCTGGTTTAATTCGGCTTTCTTGGATGTCGTTTGGACGCGGTTTTATTTCTCTATCTGGAATGAGCGTCCGCTTGAAGAGCGCATTCGTTTCTCTATCGGCCTGGTTTTATATGTCAGCGTGTTGGGCTTGGCTTTTACCTCGCCTTATGCCGTTGAATTTGTTCTAGCATTTTTACTGCCGATGTTTGTCGGGCGTGTCGTAACGGTTTATTTGTTTGCTACCATTCAACATAGGGTAGGGCACGAGCAACGGGTTGACCCAATTGGCGCAACCTCGATTCAGGATGTCAACTCGAATTGGTGGTGCCATCTTTTCATGCTGGGGCAGTCCCAACATTTGGTTCATCACCTATATCCGGGTGTGCCGTGGTATAAATAC
>JAKMDW010000106.1 GCA_022426245.1 Alphaproteobacteria bacterium | reverse complement strand
GGTGAAACTGCACAAATTCCATATCCTGCAATGGCAGGCCGGCACGAATAACCATGGCCGAGCCGTCGCCTGTGCATGTATGCGCCGAGGTGGCGGAGAAATAAGCGCGGCCATAACCGCCGGTCGCCAGAATAACCTGCTTGGCTTGGAACCGGTGCAGTTCGCCGGTCGCCATATCGAGCGCCGTCACACCAACACAACGCTCATCGTCCATCATCAGGTCGAGGGCGAAATATTCGATGAAAAACTCCGTCTCATGGCGCAGCGACTGGCCATAAAGCGTGTGCAAAATAGCGTGACCCGTGCGGTCGGCAGCGGCGCATGTGCGTTGGGCAATGCCCTCACCGAAATTGGTCGTCATGCCGCCAAATGGGCGTTGGTAAATTTTACCCTCTTCGGTGCGCGAAAACGGCACGCCGAAATGCTCAAGCTCATAAACCGCTTCCGGCGCATTGCGACATAAATATTCAATCGCGTCTTGGTCGCCCAACCAGTCAGACCCTTTGACCGTGTCATACATATGCCAACGCCAATCATCATCGCCCATATTGCCAAGCGCGGCGGAAATGCCACCCTGCGCTGCAACCGTATGCGACCGGGTTGGGAAAACTTTAGAAATACAGGCTGTTTTCAGCCCGCGTTCGGCGCAGCCCAATGCCGCCCGCAAGCCGGATCCGCCGGCGCCAACAACAACAACGTCAAATTGATGATCGGTAAACGCATGAGAACTCATTTTTATCTCCTCTGCTGACCGCTAGCCGATAACCAGCTTGGCGACTGCCAGCGCACAGGCGACGGCAATGGTCAGGGTGAAAAACTGATTGGCAATCAGCGCCAGTAATTTGGTCGCTTCGCCGTGAATATAATCTTCGATCACCACTTGCAGGCCCAGACGCATATGATAGCAGGCCGAAAAAATCAGCAGCAGCATCAAGACGCCGACAAACGGATTGCCCAGAAAGCCGGTCATGGTGGTGTAATCGCTCCCCGCATGGACAACCAGAGCGCCGACGAGGAACATCATTAGCGGGATATTGGCCAGCGCGGTGACGCGCTGCATCCAAAAATGCTCAGTGCCTTTTTTGGCCGAGCCGAGACCGCGCGCGCGCGATAAGGGTGTGCGCATATCAGCCATTATAAACCCCCAGATAAACATAAGCCGCAACCCAGACGCCAAGCGTCAAAACCGGCGGCACAAAAGCCGTAACACGTGCCAGAATTTCAACATGTTTCAGGTCAAAACCACGGCCGGTATCCCAGATAAAATGGCGAATACCGCCAAACATGTGATGGAACAAAGCCCATGTATAGCCAAATAAAACCAAGCGGCCATACCATGCCGATGACACGTCTTGCACAAGGGCATAAGCGTCAGGGCCGGTCGCCGCCGCCAATAGCCACCACGCCATCAGCGCCGTGCCCGCATAAAGCGCAACGCCGGTCGCACGATGCAAAATCGACAACATCATGGTCAGCGTCCAGCGGTAAATCTGGATATGCGGCGATAAAGGCCGCGCCGGTTTGCTTTGTTCGGACATGCACCAAGCTCCTCAATTAGGCTTTTGACTATACACAAAATGAGACCGTGTGGAAAAACAGATGACGCGACAGGCCGTCGCATGAAACGCGCCGGCAAATCAGCCCCATAATGGCTAAAGTCGAGCCCCAAAGTCTCAGCGGCGCGCCATATAAGCCCAAATATCGAGGTCGAGAACAACGCCTTCTGCATATTCTTGTCGGGATGCGGAAGTCTCTGTTTTAAGCGAAAAATGGCCATTTTGCGGGGCTTGATTCTTCACCAAAACATGGCGCAACCGCAGCGCGCCGACATCGTCGCGTCCGGGCAAGGCGGCTTTGTCCAACACCTCAGACCAGCCATATAAAGTATCACCGGCGAAACATGGCGCCGCGTGTGTGCCGCCGTTCAGCGCCGCATAGCCGCCCAAATTGGCCAACCCGTTAAAGGCCATGGAGGCGATATGTGAAATCATATGTCCGCCATAAATCAGCCTTTTGCCGAAGCGGTTTTGGCTTTGTAAATGCGCGTCAAAATGCACGGCGGCATTGTTTTGATACAAACGCGTCGCCAGCATATGCTCGCTATCCTCCAGCGTCACACCATCGCCATGAGCGATTTTCATGCCGGTTTCATAATCATCAAATAGATGCGGGCTGCCCGTTGCCTTAATATCCCATGGGCCGAAGTCAGCCTGCGGCACAGGCAAGTCGTCCAGCGCGACGACCGGGGTGAGTTCCGGCCAGACGGTCTCGGGGGCTGCCGCTTGCGCATCATTTTTCTTCACCATCACCCAGCGCGTATAGCTCAGCACCGCCTCGCCGCGCTGATTATTGCCGGTGGTTTCAACCATCACCAAACCGCTTTCGCCGCTTTTATTTTGCCGCAGACCGATAATTTTGGACGCCGCACTCAGCGTGTCACCGGCATAGACAGGCGTTAAAAACCGGCCTTGCGCATAGCCCAAATTGGCCACGGCATGGCGCGAAATATCGGGTACGGATTTGCCGAAGACAATATGAAACACCAGCCAATTATCCAACGGCATATCGGCCAGACCCAGCCTCGAGGCGAAGGGCTGCGCGCAAAAAAGCGGATTGCGCGCGCCATAAAGTGCTTGATACAAAGCCGCATCACCGCTGCTCAGCGTGCGCGGCACGGCGTGATCGATAATATCGCCAAGCGCAAAATGCTCGAAATAACGCCCGTCTTGATTTTGCGTTTCACTCATAAGGTCAACATAAAGGGCTTAATCTTTCGCCACAATGTCTTTGCCCATATTAGCTTCAGCAATCGCTTCAGCAATGGCAATCGTGCGGGCGGCCATATCGCGGTGTAAAAGCTCGGTCATTTTTCCGTTCACTTTCAACACGCCCTGCCCGGCATTTTCCGGCGCTTCAAAAGCCGCCACCACATCACGTGCCTGCGCCACCTCATCTTCAGATGGGGCAAATATCTCATTGCACGGCGCAAGCTGGCCGGGGTGAATAAGCGTCTTGCCGTCAAACCCCATATCCACACCCTGACGGCATTCAGCCGCAAAGCCCACCGCATCGGCAATATCGTTAAACACACCATCCAAAATGCCCAGCCCATATTGGCGCGCCGCCAGCACCGCCATAGACAAAGCGGTCAGTAACGGCGCGCGGCCTTTCACCAAACCGGCGCGCAATTCTTTGGCCAGGTCATTCGTGCCCATAACAAAACAAGATAGCGGCGTATCGGTCGCGCGGGCCGCCAGCTTTTCAATATTGAAAATGGCCTGCGGTGTTTCGACCATAATCCACAGCGCACTGCCCGCTGGCAGGCAGGCGCTCAGCGCGTCTATTTCTTGCGGGGTTGATATTTTTGGCGCCAACACAGCATCGGGGCGCGCTGCTACGGGCAGCTCGCCAAGCGCGGCCATATCCGCTTCGCCCCAAATCGTGTCCGGCGCATTTATGCGCACCACCACTTCGCGCGCGCCATAACCGCCTTCATTCAGCGCTGCCAAAATTTGGGCGCGTGCATCGGCTTTGGCATCGGGCGCGACCGCGTCTTCCAAGTCCAAGATTAAACAATCGGCAGGCAGGGTTCGGGCTTTTTCCAAAGCCCGCGCATTGGCCCCGGGCATATATAATACCGAGCGTCGCGGCCTTATCATCGGGTCGGTTTTTTCAGATGTCATTTGCAAGAATCTCCGCCTAATATCATATGCAGTTTAACGCTCAATTGTGTGGGAGCAATAAACATGTCTAAAGGCAGGCGTAGCGTCTTTGTCATATCAAGCCAAGTGGTCAGCGGTCTGGTCGGCTTAAAAGCAACCATGCCGGCGTTGCGCGCTATGGGGTTTGAGACCATTACCCTGCCGACAACCTTATTATCCGCCCATCCTGCCGCCTTTCCCGAACAAGGCGCACCGGCCGGCGGGCCGATTGAGCCGGCGCGCATGATTGAGATTGCCGATTGGCTGTTGGCCGCAGGGGCGCTTGATAATTGCGCAGCCATATTGACCGGCTATTTGCCAAGTCCGGCGCATATTGATGCGGCGGCGCAAATTATCGCCAGCATAAAAGCGGTGAGGCGCGATATTTTTTATTGCTGCGACCCGATTTGTGGCGACCATGAAAAACTCTATTTGCCGGAAAATGTGATGCACGGCTTGCGCGACCGGCTATTGCCTTTGGCTGATATGGCCACGCCAAATCTGTTCGAATTGCAAATGCTGGCCGGGCGTGACGGTTTTGCCGATGAGGTTGAAATTATTGACGCGGCACGCGATCTGGGCGTCGCCAATATGGTCGTCACATCTGCCCCCGCCCCGGAGGGTCGCATTGCGACATTGACCATTGGCGCAGATGTGTTGCGGTGTGAGACCGCCAAAGCGCCCGAAGCGCCCTATGGCATGGGCGATTTTTTCGCCGCGCTTTACTTGGCGCTTCATCTCAATGAAGACCCAAAAGCATTGGGCATAGCGTGCGCGACTTTGGGGCAAATGGCGGCGACCAATATGGAAACCAAAAGCCTGCCGCATGGGCCGGTGCAAATGGCCGCTGCCGCCATTCAGGATAAGTTGAATATTTAAGCCCGAATTCAGTCGCCCTTGATGCGGCTTTGCGTCAGATGTTTTTCGATCAGCAATTCAGCAATTTGCACCGCGTTCAACGCTGCGCCTTTGCGCAAATTATCCGACACCACCCAAAGGGCAAGGCCGTGCTCGACACTGTCATCAACCCGCAAGCGCGAGACAAAAGTTTCAAACTCACCGACACATTCAACCGGCGTGACATAGCCCTCATCTTCGCGGCGGTCGACAACCAGCACGCCCGGCGCATTGTCCAAAGCAGCGCGGGCATCATCCAGTGAGACGGCGCTTTCAAACTCAATATGAACCGCTTCCGAATGGCCGACAAAAACCGGTACGCGCACGCAAGTGGTGCTCATGGCAATATCAGGGTCGAGCATTTTTTGCGTCTCGACGACCATTTTCCATTCTTCCTTAGTCGCGCCGTCTTTCATAAACACGTCAATATGCGGGATGACGTTAAAGGCAATCTGCTTGGTGAAGTTTTCGCGCTTCATCTCATCATTGACAAAAATGCCGCGCGTCTGGGTAAACAGCTCATCCATCGCCGCATTGCCCGCACCCGAAACCGACTGATAGGTCGCCACGACAGCGCGCTTAATCCGCGCCAAATCATGCAAAGGCTTAAGCGCGACGACAAGCTGCGCGGTCGAGCAATTTGGATTGGCGATAATATTGCGCTTGGTATAATCGGCAATATCTTGCGGGTTCACTTCCGGCACAATAAGCGGCACATCCTCTTCCATACGGTAAAGCGATGAATTATCGATCACCACACAACCGGCTTTCGCCGCCTTGGGCGCATATTCTTTGGTTGGGCCGGAACCGCAAGCAAACAGCGCAATATCGGCTTTGGCAAAATCATAATGTTCCAGCGCTTGGCATTTCAGCGTCCTGTCGCCAAAGCTGACCTCGCGCCCTTGACTGCGCCGCGACGCCACCACATCAACCCGCGCGGCGGGGAATTTGCGTTCGTCCAAAATATTCAGCATTTCGCGCCCGACATTACCGGTCGCGCCGACAATTGCGATGACATATTTATTTTCAGCACTCATTTTACGACCCCAATTCGTCAAGCGCGGCCAATACCGCGTCGCCCATGCCGCTTGTGCCGACCAGCTGCATATCGGGCTGCATAATATCGCCCGTGCGCACGCCCTTATCCAATACGGTGGTTACCGCATTTTCCAGCAGGTCAGCATCTTCGCCGCGATCAAATGTATAGCGCAAGGCCATGGCGAAGCTCATAATTGAGGCGATGGGATTGGCTTTGCCTTGACCCGCAATATCCGGGGCTGAGCCGTGTACGGGTTCGTAAAGCGCCTTCGAACGGCCGGTCGCGGCATCAGGTGCGCCTAAGGAAGCAGACGGCAACATGCCCAAAGAGCCGGTTAACATGGCGGCAATGTCGGACAAAATATCGCCAAACAGATTATCCGTAACCAGCACATCATATTGCTTGGGGTTGCGCACAAGCTGCATGGCGCAATTATCGGCCAGCACATGTTCCAATTCCAATTCAGGGAATTCCGAGGTGATGATTTTCGTCACTTCTTCATGCCACAAAAGGCCGCTTTCCATTACATTGCGTTTTTCAGATGAGGCGAGTTTTTTGCCCCGCTTCATCGCCAAATCACCGGCGACGCGGGCAATGCGCTCAATCTCATAGGTTTCATAAACTTGCGTGTTCACACCGCGACGTTGGCCATTGCCGAGCTCTTCAATGCCGCGCGGCTCGCCAAAATAAACCCCGCCGGTCAGCTCGCGGACAATCATAATATCAAGGCCTTCAACCAGCTCGCGCTTTAGCGATGAGGCGTCGGCCAGCGCCGGAAAACAAATTGCCGGACGTAAATTGGCGAACAGGCCAAGGTCGCTGCGCAAGCGCAATAGACCGGCTTCGGGGCGCGCCTCATAGGCGACATTATCCCATTGCGGGCCACCGACCGCGCCGAACAACACCGCATCCGATGCCAGCGCTTTTGCCATCGCCGCTTCGGAGACCGCCATGCCATGCGCGTCATAAGCCGCGCCGCCAACCAGATCCTCGTCGAGATTGGCCTGAAAGCCGCGCTGTGTGCCGAACCAGTCAATGACGCGGCGCACTTCACCCATCACTTCAGGACCGATGCCGTCACCCGGCAAAATCAGAATATTTTCCATGTTTCTCTCGCTTATCGGGGCTTCAGCGCCAAGGCTGGTCGTCGAGACCGGCCTCATATTCGTCGATTAAGGCGGCTTTTTGCAGCGTCAGACCGATATCATCCAGGCCTTCCATCAGGCATTGCTTGCGAAACGCATCGACCTGAAAGGAAATCTCGCCGCCATCCGGGCCTTTAATGGTTTGACTGTCGAGGTCAATCGACACGGTCGCATTGGCCCCGCGCTGGGCGTCTTCCATTAATTTATCGACATCCTGTTGCGGCAGCACAATCGGCAAAATGCCGTTTTTGAAGCAATTATTGTAAAAAATATCGGCAAAGCTCGGCGCAATAACGCAGCGAATGCCGAAATCCAGCAGCGCCCAAGGCGCATGCTCGCGGCTTGACCCGCAGCCAAAATTATCACCTGCCACCAAAATTTCTGCCGAGCGATACGCCGGTTGATTGAGCACAAAATCCTCAATCTCATCGCCGTCCAGCGTGTAGCGCATTTCATCAAACAGATTTTTGCCGAGACCCGAGCGCTGGATGGTTTTCAAAAACTGCTTCGGGATAATCATATCCGTATCGACATTGATAATATCGAGCGGGGCGGCAATGCCGGTGAGTTTATCAAATTTTTCCATCTTACTGCTCCGCTTTCAAGTCGCGAATATCGACAAAATGACCTGCCAAAGCAGCTGCCGCCGCCATTTCCGGCGACACCAAATGGGTGCGCCCGCCGCGCCCTTGGCGGCCTTCGAAATTTCGGTTTGAGGTTGACGCACAACGCTCGCCCGGTGCCAGCTTATCGGCGTTCATAGCCAAACACATGGAACACCCCGGCTCGCGCCAATCAAATCCGGCTTCGATGAAAATTTTATCGAGGCCTTCTTCTTCGGCTTGCTGTTTCACCAGACCTGAGCCCGGCACCACCATGGCATTAACACTGGCAGCCACTTTGCCGGTTTTGGCAATGGCGGCGGCGGCGCGCAAATCCTCAATCCGGCTATTGGTGCAAGAGCCGATAAACACCCGGTCAATCGACACTTCTTGCATCGGCGTGCCGGCGCTTAGCCCCATATAATCAAGCGCGCGCTCGGTCGCCTTGCGGCGCCCCTCATCGGCAATAACCGACGGGTCAGGCACTTGGCCATCCACTGCAATCACATCTTGCGGGCTGGTGCCCCAAGTGACAAGCGGCGGCAAGTCGGCGGCATTAATGGTTATCTCTTTATCAAACACCGCATCATCATCAGATTTCAGCGTCTGCCAATAAGCCACGGCCTGCTCCCAATCCGCGCCTTTGGGCACCCTCGGACGGTCTTTCAAAAAGGCGAAAGTTTTTTCATCGGGTGCAACCAATCCGGCGCGCGCGCCCGCCTCAATCGACATATTGCACAGCGTCATGCGCCCTTCCATCGACAGCGCCTCAATCGCTTCGCCGGCATATTCCAGCACATAGCCAGTGCCGCCGGCTGTGCCAATCTCACCGATAATCGCCAGAGCGATATCTTTTGCCGTCACATGGGCCATTTCAGGTGATTGCGCATCGCCAACCACATTGATGCGGAAATTTTTCGCCTTGCCCTGTATCAGCGTTTGCGTGGCCAGCACATGCTCGACTTCCGAGGTGCCAATGCCATGCGCTAAGGCACCAAACGCACCATGCGTCGAGGTGTGGCTGTCGCCGCACACAATGGTCAGGCCCGGCAGGGTAAAACCCTGTTCGGGGCCGGCAACATGCACAATGCCCTGGCGAATATCATCCATCGGCAGATAATCAATGCCGAACGCGGCGCAGTTTTTCTCCAGCGTCTCGATTTGCAGCTTGCTCTCAGGGTCATCAATCGCCGCCAGGCCACCGGCGCGATTGGTGGTCGGAATATTATGGTCAGCAACAGCCAGGGTTTTATGCGGCGCGCGCGGGGTGCGTCCGGCCATGCGCAGGCCTTCAAAGGCTTGCGGGCTGGTTACTTCATGCACCAAATGGCGGTCAATATAGAGCAGCGAATTGCCATCCGCATCCGCCTCAACCAAATGGGCTTCCCAAATTTTGTCGTATAGTGTTGTTCCGGTCATCATCCTGCCTTTGTGTTGCCTCTGTTTCACGAGGCGGCGGGTTGATGCCGGCCCCTGATGTGTGGTTTGCTGGGGGGCTTTTTGAAGAGAACGCTTAAGCTCCGCTTTCGGCGCCTGTCTCCTCTTGAGCCGCTTCCTGCTCAATAATTTTTGCCGGCGCCCCATCCGCTTTCGCATCCGCTTTTGTGGTCTTCAAGCGACGCTCGACAATACGCGCCGCCTTACCGGTCAAGCCACGCAGATAGTAGAGCTTGGCGCGGCGCACACGGCCACGACGCATAAGCTCTATGCTATCAACCAAAGGCGAATAAATCGGGAAAACGCGCTCGACGCCTTCGCCATAAGAAATTTTACGCACAGTGAAATTCTCGTTCAAACCGCCACCGGCGCGGGCAATGCACACGCCTTCAAAAGCCTGAATACGCTCGCGCGTGCCCTCAATAACCTTCACATTGACCTTCACCGTATCGCCCGGTTGAAAATCAGGCACGGATTTCTGAGCCGTCAGTTCGGCCATATGCTCGCGTTCAATCTCTTCAATCACATTCATCTGTCTGATCCCTTTAAGGGCGCCTCCTTCAAGGGGCAATCCTCAAAGGGCAATGGCGAATTTCGGTAAACAAAGTCACGCCTTTCGGCACGAGATGGGGCGATTTAGCACGGGCAGACAGGCTTGTCACCCTTTTTTGCGCGCAAAAACCACTGCTTTATCACTTTTTCCTCTTCACAAAATCGGCCCATAAATCGGGGCGGCGGCTTTGCGTCAAGGTCTCGGCTTGCGCGCGCCGCCATGCGGCCAGTTTCTCATGGTCACCGCTGGTCACCAGATCGGGGATATCACGCCCTTCAAAGCTTTGCGGGCGGGTGAATTGGGGATATTCCAGCAGCCCGTCATTGGCCGGTGAAAAGCTTTCATCAGTGCCGCTTTCGAGCTTGCCCATCACCCCGGGCACCAGCCGCAATGTTGCTTCCAGCATCACCATGGCGGCCAGCTCGCCACCGGCCAGCACATAGTCACCCAATGAGACTTCCAGTGGTTGGCGCGCCGCGATAAAACGCTCATCAACGCCTTCAAACCGATTGCACAGAAAAATCAGCCCGTCCCCTTGTGCCCATTCATGCGCCAGAGTTTGGCCAAACGGCACGCCGCGCGGGCTGGGCAGAATAACCGGCAAATCATCATGACCGGTGGTGACGCTGTCGAGCGCGGCCGCCGCCACATCGGCGCGCAATACCATGCCCGGCCCACCGCCGGCCGGTGTGTCGTCGATATTTTTATGTTTGCCAGCGCCGAAATTGCGCAAATCATGCGTCTCGATGCGCCATAAGCCATCGGCCAAAGCGCGACCATGCAGGCTTTCGCCCAATGGCCCGGGAAACATATCAGGATAGGCGGAGATAATATGCGCGGCGAAGCTCATAAGGCGTCTTCCCCCGCATCATCCGCCTGCGCGGCCATTTGTTCGGGAGGCCGCGCCTCGTCTTCTTTCGGCGGCACAAGGGTCAAATATCCGGCGGCAATATCGATTTGCGGCACGATGGATTTGGTGAATGGATAAAACGCGCTTTGGGTCGGCCTGTCTTTCCCCATCTCGACCTCGAGCAAATCACCGGCGCCGAAATTATGCACACCGGCCACTGTGCCGATCACCGCGCCCGCCGCATCCAACACCTTCAAACCGATCAGGTCGGCATGGTAAAAATCATCATCATCTTTTAGGGCGGGCAATTTTTCGCGCACCAAAAACAGCGGCGTGCCGCGCAAGGCTTCTGCCGCTTCGCGACTGTTAACGCCGTCCAGCGTCAGACGTACGCCGATTTTATCGGGCTTTGCCGAGGTGATTTTAAAGTCTTGACCTTGCCCATTGCTGAGCGGGCCATAGGCAGCAAGGTCGGCAATATTCTCGGCAAAACATTTTGCCTTTACCGCCCCGCGCACGCCATGCGCCGGCCCGATAACGCATAAGCAGACATAACCCTCAGGGGCTACCACCGCAGTGCGATCGGGCCGGGTCGCCATTTACTCGGCCTTATCTTCCTCAGAAGCTTGCTCTTCAGCAGCAGCTTCTTCAGCAGGGGCCTCTTCAGCAGGGGCCTCTTCAGCAGGGGCCTCTTCAGCAGCAGCTTCTTCAGCAGGGGCTTCTTCAGCAGCAGCTTCTTCAGCAGGGGCTTCTTCAGCAGCAGCCTCTTCAGCAGGGGCTGCGGCCGCTTCCTCAGCGGCACGCTTGGCTTCTTCTTCAGCCTCTTTTTGGGCTTCCAGACGCTCTTGCGCTTTTAGGCCCGGCTTGGCTTTTTCGGGATTGTTGCGGGCTTCGCGCTTCCACAGGCCGGCATCATCAAGAAAGCGCGAGACGCGGTCAGACGGCTTGGCACCCTGGTCGAGCCAATGCTTGGCACGGTCAGTGTCCAGCTTCACACGCTCACCACCATCTTTCGACAGAAGCGGGTTATAAGTGCCCAATTTTTCAATATAGCGACCATCACGCGGCATCCGGCTATCGGCCACCACAATGCGGTAAAAGGGACGTTTTTTCGAGCCGCCACGCGACATACGAATTTTCAAAGCCATTTCAATTTCCTTTCAAAAAA
>JAKMDW010000117.1 GCA_022426245.1 Alphaproteobacteria bacterium | reverse complement strand
GCCAGCCCGTCGCGCACCACGCCAACCAAATCGGCAATCATTTCGGAAATCATCTCGCGCACCAATTCATGACGCACCAGTTTCTCGTCAATCTTGCCGTGCGTTTTGTCAATTTCGGCCAGAATATCTCCGGTCAGCGGAAGCTGGCGCAAATCGTCCAGCGTAATGAGTCCGGCGCGAATACTGTCGTCAATATCGTGATTATTATAGGCAATATCGTCAGACAAGGCGGCGACCTGCGCCTCAAGCGAGGGAAAGCTGTCTAATTGTAAATCCTGCACCGCCGCATGTTCGCGCAGCGCAAAAGGCAAATCATCAATCTTGGTTTTATCGCGGAGCAACGGGCCATTATGCTTAACCAGCCCTTCCAGCGACTCCCAACTCATATTCAAACCATCAAACTGAATATATCGCTTCTCCAATTTGGTCACGATACGCAGCGTCTGGGCATTATGGTCGAAGCCGCCATAACCCTGCATGGCTTCGTCCAACGCTTCCTCTCCGGCATGACCGAAAGCCGTATGGCCGAGGTCATGCGCCAGCGACAGCGTCTCGGTCAGCTCCTCATCAAGTCCCAATTCGCGGGCGATGGAGCGGCCAATTTGCGCCACTTCTAAAGAATGGGTCAGCCGTGTGCGGTAATAGTCACCGACATGGGCCACAAACACCTGGGTTTTATGCTTCAGGCGGCGAAACGCCCCGCAATGCAAGATGCGGTCGCGGTCGCGCTGATAGGGTGTGCGTGTCTTGCTTTCCGGCTCATCATGCTGCCGCCCCCGCGATGCGTCAGGATGGCAGGCATAGGGAGCGTGATAAACGGCGTGTGAAACATTATCGGTCATGCCTTCTATGTAAGGGCTTTCGGCTTTTTTGGGAAGCTTAGCTATCCAAAAAGGCAAAAATTCGCTTTTCGAGCTGACCATTGGAGACG
Source organism: Alphaproteobacteria bacterium (assembly GCA_022426245.1). GTDB lineage: Bacteria > Pseudomonadota > Alphaproteobacteria > RS24 > RS24 > UBA8337. The sequence goes on along the minus strand of JAKMDW010000117.1, from coordinate 1,186 downwards.
CACGGGCCGGAGCGATAAACCTCGCGTCCGGCATAGCGGTCGAATACCGACAGCCGATATGTGCCCGACATATAAATCGTCACTGTCGCATTGGGGCCGTTTTGACCGCTCACTTGCATACGCACGCGCCCCTGCTGTGTCAGCGCATGCTTGCCGACGACATTGCGCGTCGCCACTTTGCCGCAATCCATAAACGGGCTGTTTGTCGTCATCGCCAGCTTGCCCTCAATATAACCGGTGCGTTCATCAATCCGCTCCAATTCAAGCTCATTGGCATCAAACCAGCCAATCGCGCGCGCCCAGACGCGGTCAAATGGCTTTTGCAATTGCTTGCTCTCAGACAGGCGCAATTCATAATCCGGCGGCGTCACCTCAAGTTTGGTGCAGCTTGTCAGCGCCAGCCCCAGCAGCAAAGTCACAATAAAAGCCAGCAAAGTCGGCACCAGCCCGCGCCGCCGTCGCCACGCCATCGTGTTCTTACTCTTGTTCATAACGACCTCTTTTCCCTAACTCTGCCACGCGCATGCCAGCCTAGGAAGAAGCCTATTATCAATAAGTTAAATGGGAGTTCATAAACTCAATCGTCGTCTCAGCCATTTGGAAAGCAAGCTCGGCTCCGGCGGAAATAGTTCCGGATTTTGCATTTTATACATGCGTATCTCATGGCTGTTCCTAACCATGCTCGGAACAATCAAACAGGCGTTGAGACTTGCGAAGAAAGTCGCAAAACTGCAGATAGTTATCAGGTGCTTTGTGGCGTCATTCATTGACCGCCATGTGCTGAGTAAATCAGCAAAAAAGTGATACTCGTCCATCACTGCCCCCTTTTTTCTTCTTCAAAAGCGAAACGGCACTCGCATGAGCGAGTGCCGGGGTGGTAGTGCACCATCAACAGTGTGACAACAGCGTATTCGCCAGAGCTATTTTATTCCGCCGTCACCCCAGCCGAAGCTGTGATGACGATGCTGACGACAGGGGCTTAAAAAACGTAAGCCGCTATGATTTCTCAAAGCGACCCTACCGCTGTTGTGGGCGCACTTCTGCCCCGCCCGACGTCTCGTCTTACGGCGAACAAACAAACACTGGCACAGCGACAAGCGTGAATGAAGGGGCTTATTATCAATAAGTTCAATCGAGATTTATAAACTCAATCGCAGCATCACCATATCGCGGGCCAGCAGGCCGT
>JAKMDW010000116.1 GCA_022426245.1 Alphaproteobacteria bacterium | reverse complement strand
TCCGGCCCGAGGAGCCACTCTAATCGCTATTATTGCCATTGCTCTGCCAACCATTTTACACAAAGCGGGTCTGCATCCTGAATATAATGGCCCCACCACCAAACTGGTGGGCAAACGCGCGCTAATTATCACGACCCGCCATAATGTGTTAAACCTCCCCGTGACACCAAAGCCAATGAAGACGGCACCCAACTGCGTATCGGACTGAGCCGCGAGGGCTATCAGGACGCCTCAATCCGGCGCCGCGTTGGCCGTGATGATGGTGAATTGTCACAAATTATTTTGAAAAAGAATACGCCGGGCGGCGAGGATTCTATCCGCGTGCCAATGGGTTTTTAGGCTCAAGAAAGACAACTCTTTAAACTTGAAAATAGTGCGCCCGAGAAGTCTCGCCGTCATTCCGTCTTTCGCTTTTATCTTTACCATCGTTACTGAATTACGCCAGCACGCTGAAATTATGCGCTTAAAGCTGGCTATTAATCAAAAATGCCTTAACCTATTTACATAAGTGGTGAGTATGGGAGTACGGCGTGTCACAGCACATCATTGTGTGGTTCCGTCAGGATTTACGCTTAAACGACAATCCGGCGCTTGAAAGCGCCTTGAACAGCAAAGCCGCTGTTATTCCCGTTTACATAAATGATAAAAATTGTGGTCGCCAAGCCGGTGCAATGGGTCTTTGGTGGCGCGACGCCTCGCTGGCCAAACTTGACCAAGCTCTGAAGGCGCGCGGCAGCAAGCTGATATACCGCGATGGCAAAGCACAGGATGTGTTGCCTGCCCTCGCCACAGAAGTCGGCGCATCGGCGGTGGTTTGGAACCGTCAATACGAAGCCGATATCATCGCGCGCGATACTGACATTAAAAGCAGGTTGAAAGATATGGGGCTGGAAGCCGAAAGCTTTAACGCCAGCTTGTTGTTTGAGCCGTGGGAAGTCACCTCGAAATCGACCGGTGGGCCGTTCAAGGTTTTCACACCATTCTGGCGCGCCTGCCGTGCATTGGGCATTAAGCGCGGTCTATGGGATGCACCCGAGAAAATCGCCGCACCCGACAGCTGGCCGCATAGCGACGCCCTGCCCCAAGCGACACCGCTGGCGCATATGGACCGGCTTGATGAATGGCAGCCCGGCGAAGACGGCGCGCGTGCGGCGCTGAATTTATTTCTGACGCAAAATATTTCCGGCTATGCCGAACGACGAAATTTGCCTTCTGAACCCGCAACCTCGCGGCTCAGCCCGCATTTGCGTTGGGGTGAAATCAGTCCGGCGCGGATTGTTGCCGAGACCGAAAAGGCCAAAATTATCGGCGATGATGGTGACAAGTTTTTGTCAGAATTGGGCTGGCGCGAATTTTCCTATCAACTCCTCTATCACAACCCAGATTTGCCTGAGACCTGCCTGCAAGAAAAATTCGAGACGTTTCCGTGGCGTGACAGCGCCGATGATTTGGAGGCGTGGAAGCGCGGTGAAACCGGCTATCCGATTGTCGATGCCGGTATGCGCGAGCTTCGCCGCACCGGCTATATGCATAATCGCGTGCGCATGGTCGCGGCGTCATTTCTCATCAAGCATTTGCTGATTGATTGGCGCGAGGGCGAAAAATGGTTTTGGGAGTGTTTGGTCGATGCCGACCCGGCCAATAATAGTGCAAGCTGGCAATGGGTTGCCGGATGCGGCGCTGATGCCGCTCCCTATTTTCGTATTTTCAATCCGATATTGCAGGGGCCGAAATTTGACGCCGAAGGCATTTATACCAAAACCTATGTGCCTGAACTGAGCGCCCTTTCCGGCAAAACCCTATACGCCCCGTGGACCGCAAAAACCGACATGCTCGATAGCGGTCAAATTGCGCTGGGCGACACATATCCGAACCCGATTGTTAACCATGAAGCCGCCCGCGCGCGGGCATTGGAGCGTTTTAAGTCTCTGTAATTGTTTAGGAGTAGAACATGAAAATTGCGATTATCGGCAGCGGCATATCTGGCAATGTAGCTGCGCACATCTTAGCCAAATCGCACGACGTAACCGTTTATGAAAAACGCGACCGCGCAGGTGGCCACAGTGCCACAAAGGACATTGACTATACCGGCAATGGCGACTGGATGAGCGTTGACACCGGCTTCATTGTTTATAATGACCACAATTATCCGGGGTTGGTGAAGCTTTTCAAAGAGCTGAAAATCGAAACTGAAGAAACCAATATGAGCTTCGGCTTTTCCGCCAATCGCGGATCATTCGAATGGTCGGGGCAATCCATCGCCTCGGTATTCGCGCAAAAGAGCAATTGGATAAACCCACTGTTCTGGCTGATGCTGCGCGATATTTTCAAGTTCAACAAGCAAGCCGCGCGCGACCATGAGGGCGGTAATTTGGGCGATATGAGCCTCGGCAAATGGCTGAAGCGCAATCGCTTGAGTGGGGTTTTCATCAACCGCTATTTGCTGCCAATGGGCGCAGCGATTTGGTCGACACCGGCCGATGAAATCTTGAATTTCCCCGCGGCCAGCTTTCTGCAATTCTTTTACAATCACCGCCTGATTAATAAAGACCGCCCGCAATGGCGCACGGTCACCGGCGGCAGCCGCGAATATGTCGATAAAATCACGGCCGGTTTTAGAAACTGCCTGCGCCTGTCAGCCGAGGTGACCCATATTAAACGCCACGCCACAGGCGTTGACGTGACCGCCAATGGTGCGACTGAGACCTATGACCAAATTGTGATGGCGGCGCACAGCAATCAGAGCCTCGCCATGCTGGGTGATGCCTCGCTTGATGAGGAAGATATTCTGTCATCGGTGCGCTATCTGCCCAATGATGTGTATCTGCACCGCGATGAAAGGCTGATGCCGAAACGCCATGCAGTCTGGTCGGCGTGGAACTACATCAGTCGCGGCAAAAGCGGACGCGATGCTGTTATGTCGGTCAGCTATTGGATGAACCGTTTGCAAAATCTCGACTACAGCAAGCCCCTATTTGTGACGCTTAACCCACCGACGCGCCCGGCGCCGGAAAAGACCTTTGGCCATTATGTCTATGACCATCCGCAGTTTGATGCCGCAGCAATGCGGGCGCAAAATCATTTGCACACCATTCAGGGCGTTAATAGAACTTGGTTTTGCGGCGCGTGGTGTGGCTTTGGATTCCATGAAGACGGGCTGCAATCGGCATTGAAAATCTGCAAACAAATCGCGATGCTGCAAGAAGGTGCACCACAAAAACATGAAGCGACCGAAAAGGCGGCGGCTGAATAATAATGGGTCTCAACGAAAATGCGCTTTACGTCGGTGAGGTGCGCCATGCGCGCTACCGCCCACGCACGCATCGTTTTACCTATCGTGTTTTCTCGGCCTTTCTTAATGTCGATGATATCGACCATGACCGTCTCAATCTAAAGCTCCTGTCTGTCGACAAATTCAACCTGTTCAGCTTTCGGCGGCGCGACCATGGCGCGAAAGAAGCCAGCACTGACGGCGGCAAGTTGCGCCCGTTTATCGAAAGGCTTCTTGCTGAAGCCGGTTTAGACGCGCCGGAGCAAATTCATATTCTCTGCTATTTGCGTATGTTCGGTTTCGCCTTTAACCCGCTAACCGTTTATTACTGCCGCAACGCGGGTCGCCTGACCGCCATGATTTATGAGGTCCGCAATACATTTGGCGATGACCATATTTATGTGGTGCCGCTCAATGGCATGAACGCCGACCGCCCATTGCTGCATAATCGCGATAAGCTGATGCATGTGTCGCCCTTTATCGGCATGCAGGCGACCTATCATTTCTCGGCGGCAGCGCCCGATGATAATTTGCGCTTGGTCATTCGCGAAACGCAAGACAATGAACCGCTCTTAATCGCCAGTTTTGTCGGTCGCCGCAAGGTGTTAACAGACGCTGCACTCCTCAAAGCCTTCATCAAGCATCCGCTGATGACGATTAAGGTTTTGGTTGCAATCCATTTTGAAGCTGCCAAACTATTTTTGAAGGGTGTGCCGTTTATCAAGCGCCCCAAACCGCCTCAAAGTCGGCATAGCGTATAGTGGCCCGGAGCGAATATGAGCAAGGCAAAACCCGAACAACGGGTGATTGAGAGACTTATAAAAAAGCGCACTGCAGCGCAGCGTATCCTGTTTTTTCTTTTACAGAATTTGAAAGGTGGCGAATTGCAGGTCGGCCTGCCTGATGGCGAAGTTCTGACTTTTGGCAAAACGTCACCTGACGGCGCAGCCGTTCTTAAAGTTCACGACGCGGCATTTTTTAACCGCACACTGCGCCACGGCGCGATGGGTTTCGCGGAAAGCTATATGGACGGTGAATGGTCTTCGCCCGATATCGCCAAGCTGCTCATACTGTTCAACAATAATATGACCATGCTGCAGCAGAGCATTGGCAAGAACCGCCTGACCCAATGGCTAAACCGTATCATTCATATTTTACGCCCCAATACGCGCGAAGGTGCAAAGCGCAATATTCACGCGCATTATGATTTGGGGAATGAGTTTTACGCCCTCTGGCTTGACGCCACCATGACCTATTCATCGGCTCTGTTTCGCGACAGCCAGCAGACATTGCGCGACGCACAAACCGAGAAATATCGTGCACTGGCCGCCAGCACCAATATTGGCCCTGATGACCATGTGCTCGAAATCGGCTGCGGTTGGGGTGGCTTTGCAGAATTTGCCGCGCGCGAGATTGGCTGCAAAGTGACCGGCATCACCATTTCAAACGAGCAATTGGTTTTTGCCAGAAACCGTATCGCCATGGCCGGCCTATCCGACAAGGTTGACTTCCGGTTTTGCGATTATCGCGATCTTGAGGAACGGTTTGACCGCATCGTGTCGATTGAAATGTTTGAGGCCGTCGGCGAGGGTTATTGGCCGACTTATTTCGAGCAGGTGCATAATTGTTTGAAGCCGGGCGGCAAGGCCGGATTACAAATCATCACCATTTCAGAAGACCGATTTGAGAGCTACCGCAAGAAAACCGACTTCATTCAGCGCTATATTTTTCCGGGCGGTATGCTGCCTTCGCCCGAGCGACTGGATACCGAGTTTGCAGCCGCCAATCTCAGCTTGGTCGCGCGCGAGGATTTCGCCCATGATTATGCCCGCACATTAGAAGAATGGCGGCATCGCTTTTGGGATGTTTGGCCTGAGGTCAAGGCGCTGGGTTTTGACGACCGCTTCCGCAATATGTGGGAATATTATCTGGCTTATTGTGAAGCGGGTTTCTCAACCGGTTCAATCGACGTCTCACATTTTACGCTAACGCGCGATTAGCGGCTCATAAACCGCCCTGCCAGCTTCACATAAGTGGCGCGGGGCAGCATATTGAGCACACGCAGCAAATAGGAAAAACGGCGCGGGAATGAGATATGCGTCTTATTCTTGGCCAGCCCATCGGCAATACGGCGCGCTGCCTCATCAGCATCAATAATAAACGGCATGGGAAATTCATTTACATCAGTGGCCGGAGTTTTAACAAAACCCGGCGCGACCATAGAGATATGAACACCGCTCGGCTTCAAATCCATCGCCATCGACTCACCCATATTGAACAAGGCGGCCTTTGACGCACCATAAGCAGCGGAGGTGACCAGCCCGCCATAACCGGCGACCGAAGAAATAAGAGAGATATGCCCCTCCCCGCGCGCCACCATAAGCGGCACCAAAGCGGCGAGGCCGTTTACCGTGCCGTTCAAGTTCACCTCAAAAGTGCGGTCAAACAAAGAAGCATCAAATGCGGGCAAAGCCGTTGGCAGATAAATACCGGCATTCATCACGCCCAGCGCAATCGGCCCCAGCTTGGTTTCAATATCACTGACGGTTTGTGCCATTGCTGCACGGTCTGTGACATCACATACAAAGCTATGAATATTATCATGCTGCGCCGCAACATTTTGCAAATCGCTTGCGCGCCGCGCCGAAATGGCCACTGCCCAACCGCGTTCAGCCAATTCTGCAGCAAGCGCTGCCCCGATACCGGAAGACGCACCGGTAATCCACACACAGCCATTTTGCGGCGTCATGATTTTCATACATGCCTCCCAAGAATGTTTAAGGACGTTCCCACTTTTTACGCGGCGGCATGCGGGACGGATCGGTTTGTTGCACGATGACTTTGAAGCGACCGCGCTCAAATTGCGTTTTCACCCAGCGCCCGTCATCTGCATACCAAATATCAATCTCTAACTTGCCTGACAGAGCGAAGCGGGTTGCAGACACTGGTGCATTATTGATTTTTAACGTCTCAACACCAATGGTCTTAATGCCGGTCGGCAGCAGGCGGCCATCTTGCGAACTGACAAACGCTTTTTGGCGAATGAAATTGGGATTGAAATAGCTGGTCGATAAGAGCGGTGCTTCGAGGTCATCATTATAGCGCGACCCACTGCCGACATAACGCCCATTCTCCAGTCGCAAATCGGCAAAGGCCTCTTCGCCATTATTATCGGTCTTTGATTTTAGCGACACCAATATGCCGTCGCGCCAGACCTCGCGATTGTCATGACGATAGCGAAACAGCGTTATCGGTCCGAATTTGAAATCCATCTCAATGTGCACATCAACAATCAAATCGCCGTTTTCAGACCGGCTAAAGTCTATTGTGTGAAAACCGAGCTGCTTGCCCTTGCGCGTAATCTCATAGGCCAGTCGGCTATTTTCCGGCACGCCGGACAACCAATCGCGCGGCACATTATCGGCAGAAGCCGAATTGAAGAAAAAAGCTAGGATGAGTAAGAAAGAAAAAAGCGCGGGCTTAGCGCGCGAAGAAATCGCGTGCAATACGCCCAATACTGTCTGTAAACCGAAGTGCGCCATCTGTTACCGCCAAGCAAATACAATCTTCAATACCCTCAGCGCGCGGCCGGTGCTGGATATGCTGGTCGGCAAGAGCCAACTGACCGCGCTCATACAGACGGTTACCATCACGAAACGCGCCCCGCAAGACGAGAGTTGCCTCAATGCCTTTATGGGTATGACGTGGTGCCGCTTTACCCGGCTTTATTTTCAATAACTTGACAGTTTCACCATTGTCACCAAAAGAAAGCTTCAACTGCTTGACGCCGGGATAGGCGAAACGCCAATCCGCATCTTCAACCGACCCATCTAATAGCTGGCGCAGTGCCGCCGGAAGGTCTTGGTTTTCTTGCACCGGAACATCATGCTCTTCGGGTTCCGGCTCATCGAGGCGCGCCATAATAGCATCCAGCGCATCTTCCTTAACGGCGCTTTGCTCGGCTTCATCCAACAAGACGCCGTTCAACTGCTCAAGCGCATGATATTGGTCACGCGCGACAGGCGATAAGGTGATGAAGCTGGCCATCAGCACAGACATGCCATAACCCAAATCCCCCGCCGCATATTGTGCGACCAGCGATTCCAAGCTCGGGCTTAATGGAATATGTGCGTTCAACAAAAACCTCATTAGTGCTTCAAAGAAACAGAATAATCTTTATATTTACGATGTAAACCGCTCATCGGATTAAGCAAATCGAATTTTATAGGTTTTTTGGAGAAAAAAGTGCAATTTCACGACGATATGATCGCGGCAATCGGCAATACGCCTCTTATAAAGCTAAAAAAAGCCTCGGAGGAGAGCGGCTGCACCATTCTCGGTAAAGCGGAATTTATGAACCCCGGGCAGTCAGTCAAAGACCGCGCCGCCCTGTTTATTATCCGAGATGCCGAAGCCAAAGGGCTTTTGAAGCCTGGCGGCACGATTGTCGAAGGCACAGCAGGCAATACCGGCATCGGTATCGCTCTGGTCGCCAATGCCCTTGGGTATAAATCGGTGATTGTTATTCCCGAAACACAAAGCGATGAGAAGAAAGATATGCTGCGCCTCGCTGGCGCGGAGCTTATCGAAGTGCCCGCCGTGCCTTATAAGGACGACAATAACTACATTAAATACTCCGGTCGTCTGGCGGCAGAATTGGCTGAGAAGAACGAGAACGGTGCTGTATGGGCCAATCAGTTCGACAATGTGGCCAACCGCCAAGCGCATATTGAAACCACCGGCCCCGAAATTTGGCATCAGACTGAGGGCACGGTTGATGGCTTTACTTGTGCCATCGGCACGGGTGGCACGCTGGCCGGAACCGGCATTTACCTGAAACAGCAAAACAGCGATATCCGCATCGCCGCCGCCGACCCGATGGGCGCGAATATGTATCATTGGTTCAAAAGCGGCGAACTGAAATCCGAAGGCACCTCAATCACCGAGGGTATCGGCCAGGGCCGCGTGACGGCGAATATTGAAGGCGCACCGATTGATGATGCTTATCAAATCGACGATGCCGAAGCCCTGCCGATTGTCTTTGACCTGCTGAAACATGAGGGGCTGTGCCTCGGCGGTTCCAGCGGTATTAATATTGCCGGTGCGCTTCGCATGGCGGCGGATTTAGGCCCGGGCCACACAATTGTGACCATTTTGTGCGACTATGGCACGCGCTATCAGTCGAAATTATTCAACCCCGCATTTTTAAAAGAAAAGGGTTTGCCCTACCCTGATTGGCTATAATGACAACACTTCAAACCATTGTGACCCATCTTGCTATGGACGCCCCACTGCCGATTGCGGGCGATGATGTAGTATGGCCGGACGGCGTGAGCTTTGCCCGCGAACAAGGCATGGCACTTGAGGATTATCGTGCGCTTTACGATATGGTCGGGCGTAAATGGCATTGGGTCAATCGGCGGCACTTGGACGACCGGCAACTGGCCGCGCTTATTCACCATCCGGCGACAGAGATTTATGTGCTGCGCCGCAACGCCGCCCCGATTGGTTACATCGAACTGAATTACAAGCTTTTCCCGCAGGTCGAAATTGTTTTTCTCGGCTTGGTGGAAAGCGAGATTGGCAATGGGCTCGGCCCGCTAGTGATGAAAAGCTGCCTGCAAATCATTAAAGCACGCGACCCCAAGCGGGTTATTATTCAAACCTGCACGCTTGATCACCCTTCCGCCTTGCGGCTTTATCAAAAAACCGGTTTCGCGCCGGTGCGCCGCAAGCAGGTTGAGATAATCGACACCGAAATGGCACCTAATTAAACGGCTTCTCTACAAAACCTGACTGAGAAACAGCTTGGTGCGCTCGTTTTCAGGGTTAGAGAAAAACGCTTCCGGTGCATTTTCCTCAACAATCTCGCCCTCATCCATGAAAATTACCCGGTCAGCAACCTGACGGGCAAAACCCATTTCATGCGTCACGCACAACATGGTCATGCCCTCTTCAGCCAACTCAACCATCACGTCGAGGACTTCCTTAATCATCTCAGGGTCAAGCGCCGAGGTCGGCTCATCAAACAGCATGATACGCGGGTTCATACACAAAGCGCGCGCAATGGCGACACGCTGCTGCTGACCGCCCGATAGCTGGCCGGGATATTTATCAGCTTGGTCGGGAATACGCACACGCTCCAGCAATTCGCGCGCCAGCGTTTCAGCCTCAGCTTTCGACTTTTGCTGCACCCATATCGGCGACAGCGTGCAGTTCTCCAGCACCGTCATATGCGGAAACAGATTGAACTGCTGAAAAACCATGCCGACATTTGACCGAATATCTTCGAGATTTTTTAGCGACCCGTCGAGCGTCACGCCCTCGACTTCAATGTCGCCTTCTTGATGCGCTTCCAGCCGATTGATGCAGCGAATGAGCGTTGATTTGCCGCTGCCTGATGGCCCGCAAATCACAATCTTCTCACCCGATGCAACATTGAGGTCAATGTCGCGCAGCACATGAAAATTGCCGAACCATTTATTCATTTTGTTAATGCGGATAACGGGGTCGCTCATCAGGCATTCCTGTCGGTTGAAAGGTGGTTTTCCATAAAGATTGAATAGCGCGACATGGCAAAGCAGAAAAGCCAGAACACCGCGCCGGCAAATACATAGCCGGTAATATGTGTTTCGGGCGTCGCCCAACTGGCATCGGTAAAGTGCAACTGCACAATGCCCAACAGGTCGAACAGCCCGACAATCAACACCAATGTGGTGTCCTTAAACAGGCCGATAAAGGTGTTCACAATCCCCGGAATGACCAGCTTCAACGCCTGCGGTAGAATTATCAGCCGCGTGGTTTTCCAATAGCTGAGGCCAAGTGCCGCCGCCGCTTCATATTGGCCTTTGGGCATGGCCTGCAACCCGCCACGCACAACTTCGGCCATATAGGCAGACGAGAACAAGGCCACACCAATAAGACAGCGCACAAGTTTATCAAAGTTTACCCCATCAGGCAGAAATAGCGGCAACATGACACTGGCCATAAACAGCACGGTGATAAGGGGCACACCGCGAAAAATCTCGATAAAGCCGATGCACAGCGCGCGCACTATCGGTAAGTCTGAGCGCCGCCCCAGTGCCAATAAAATGCCCAGCGGCAGCGATGCGACAATGCCGGTCACCGCCACAACCAGCGTCACCAGCAAGCCACCCCAATCGGTTGTATCGACGGCGGCCAGCCCCAACACGCCGCCGGTCAACATGATGAAGGCAAAAACCGGATAAAAGCCAAGCAGGAAAATCATATTGGCGCGCTTATGGCCGACCGATGGCATCAGCATCGGCACAAGGCCGATCAGCCCCGCCGCAAACACCAAATCAACCCGCCAGCGTTCGGCATCAGGATAGCGCCCATAAATAAACTGACCGAATTTAGCCTCGATAAACGGCCAGCACGCGCCCTGCACTTCTTTCAGGCAGGCGGTGCGCTCTGTCCCGCTAAAGCTGGCGTCAATAATCGCCCAGCCGAAAACCGCCTTCATGACATAAAGAATAATCGTGACGGCCAACACAGTCAGCGCCGTATCGAATTTTGTGGCGAACAGATTGTCGCGCGCCCAACCGACAAAGCCGACCGTATTGGCAGGTGCGGGACGCGGGGTGGTCGGGGTGAAGCTGCTCATGTGTTTTGGCCCACAAGCGCAATGCGCGCATTATATCGGTTCATCGCGTAAGACGTCATTAGGCTCAGGCTCAGATAAATCATCATGGTAATGAAAATTATCTCCACCGCCTGCCCGACTTGGGTCAGAGTTGTGCCGGCAAACACTGACACAATATCGGGATAGGCTATCGCCACCGCCAAAGATGAGTTTTTGGTCAGATTGAGATACTGGCTGGTCAGCGGCGGAATGATGACGCGCAGCGCTTGCGGAATAACCACCAGACGCAACGCCGTTTTATCGGGCAAGCCAAGTGCTGCCGCCGCTTCGCGCTGGCCTTTCGAGACCGACTGAATACCGGCGCGCACAATCTCGGCAATAAACGCCGCCGTATAAAGGCTGAGCGCCAAAAGCAGCGCGACAAATTCGGGAATAACCGTAATCCCACCGCGGAAGTTAAAGCCCTTTAAGGCGGGCACATCGAGGCTGAACGGCACACCGGCCAGCAGGGCCGCCACGCCGATAGACGCCAAAACCACGGTCAAGAGAGGGCGCCAAAATGGCATCAGCGCGCCATCAGCCAGACGCGCCAGTCGCGCTCGGCGGCGCAACCATATGAAGGCGGCAAGACTTAGGCCGAAAGCGGCGACATACCAGCCCGCCCCGCTTGCTGCCTCAATGGCCGGCACAACAATGCCCCGATTGCTGAGAAACATGGTGTCGCCAAGCGATACGGCCTTGCGCGGGCTCGGCAGATTTCGCAACACGCCGAAATACCAGAACATGATTTGCAGCAGCAACGGCACATTGCGGAAAATCTCGACATACACCATAGCGGTTTTGTTAATCAGCCAATTGCCCGACAGTCGCGCCACGCCCAGCGCGAAGCCGAGAACCGTGGCAAAGAAAACGCCGAACACCGAGACCAGCAATGTGTTCAGCAGGCCTACCGTTAAAACGCGGCCAAAACTGCTGTCTTCGGTATAATCAATCAGCGTCTGATTAATGCCGAAACCGGCGCGCTCCGACAAAAAGCCGAACCCCGAATTAATGTTCTGGCGTTCCAGATTACTCTGCACATTGGCGACAAGCCAAACCATAGCAAGCAGCAAAGCGCCCAACACCGCCACCTGCATGAGGACGTCGCGGCGTAAGAACTTGCTTTTCAAAGTGACGAGAAGAGAAGCTATTGTTGAGCTCCTAGCGAATGGGCGGCGCGTATTGTAGGCCGCCATCAGTCCATAGCGCGTTATAGCCACGCTCAATACCAAGCGGCGTGTTAATGCCGACATTGCGCTCAAAAATCTCACCATAATTGCCGACTTGCTTGATGGCTTGCATCGCCCAATCAGCCGGAATACCGAGATTGCGCCCGAACGTGCCGTCCTTGCCAAGCAAACGCTTGACCGACGGGTTTGATGAATTGCCCATAGCGGCAATATTTTTTGAGGTCACGCCAAGTTCTTCGGCGGCGACGGTTGCATAGTGAACCCAAGCGACAATATCGCCCCAATTATTGTCGCCCTGCCGCACCGCCGGCCCAAGCGGCTCTTTGGAAATAATCTCAGGCAACACAATATGCCCCTGCGGATCGGTCAGCTTCAAGCGTTGTGCGTAAAGCGCGGAATGGTCGGTCGTATATGCATCACACCGCCCCGAATTATACGCGGCCACGGCCTCATCTGCTTTCTCAAACGCGACGATTTCATATTGCATATTATTTGCGCGGAAATAATCAGCCGCATTCAGCTCTGTCGTCGTGCCTTGATTGGTGCACAACGTCGCGCCATCAAGCTCAGCCGTGCTGGTTACGCCGAGGTCGGCGCGCACCATAAAGCCCTGCCCGTCATAATAATTAACGGCGCGAAAATCGACACCCAATGCGGTGTCACGGTGCATTGACCAGGTGGTGTTGCGCGCAATAATGTCAACCTCGCCCGATTGAATGGCGGTAAAACGCTCTTTGGCTGATAATGGCGTGAACTTTACTTTCTTGGCATCACCGAATATCGCAGCTGCGACGGCCTTGCAGAAATCAACGTCAATGCCGGTCCAATTGCCTTTATCATCAGGATTGGAGAAACCGGGCAAGCCTTGCGACACCCCACATTGCAGATGGCCGCGCTGCGTCACCACATCTAACGTCGAACCGGCCGCTTGTGCCGATACACTGGCGACCATAGGCGTTAGCCCCAAAACCAGCGAAACAACTCCGATAAATGCCTTGCGTTTGATTTGCATATCAATCCTCATTAGCGAATAATGACGGAACTCTAGCATTTCTTGGCAGAAATAAAACAAGGGAAAGACAACAAGTGAAAGACGAAACCAAAATTGTGACAACGGGACGCGACCCGAAGGCGCATGCCGGTGCGGTCAACACGCCTGTCTATCACGCCTCCACCATCATCTATCCATCGCTCGCCGCCATTCGCGGCAAAGAAAAAATACCCTACACCTATGGACGCCGTGGCACGCCGACCACCACCGCCCTGCAAGAAGCAATCAGCGCGCTCGAGGGCGCCGACGGCACCATGCTGACCCCGTCGGGGGCTTCTGCCGTATCGTTGGCGATTATGAGCGCGGTCGAAGCCGGGTCTCACATGCTGATGGTTGATAGTGTTTATCAGCCGACACGCAAATTATGCGACCGTTTGATGACCCGTCTCGGCGTTGAGACAGAATATTATGACCCGCTGATTGGCGGCGATATTGCAACGCTCATTCGCGATAATACCGCTCTGATTTTTATGGAAAGCCCCGGCTCGCAAACCTTTGAAATTCAAGATGTGTCGGCCATTGTCGCCGCTGCCCAAAAGCGCGGTGTGAAAACCGCCATTGATAATACTTGGGCGACCCCGCTTAATTTTCGCCCGCTCGATCATGGTGTCGATTTCTCGGTTCTCGCCGCAACCAAATATGTTGTTGGCCATGCCGATGCCCTGCTTGGCACAGTGGCGGCGCGCGGTGAAAACTTTAAGCATTTACAAAATGTTCATGGCCTTATCGGCTATAGCGTCGGCCCCGATGATGTGTTCCTCGCTTTGCGCGGCCTACGCACCATGCCGACCCGCATGAAGCAGCACCAGCACGCGGCGCTGGATATTGCGGCTTGGCTTCAGTCACTCAGCTTTGTTCGCAAAATATATTATCCCGCCATGCCTGATGCACCGGGCCATGATTTATGGCAGCGCGACTTTAGCGGTGCCGGCGGCTTGTTTTCTGTTGAACTTGAACCGTGCAGCGAAGAACAACTCGCGGCCATGCTCGACAATATGCGCCTATTCGGCATGGGGTATAGCTGGGGCGGATTTGAGAGCCTGATTGTGCCTTGCGAGATTGTGCGCACGGCCAACTCATTTAAAACCGATGGCCAAATGCTCCGCCTCAATATCGGGCTGGAGCACATTGATGATTTGAAAGACGACCTGCGCGACGGCTTTGCCCGCGCCGGATATACAACCTAATAGCCACCCGGCACAAAATTATCGGCCAAATCCTCAGCCTTCACAATTTGCTCGATGCTCATATTAGCGGCCATTTCTTCCAATGCTTTATTGGCGAAAGGCGCAAACCCCTGATCGCGCGACAGCAGATAAAACTTATACGCCTCAATTTTATCTACGGCGATGCCATCTCCGGTTTCCAACATGGCGGCGACATTAAACATGGCGGCTGGCATGCCCATATTGGCAGCGCGCAAATACAGCGTGGCGGCTTTTTTGCGGTCTTTCTTGACGCCCGTGCCGTAATCATAGAGCGATGCCAGGTCTGTGATGGCGCGCGCATCATCGCCTTTGGCAGCTTGTTGCAAATATTTAAACGCAGCCTTCATATCGCGCTTAACGATTTTGGCGTCGAAATATTCTTCGCTCAGGCGATAGGCAGAACCGCTATCACCGGCAGCGGCGGCCTTTTTCCAATATTCAATCGCTTCCAAATAATGGCCGCGCTGATATATGTCCAAGCCCTCGCGCTCACTGTAAGCGGTGGCAAATTGCGTTGCACCGACGCTCACGGCGACGGCCAAAACCAGGGTTTTCATTTGTTTCATCATTCTTCTATCCTGCCTTTAAACGTGGCAACAATTTGACCTATTCCTTATACCCTACTTATCCGCTAAATAAAATTTAGTAAACCGGCGAAAGGAAGCACTGTGCTGCTCGGCATTATTTGCAATCGTAAAAAACACCTTGTCGATGAGTTGCAATCGGTCACGCATATGTATCTCGAAGGCGTTGCCGAGCATATGAGCGTGCAGCCTGTGCTTATCCCCTCACCTATGCAAAACGGCAGGTTTCAACCGGCGCCGATAATAGACCGCATTGACGGGATTTTGATGACCGGCAGCACCAGCAATGTGCATCCAACGCGCTATGGCCATGCAGAGACTGAAGCGCATAAGCCGTTTGACTTGGCGCGCGACGAAGCCGCTTTTCAGCTATTCGACATGGCGATTGAGCGCGACATGCCGCTACTGGCCATTTGCCGCGGATTTCAGGAATTGAATGTTGCCTGCGGCGGCACGCTGAACCCGACCGTGCATGAGGTTGAAGGCCGCATCGACCACCGCATGCCGGAAAGCGAAGACAAAGATGTGAGGTTTGGTGTTCAGCATCGCGTCAATTTCAGCCAAGGCGGTTATCTCAATGAGCTGCTTGGTGTCGAAAGCGCGGCGGTTAACTCATTGCACTGGCAGGCGGTTGACCGACTTGGCGATCATTTACAAATCGAAGCGCAGGCCGAGGACGGCACGGTGGAAGCGGTAAAGCACATCAAGGCAAGCTATTGCGTCGGCGTGCAATGGCACCCCGAATACCAAGCCGGTGAGAATATTATTTCCGCCCCCCTATTCGCTGATTTTGAACGCGCCATGAGAGCCTACGCAAATGACTGAGTTGATTATCGCTGCCGGTAAAACCGCACTGGCACATATTCGCAAAAACGGTCTTTCGCCGGACGATATCAGCTCGATTTTCGGGGCGTCAGGCGCAGCGAAATGGCTTGCCATTGCGGGTCTCGACCATAAAGTTTTCGCGCAATTTATGTCGCAGCGCACCGACAAAACACCGGTTGACCTGTTCGGCACATCCGTTGGCGCGTTTAAGCTGGCGGGGGCCGCGCGCACCGATGCCGACACAACCCTTCGGAAAATGGCCGATGCCTATATTGCGCAAAGTTTTGAGGGGGCGATTGATTTCTCTTCTATCGACAAACAAACCGATATTGTGTTCGAAAAATTCATGGGCGATGGCTGTGCAGACAACATCGACAAGGGCATTGCAGAGGTGCTTGCCAATGAAAAATACCGATTGCATATCGGCACAGTACGCTGTCATGGCGGGTTGAACGCAGCCCCCCGACGCCAAGCACTGGCACTTGGACGCGCCGGATTGCTCTCGCCTTTTACCGACCGCCACCTTATCGAGCTTGTTGAGCGCACCGTTTTCTCAGACCCGCGCAGCGATATTCACTTCGCGGCGCGCGATGGCTTTCCCGTGCGCCACGCCGATTTAACGCCGCAAAATTTCACCAAAGCGCTGCGCGCATCGGGCGCGATTCCGCTTTATATGAGGGCGGTGCAATTGGCCGAAGACCCAAAGCATTTTTATCATGATGGTGGCATGCTGGATTACCACCCGGTGCCGCATAGCTTCTGGCCGGAAACGGACGGGCTGGTGCTGTATCCGCATTTTTACGACCATTTCAAATTGCGCTGGTTCGACAAATTTTATC
Source organism: Alphaproteobacteria bacterium (assembly GCA_022426245.1). Lineage (GTDB taxonomy): Bacteria > Pseudomonadota > Alphaproteobacteria > RS24 > RS24 > UBA8337. The sequence goes on along the minus strand of JAKMDW010000116.1, from coordinate 12,273 downwards.
CGTGGCGCAAAGTCGCCGCACACAAACTCGACAATGTTGTGATGCTCGCGCCCAGTCGTGATTGGGTGAAATCCCTAGCTGATGGCAAAATTCCGTCGCGGCAGGATTTCCCGAAATATCGCAAAAATGAAGCAGAGCGTTTCGAAAAATGGCATGAGGTCGTGCGCCGCAGTCATGTTTTGGGCGAGGTCTTTATCGATGCCTGTCAGAGCGGCACTATCAGCGATATGGTTGTTCCGTTCTAGGCGCGCTTTAATCAAGCTCTCGTACAGCACCGCGGTCGGCACTGGTGGCAAACGCCGCATAGGCTTTCAGCGCTTTAGACACCGCACGCTCGCGCTTTTCGACGGGCTTCCAGCCCTTCTCATCCATAGCCTTGCGACGCATCGCCAATGCGTCTTCAGCCACATCGAGGTGAATAGAACGCTCGGGGATTGAAATGACAATCTTGTCGCCATCTTCAACCAAGCCGATAAGACCGCCATTCGCCGCCTCCGGCGACACATGACCGATAGACAAGCCCGACGTGCCGCCGGAAAAACGACCATCGGTCACCAGCGCGCACACTTTGTCGAGCTGTTTGGATTTCAGATAGCTGGTCGGATACAGCATTTCTTGCATGCCCGGCCCGCCTTTCGGCCCCTCATAGCGAATGACAACAACATCACCCGGCTTGATATTATCATTCGCCATAATCGCATCGACCGCCGCGTCTTGGCTTTCAAATACCCGCGCCGAACCGGTAAACTCGAAGCATTCTTCGGCCACGGCGGCGGTTTTCACGATGCAGCCCTTCTCGGCCAGATTGCCATATAATACGGCGAGACCACCATCCTTGCTGAACGCGCTATCGGCGTCGCGAATAATGCCGTTTTTGCGGTCATCATCAACATCGTCAAAACGGCGGCTTTGGCTAAACGCGATTTGCGTCGGCACGCCCCCCGGCGCGGCGCGATAGAATTCCAGCACCTCCGGCGATACATTGCCGGCAATGTCATATTTCGCAATTGCCTCGCCAAGCGTTTTCGTGTGCACCGTTGGCTGGTCGTCATGCAATAAGCCGGCGCGCGACAGCGAACCGAGCAGCCCCATAATACCTCCGGCATTGTGCACATCTTCCATATGCACATTCGGCACGGCCGGTGCGACCTTACTCAACACCGGCACTTTACGCGACATGCGGTCAATATCCTTCATGGTGAAATCGACCTCGGCCTCATGCGCCGCGGCCAGCAAATGCAACACCGTATTGGTCGAGCCGCCCATGGCGATATCCAGCGCGATGGCGTTTTCAAAGCCTTTAAAATTGGCCATAGAGCGCGGCAGAACGCTCTCGTCCTCGCCTTCATAATAGCGTTGGCACAAATCAACCACCAAATGACCGGCTTGCTTGAACAAGGCCTCGCGGTCGGCATGCGTGGCCAAAACCGAGCCATTGCCGGGCAGTGATAATCCAATCGCCTCGGTCAGGCAGTTCATGGAGTTGGCGGTAAACATGCCCGAGCACGAGCCGCAAGTCGGGCAAGCCGAGCGCTCAATCTCATCAACCTGCTCATCCGTATAGCTGTCATCTGCCGCAGCAACCATAGCGTCGACCAAATCAACGGCGCGCTCCTCGTCTTCCCAGACCACCTTGCCCGCTTCCATCGGCCCGCCGGAAACAAACACGGCCGGAATGTTCAAGCGCAGGGCGCCCATCAACATGCCAGGGGTAATCTTGTCGCAATTTGAGATGCACACCAGCGCGTCGGCGCAATGGGCATTGGCCATATATTCCACGCTATCGGCAATAATCTCACGCGATGGCAGCGAATACAGCATGCCGTCATGACCCATGGCGATGCCATCATCAACGGCGATGGTATTGAACTCTTTAGCGACGCCACCGGCGGCTTCAATCTCGCGGGCAACCAGCTGACCCAAATCCTTCAAATGCACATGGCCCGGCACAAATTGGGTAAAACTGTTGACGACCGCGATAATCGGTTTGCCGAAATCGCTATCGCCCATACCGGTCGCGCGCCAAAGGCCGCGGGCACCGGCCATATTGCGCCCATGTGTCGAAGTTCTGGATCTCAGTTTCGGCATGTCATCACCTAAGCAGTTTGTTTGGCCAGTCTTAACGCGTTTATCGGGCAAGGGCAAACTTGCCGACCGCCGAGTTTGTCATTGTGGGTTGTTTGGCGCGGGTTTTTCTGGACACGCTTAAGATTGATTTTACACTGCAGATTAGAACAGCGGTGCCGCAAATCGCTGGGGGACACATGCGACGTTCGAGGAAAATCATTACAACCGCGCTCGGACCGGCCTTGTTGCTTATCGCCGCCTTCACCATTCAGCCCTATGCGCCGCAAATCGATGCCGATGCGACCTTAATCGACGGGCAGAACCTCTATCAGCCTGAGAAAAAACGCCTCATTGATGGCACCTTGCTGGTCGCCGTGCGGACGGCGATGCCGAATGTTACCGCCGATATGGTGCACTGGTGGTTCAGCGATTTTTTGCAAACCACTGAGCATTATAAATGGTGGCATCCGACCGACCATGTCTGGATGGATTGGGAGAACAAAACCCCCGGCGAGATTTATGGCGCCAGCCATTTGGTGCATGAATATATTGGCGGCGAGATGGGAAAGTTGCGCATCCAATTTGTCCCGCCGCAAGAGTTTTTTGGCCGCGACCCGAACGATGCCGATACTTTCGTGCTATGCGCCCGCGTCGGCCTGTTGGAAGAGCCGGTCAATGTAACCCGCATGTGCCATGTTATTCGTAACACGGCTGGTGGTGCTGAGATGCGCTCGCGTTTCTGGCTTGGCCATGTGGCGGCGCGCGACGGCAATGAGTTGGTCGCCTCGCCGCTCAACTTAATCGGCAATAGCTGGCTGTCGCGGCAGCTTTTGCTTAATAACGCGCTGGCCGACGACCTGTTTCGCCATGCAACCGAAGAAATGGCGTTTTTGGCCACACTCTTGCCTCCGCTTTACGCAGCACAAACCCAGTAAACAATGTCGTGCTTGCTTTAGACGCGCAAAGTTTGAATAATCGGGTAACAAGAAAAGCGGGGAAACACCATGCAACCTTATGAAAATCTGAATGCCGCCATATCAGCCACGCAACCGGGCTGGCTGTTGGCCTATCTAACCGTACTTGTTGCTGCCAATTGGGGCGCGGTGTTTTTCATAGCCAAGCGCACCGACAAAGGCTGGCGCCCCCGCTTTGAGGCGATTGCCATCATCGTCGCCTTTTTGCTGGCCGGCAGTTTTATGGATTATCTTTACGCGCAATTCGGCTATGTGCGCCTTCTTGGCCTCGCCCATATCGTGTTTTGGACACCGGTCTATGCCTGGATATTTATCCATCGCAAAGATTATGCGGCGACGCCCTATTTCGCAAAATTCGTCGTCTTCTATCTGGTGATGGCGGGCATCTCGCTGTTTATCGACACCATCGACGTCGCCCGCTACCTGCTTGGTGAAACCGGCTCAATGATTTAGCCGCCCCACGGCGCAATACGCTTGCCCGCCAGCCCATCGGTAAGGGTTAAAAAATGGTGACCCCGGTAGGACTTGAACCTACAACCTCAAGATTAGAAGTCTCGCGCTCTATCCAGTTGAGCTACGGGGCCGTTTAACGAGCTATGCGATAATGCTCGGTGATAGCCTATATCTTCTCAACTCTATCATAGCGGAAATTATCCGAATATGACTTTGGCAAGCGTTTGCGCTTATGCGGTCGATCAACCCGCGCCGCCAGCCCTTGCGCCGCCGCATAGGCTTGTGCCTCCTCCAGCGTATCGAATTTCAGCTTTACCTGATTGGCCGTGCCATCGATTGAGTTCCAGCCGGTGAATGCATCCTTGCGACGCGTGCCCTCGGCAGCAAATTCAAGCACCCAATATTGGCTATTAGCCGTGCCGGAGGACATGGCCGATTTTGCAGGTTGATAAATACGCGCTTTCATAAGGCTGGTTTTAACTGCTTCGTGCCCTGTTTTTCAAGCGAACATTTTACCGCCCCTGCCCGTTGACCTCTATCTGATGGCGAGCGGGTTAATAATGGCTTGCACCGCACCTTCAAGTTTTGGCACGCCCAGCGTGAACATAAATTCATGAACCCCATCGGCGACCAATTCATGCGTCACCATATTTTCCAAAATGAAAATGCCATATTTGGTCAGCAAGATGCCGTGCACCGGAAAAATGCGCTTCGGGTCTTCGCTCGGCAGCGCCTCAAGTGCCCATGTGTCGCCGCCCGCCGCGACAACACCAAGCGCGGCCAGATAATGCGCACCGCTTATGCCGAGCCCGGGCGCACCCGGCGAGAGCGTGGTTTCACCCTCATTGGCCTTCATAAAGCCGGAGTGAAACAACACCACATCACCTTTGGTGATTTCCACGCCTTGCCGCTTCATCGCTTTTTTAATGTCAGCTTCGGTGTAGGCCGTGCCGACTGATAAAGGGTTTTGCCCATAGATTTTGGTCATATCCAACAGCACGCCGCGGGTCACGAAACCCGGCAAATCATGGGTGCCAAATTTCAACAATCCATCGGGCGCCACAACTTCGGCCGCCGGTGTCTCATTATAATATTTGTGCTCCTTGCCGATATGGCCGAAACCATCGAGCTGCGAGCCAATGCCGACAGATGTCACCACAGTGTCATCATTGGACACCAGCCTGTCCGGCCCCAGAAGCGCACCCGAACCGTCATTTAGCTGATGCACAATCATTTGAAATTTGCGTGGCCCATATGCCGGTGTGTCAGCGCCAGTCACCATGCCAAGCTGATAGACCTTGCCTTTGGTCACCAGTTTTGCCGCCTGTTTGGCTTTCGCCTCGGTTAGATAATTGGCGTGACCCAATTCGTCATCATTGCCGAATTTTTTGACGAAATAATCATCGGCCAGAACCGATGGAATGAATGAAACGGCAACCAACCCCGCCATGATACCGAGGGCAAATTTGTTTTGCCTGAATCTTACCGGTGACGCTTTCATGGACAATCCTCCTCAGAATAGTTATTGATTAAGGCATATTTTGAAGGGCGCAGACAAGGCACGATGTGCAACAGCGCTTAAGAGGCCAATACGGTAGAAATGCATCCGATTTATTTTATCCAAGCGCAGATCGCCAAATCTTTCCTGATGATTTACAAGCTCGCCGGATTACGCACCGGCTCATGGCTCGGCAGTCTGCTTGGTGCCTTGCTCGGCAAGGTTTCGCGGGAACGCCGCATCGCAGATGACAATTTACGCCAAGCCCTGCCGCATCTTTGTGAAGCCGAGCGCCAAGAAATTCTAAACAAATGCTGGCGACAATTAGGCCGCGTGGTGGGCGAGTTTCCGCATATGAAGAAAATTGCCCGCGAAGCAGAAGCGCGCGTGGTGATTGAGGGTGCAGAGCATGTGGACGCTGCCCTGCCCGATGGCGGGCCGGCGATATTTCTATCCGGTCATTTCTCAAATTGGGAAATGATGATGCTGGGCATTCAGCGCCTTGTCGGTGATACCGGCTCAATTTATCGACATGCCAACAACCCGTATATGGAAGCATGGGTTATCGAGCAGCGCAGCAGTTTCATGCCCGCGCAAATTAAAAAAGGACGCAGCGGCGCGCGCACGATGATTGAGCTTTTACAAAACAAAACTTCGTTGGCCGTGCTGGTTGACCAAAAACTGGGTCGCGGCGACCCTATTGAGTTTTTCGGTCGCCCAACCAAAGCGCCTTCGGCCTCAGTAAAACTGGCGCGGCGCTTTGAGATTCCGGTGATACCGACGGTGATACAGCGCCGCGAGGACGGGCCAGACAGCGTTCATTTTGTGCAGCGCTTTTTCCCGGCCATTCACGTGGCGAAGACCGAAAACATGCAAGCCGACATCGACGCGGCGATGCGCCAAATCTATGACCTATTGGAACAATGGATTACCGAGCGGCCGGAAGAGTGGTTTTGGCAGCATGACAGGTGGAAGTGAATCAGCGCCGGCGTTGCATGCTTTTGCGGCGAATGGCATCGGGCTCACGGCTCAGCGAATCCCAGCACAAACCTTTTGTGGTAATGCCCTCAAGCGCCAAAGCCGGTTCGACATTAAACGTATAGGCGCCGGTCTTATCGACACTCAGCTTGGCAATGCGCGGTGGCTGCCCTTCCACATCAAGTGATAATTCATACTCCAAGTCGAGACTTTGAAAAATGTCACCGGCGGTTTTGCGGACTGAGAACAGACCCTTCATTTTAATCCAAGCATTGTCAAAAGCGCGCTTTTCAAAACTCGGATGGGGAATCCCCAGAAAGCTGATGAGGAAATCACCGCCTTCTTGCGACAGAATGACAAAATCATAAAGTGACTGACCGCTATTCCAATCGAACTCACCGTCCGAACAGAAAGTAACCTTGTCAGCATCGAAAACACTGGCTTGAGCGACAGCCGATGGGGCAACAAAAACCGACAGCAGCAAGATGAGGGCGGTCGGGAGGGAGTTTTTTATTTTCATGCGCGGAAGATAACAGAAACTTGTTCTCACGCAATGCGGCGTTTTGCAAACCTGTTTGATTTAGCGTTCAGTGTGCGCGTGCGGCCTCAGCCAACCGAAGAAGACGCAGCATATTGCCACTCCATATCTTTTCAATGGTTTGCGTGCTGACGGCCGCAGCACGCAACGCGTCGGTGATTTTCGGCAAATCAGAAACATCTTGTAAGCCGTTCACCCCACCGCCGCCATCCCAATCGAGACCGATGCCCACATGATCCGGCCCCATTATCGCCAGCGCGTGAAATATATGATCCATGACATCTGATAGCTCGGCATAATCCGGCGGATATCTCTCATCGAGCGCCCGACGATCAGCAATAAAGGCTTTATGATTTTCCCGCATACCACCCGGCGCATTTTGATATTTTCGATACAGGCCGATGAACTCAGGCAACCGCCGCGGGTCGGTATTCAAGTCGCGCAAATATCCGGAGAGCGAGTTAATTTGAATAACACCGCCCGACTGCGCCAGCTTTTTCAGCAATTCATCAGGCACGTTGCGTGGATGTTCATAAAGATGCGCCGCCCCCGAATGTGACAGGATAATCGGCGTCGTCGATAATGCCATCGCTTGTGCCAACGCCTCATCATGAGCGTGAGATAAGTCGACAATCATGCCCAGCGCATTGGCACGCTTGATGAGCGCCCGCCCCAATGGCGAAAGGCCACCCCATATCTGCCCAGCCTTGTCGGTTGAACTGTCGGCGAACTGATTATTACGCGAATGAACCAGCCCCACCATGCGCACACCGGCGGCGTAAAATTCATCCAGCAAGTCAATATTCGTGCCAAGCGGATAAGCATTTTCAATGCTTTTATAAACCACACGCTTGCCCGATGCCGCGATGCGGGCCGCCTCATCGGCTTGCAAAGCCAGGGCGAAATCAGTGGACAGATTGGTCACCATATCGTCAATCACCACACTGCGTTGGCGCGCATGAGCCAACGCTTTGGCATAACCGTCTTCACTCAGCGGCCCTTGCGCCGTGTAAATGACCCAAAATCCGCCGTCGAGACCGCCCTCTTTCATGCGCGGCAAATCAACTTGCGCATAATCCTGCATCCAGTCATGCCGGTGGGTGATATCGAAACCCGCACGATCGAGCACCAACGGCGTGTCGAGATGGCTGTCCAGCGCCAGCATATCATCATGCGTTTTCATCCGGCTTTGCGGGTCGTCGCAGCCAACAAGTGCCAGCCCGAATCCAATCAGCGCCGCGCAAGAGACAAGTTTCATACTCATAAGAACTCCTTTCTTTTAGACTATTGCCGCTTGGCACGCTGTGCAAGCTAAGGCATGGTGACGCCCTGCGACTACCTTGGGAGGGGTTTTAATAAAATGAGTGTGGCATCGCAAAGGCTTAGCTGGGGTCAGAAGATTGGCTATGGCAGTGGCGACTTCGCCTTCAACCTCTATTGGCAGGGCATCAGCCTTTATCTCTTCTATTTTTACACCGATGTGCTGGGCCTCCCCAATGCCATGGCCGGTATTATTTATGCTATCGGCTCATTTTGGGACGCCGGCACCGACCCGATTATGGGCTATCTCGCTGACCGCACCCGCTCGCGCTGGGGCCGTTATCGCCCTTATTTGTTGTTTGTGCCGATACCCATGGCCTTCGGCTACATGCTGCTGCTATGGCACCCGGGCGACATGTCGATCACCTCACTAGGGCTGATGGCGCTTGTCGGGCAATTGGTTTTCCGCCTGTTATTCACTATGGCATCGACCCCCTATTCAGCGCTAATGGCGCGTATGACCAATCACTCAGAAGACCGCGCAGGCATGGCCGGCGCGCGTATGTTGTTTGCTTATCTGGGGGCATTCTCGGTCGTCGCCCTCGCCGGTATGTTACTTGAAAGTGCCGATAATGACCGCGACGCGTTCATGTCGCTGGCCGTAATCTCGGGCATTTTGGCAACGGCGATATTTTGGATTTGCTTTGCCGTTTGCCGCGAGCCGTCGGAGAACGCCGACGATGCCACTCCCGTCACCATCAAACAGACTTTCGCCTCAATAAAGCAAAACACGCCGTTTTTGATTGTCTTTGTCGGCATTGTGCTGATGGTCACCGGCACCACGGTTATCGGCAAAACGATGATCTACTTTTTTGAGTATCAAATGGGCGACCGCAATGGCGCGCAAACCTCGCTCATGGCTTTCGGCCTGACCGGCCTTTTGGTTATTCCGTTTTGGACTTTTGTGACGCTGAAAACATCAAAACGCTTCGTCTGGTTGATCGGCTGCTTTTTTCTGTCGCTCGCCCTACTGGCGTTTTTGTTCAATCCGGCCAGCTCGCAAAATATGGTGATCCTGAATTATATTGCCATGAGTTTCGGCGCGGGCGCTTTCGCTATCACCTTTTGGGGCATGCTGCCCGACACGGTTGAGTATGGCGAATGGAAGACCGGCTACCGCGTCGAGTCGATGATTTTCGGCTTCGCCACCTTTGCCCAAAAATCTGCCGTCGCGCTCAGCGCCCTCATTTTAGGCGTGCTGCTTGATGTCATTGGCTATCGGGCCGGTGCCACGCAAAGCGAGGAAACGCTCTCCGGCCTGCGTATGATTATCGTGTTTGTGCCGCTGGTCGGTGTTATCGCGTCGGCGGCGTGTATCTATTTCTATCCGCTATCGCCGCAACGCCACGCCGATATTGTGTCAGAATTGGAAGATCGGTAATTCGGCTTTAATCTAATTTGGGTCGCCTTGCGCTTCTTGCTTGGCCGTGAAACCCGCCAGCATCAGGCAACCGGCCAGAATACCGAGGTTCTTGACGAAGTTTTGCGTCTCATGCGCGCCTTCTATACCGTCAAAATTCCAAAAGTCATGCAGGCTGAAATTGATAACCAGAACATACAAAGCGCAGCCATAAGCCGCGCGGCGCAGATGGCGACCGGCCAACAACATGCCGCCCAGCGTCAAATTCGCGACACCGGCAATTAACAGCAGCGGGTCGGTAAATGGAATATTGTGCCGCTGCATCAAATCAATATGGGTCTGCCAATCGAGAAATTTTGCCAGCCCGGGCAGGACGAAATATAGGCCGAGCAAAATACGCCCTGCGGTGAGGGAAATTTTATCAAGATTTTGCATAGCATCCGTGCCTTTGTTTTTGCCCATCTCTTCGATGAGAAAACCCTAGCCGCATCCAGCAGCAATCGTAAAGCGCCGACATGCATGTCGGGTCAGCATAAAAGACCACAAGGCGCGACCACCAGCGCCTAGCTCAACACCTGTTTACCTTTCAACGAGCCCCGCCATTGGCTTCAACGAAAAGGCGCTGACCAGTGCCGGGTTTTGGTCATTGTGAAAATTTTGTTTGGATTTCCAAACCTTGAGATTACGGTAAAAAGGCACAGTCGGATAGAGATGGTGAACGAGGTGGTAATTTTGGTAAATAAAAATGGGTGTCAGCAGCCATTCCATGCCAACCCGGTTTGACGTGCTTCGAAACGGGTCTCTTTCAGACATTGCCTGATGGGGATAATGCGGCAGAAAATCAAACGCGAAACCCAGAATAAATTTCAAAACACGCGACGGAATAACAAATAACAGCAGGTAATATGTCAGCCAGCCTGCTGCGGCTATTGCGGCGACGGTGACGACCCCGAAGGCCAACCCTAGGTAAAACTCCCGACGTTCCCTCTGCGGTCTTTTTTTGAATACTTCAGGAGAAAGATAATACCGGAAATAACCGATATCCAATGTCAGCCATTTAAGCGGCAGCAGCCAAGCGGGGCCGGAACCCGCATAGTAATCAGGGTCCCGCTCCGGATCATTGGTGAACCTATGATGGCTCATATGAATGGCGCGGAAAGACATGAAAATCGGTGTCGTTTCGAGCAGCAGCATGCTGACGCGCCCAACCCAATCATTCAGCTGACGATTGCTGCTGATCGAACTATGCGACGCTTCATGTGACACGGTGAAAGCCATATAAGAGGCCACGCTGTTGGCCGCAATGGCCCAAAACAGGCTTACATATCCGGCGATATATGCGTAACTCGACACGCCAAACAAACCGAAAGCTGCAAACAGCAGCGCGATTGTCACCCAAGCAATTTTAGGGCGCTCCATCAACGATTGAAACTGAGCCTCATCATCGGCAAGCCGTGATGGCGCAGGGGTCTGATTAGGCGCACGCATAGCTTTTTCCTCATTGTTAAAATCAGCCATAAATATCTCGCAAAAGGCCCTCCCCGGACAGAACCGAAAAAGACAATGGGGGGGCATATATTGACAAACGCGGCGCGCCGGATTTACGCTAACGCAATCCCAATCGAGCCATCATCACATGAATAAGCATCCATCATCGAACTATGCCCGCATTTTGTTCCGCCATTTACGCCTCACGGCAGATAATTGCGCGGCCTATTTTGCCGGCACAAATGTGACTTATGACGAGCTCATGACTTTGGAAGGGACAATCCCGACCGAGACGCTGGATCAAATATATCGAAATGCGCTGAGTATCTCCGACGAGAAAGATTTAGGCCTATCCGTAGGCGCGCAATTAAGCCTGTCCTCGCACGGCGCGCTTGGCGTGGCGACGTCCACCGGCCCCGACCTTCGCACCGGCATGGTATTGCTTGCCAAATACGGGCAGACGCGCGTTGAGTCCTTCGAGATTTCAGTCGCTGAGACCCGGCAAGGCATGCGGGTAACATTCAGCGAAGCCTTTGACCTCACCGATTTGCGCGTTTTTCTCACCGAAAGTTCGCTCAGCGGCGTGTTTTCTGCCATCACATTTTTTTCCGGTCCGGGCAATTTTACCGGCAGTGTAAACCTCGCCTATCCGAAGCCCCCTTATTGGAAGACCTATCGCCAGTACTTCTGTGACACTATCAATTTCGACCAACCGACAACTGAGGTGATACTTCCCGAAGACATGCTGCAACTGACGTCGCCCGCCGCAGACAAGGTAATGCATCGCGAGGCCGTGGCTTTATGCGAACGACAGTTGCAAGAAATTAAAGACGGCAAAACAGCCGGAACAAGACAATCGGCAAAAGCCACAATTATCAATTTAATTTCGGAAAACCCCGGCAAAATATGGTCGTTAAATGAGGTGGCCAAACATCTTCATATGAGCGGGCGCACCCTTATTCGAAGGCTGGCGGCAGAAGGCACAAAGTTCCAAACGGTTCGGGATACATTGGCGAAAGAACAAGCGGCAATTTATCTCGCCGATGGCAAACTGTCGGTCGAAAGCATCGGTTATTTAATGGGCTTTAGCGATGTCTCAAGCTTCCGGCGAAGCTTCAAACGCTGGTTTGGGGAATCGCCCTCTGAATATCGCCGCCGAAATAGGTGACACAAAAAATCCGGCTGATGGCTCAATAAATAAACGGCAGGAAGCGGGTTTTGACCCGCTCTTTATATTCCTGATAGCCGGGCAGTTCTGCGCTCAACGTCGCTTCTTCTAAATTGATGCGATAAAGGGAACTGGTAACGAGACCGACAACAGCAAAAATCGTGGCGGCATAGCTGCCGAGCCATAGCGTGGTGCCTGAAATGAAAAGCAAAAAACCCAAATACATGGGATGGCGCACATGGCGATAAACGCCGCCATCGGCCAGCTTATGACCGGCTTCTTTCTGAATATGCACCGTCGGCGCGGCATATTCATTATGAAGCATGGCGAGAAAAGTAACGATAAAGCCGAGGAGAAAAATGGCCATGCCAAAGGCTTGAACCGAAGCTGGCGGCGGAGCCAAGAGCTTCCAGTCAAAAACGTCTTTGG
>JAKMDW010000107.1 GCA_022426245.1 Alphaproteobacteria bacterium | reverse complement strand
CCTGCGCTTGGCGCGGATTGGGCAGGGTCGGGCCGGGGGCAATCGCATTGACGCGAATATGCTGCGGCGCGAGAGCTTGCGCGAAAGTTTCGGTCAGTGTCGCCAGACCGGTTTTGGAAACCGTATAACTGGTAAAATCGGGGGTCAGCCGGTCAACGCGCTGGTCGGTGATATTGATGATGCAGGCATCAGCCAAGGACCCGTCTTGCAGCGCGGCTTGATTGGCAAAGTCGCGCATCAGCAAAGCGGGTGCGCGTAAATTGGCGTTGAGGTGCGTGTCCCAACTTTCGGCGGTCAGCGTATGCGCCGTGTCACGCTCAAAAGTCGACGCATTATTGATAAGCGCGGTGAGCGGCCCCAATGCGGCGGCAGCATCAGCCACCAAAGTCTGAACGGCAGCGGCGTTGCTCAAATCGGCTTGCAGCGCCACAGCCTTGCCGCCCTTATCGGTAATCTCGGCAATCAGCGCCTCAGCTTCGGATTTTGAACCGGCATAATGCGCCGCAATGGCCCAGCCATCAGTCGCCAGCGCCTCAGCCAGCGCGCGGCCAATGCGTTTACCGGCTCCGGTAATGAGAACAGCCTTGTGGTGTGTCTCCGCCATGCCCCACCATGTAGCAGTTTTTGGGGGGCGACCCTAACCGTTTTTTAACCGGTTAGGAGCAGTATTAGCGGCATGGAAAAGAAAGAGACATATTATATGCGTATTTTAGTTCTGCTGATTTTGGCACATTTTGCCATGTTCATTTTGTTTTATGTGGTCGGGCAAATGGCAGTCGGTTCGCGCTAGGCGCAGCTCGCACCAAATCAGCGATAAAGCGCTTCCCTTGATTGGGTAAATCGGCTAATTATTACTCAGACCGAAAAATAAAAACAGGAGGTCGAAATGCTTAGTAAAAGTTTAATCGAATTGCGGGGGTGCTGTCCGGCTTGCCCGTGTTGCGTCTGCCGTTAGGCAAATTGTTCTGACATTGTTAACCAAAAATTAACCGCCATCTTTTAGTTTAGATGTCGAAGAAGAAGAAAAAGGAGGAGATCGATGCATCGCCGTTATTCTTACACATTCCGCCGTTATATGCCCCTGCGTTCATGGGCACTCACGGCTCTATCCTTGCTGGTCGTTGGCCTAACCTTATTGGTTGTCAACACGGCCAATGCGCAAGACAACATGGCCTATGAGGATTGGCCACAGCAATCACGCGCCGACCGCCTCGGCACGTTCACTTACGTTTATGGCGGAGCCGGTTTTGTGACGCATAGTGGCACAACCGAAGGTGAAGTTGCCTATCGTGGCATTTCAGGAACGACTGCCGACACCGTGCGGGACGAAGATGCCGAAGAAGACGGCGACGATATTTTTGTCACCGGTGGCTTTTGGGTGCGCCTGCCGAATGAATTTAATTTTGAATTCGGTCTTGCTCTGCTCAATGGCGCCTACGATAAACCCGGCCTTAATGGTGAGACCAACCCAAAACCGGACCAACCGGTGTTTGAAATGTCAGTGCTGAAGAGCTTCAATCTTGGTGGCCCGCCATTGCTGCGCTATACGGCGCGTGTCGGCTTTGCCTCAATCGATGACCCTCACACTGATGATGGCGCGTTTTTCGGTGTTGGCGTTTCGCACGAGCCGTTCCGTGTCGAATTACGTAATTACGATTTTGGTGTGTTTGACAGTCAGGTGCTGTCGGTCAGTTATATTTACGACTTTTAGGGGCCTTTGCGGCCTTTCTGAGTCGCACGCCGCGGTTTCGGCGCAGCCTTCTTTTTCACGCCGGTCTGGTCGGCGACCCGCGCATCAACCTCAGATTGACGCGCAAACGGGTCGTCGGCCACGGCCAATTCCGTTTCTTGTAAACGCTTAATCTCATCGCGCAGGCGCGCCGCTGTCTCGAATTCCAAATCGGCAGCGGCTTCGCGCATTTCGGTTTCCAGCCCTTCAATATGCGCGCGCAAATTACTGCCCAAAAGTGGTGCTTGCTTTTCTTCCATCGCCTCGCGAATGCGATACGGCCCGGGTGCGGCTTTATTGTCGCGCTCGGCAATGCCTTCCAGCACATCGGCAACATTCTTCTTCACCGTCTCAGGCGTGATGCCGTGTTCTTCATTATGCGCCATCTGCCTTTCGCGGCGGCGGCTGGTCTCGGCCATAGCGCGGGTCAGCGAGCCGGTCATCCGGTCGGCATAGAGCAGCACGCGCCCCTCGGCATTACGCGCGGCGCGGCCAATGGTTTGCACCAGCGAGGTCTCAGAGCGCAAAAAGCCCTCCTTATCCGCATCCAAAATAGCGACCAGCGAACATTCAGGAATGTCCAGCCCCTCGCGCAACAAGTTAATGCCGACGAGAATGTCAAACGCACCAAGCCGCAGATCGCGGATAATTTCAATGCGCTCCAGCGTGTCGATGTCGGAGTGCATATAGCGCACGCGCAAACCCTGCTCGTGCATATATTCGGTCAGGTCCTCGGCCATCTTCTTGGTCAGTGTCGTCACCAAAACGCGCTGCGCTTTCTTGGCCATCTCATGGCACTCGGCAATCAGGTCATCGACCTGCGTCGAGGCGGGGCGAATCTCGCAGGTCGGGTCAATCAGGCCGGTCGGGCGAATGACTTGTTCGACAAACACACCGCCTGTGCGCTCCATTTCCCACGGGCCGGGGGTGGCGGATACATGCACGGTTTGCGGGCGCATAATATCCCATTCCTCAAATTTCATCGGGCGATTATCGACGCAAGAGGGTAGGCGGAAACCAAATTCGGCCAGCGTCGATTTGCGCTTAAAGTCGCCGCGAAACATGCCGCCGATTTGCGGAATGGTAACGTGGCTTTCATCGGTAAAGACGAGGGAATTATCCGGCAGATATTCAAACAGCGTGGGTGGCGGCTCGCCCGGTTTGCGGCCGGTCAAATAGCGCGAGTAATTTTCAATGCCGGCGCAGGAGCCTGTCGCATCGAGCATTTCCAGATCGAAATTTGTGCGCTGCTCCAGCCTTTGCGCCTCCAGCAAACGGCCGGCCGCCTCGAACTCTTCAAGGCGGGTTTTTAACTCGTCCTGAATGCCGATCATGGCCTGCTTCAGCGTCGGTCCGGGCGTTACGTAATGCGAATTTGCATAGAGGCGGACTTTCTCCAAATCGCCCGATTTCTGTCCGGTCAGCGGGTCGAACTCGGTCAGGCTGTCAATCTCATCTCCGAATAATTCAATGCGCCATGCGCGGTCTTCATAATGCGCGGGAAATACATCAATGGTGTCGCCGCGCACCCGAAAATCGCCACGGGCAAACGCCATATCATTGCGCCGATATTGCAGCGCCACCAAATCAGCAAGTAATTGCGTGCGGCCGATTTCCATACCGTGCTTCAGCTCCAGCGTCATAGAGCTATAGCTTTCAACCGAACCGATGCCGTAAATGCACGACACGGAAGCGACGATGATCACATCATCGCGCTCCAGCAGCGCCCGCGTCGCTGAATGGCGCATGCGGTCAATCTGCTCATTAATATTGCTCTCTTTTTCAATATAGGTATCGGTGCGCGGCACATAGGCTTCGGGCTGGTAATAATCATAATAAGAGACGAAATACTCAACCGCATTTTCGGGGAAAAAGCCTTTGAACTCGCCATAAAGCTGCGCTGCCAGCGTTTTATTGGGGGCCAGCACCAGTGCCGGTCGCTGTGT
Source organism: Alphaproteobacteria bacterium (assembly GCA_022426245.1). Lineage (GTDB taxonomy): Bacteria > Pseudomonadota > Alphaproteobacteria > RS24 > RS24 > UBA8337. The sequence continues at coordinate 3,927 of JAKMDW010000107.1, read as the reverse complement.
GCGCTGAATAACTTGCGCCATGGTGAAGGTCTTGCCGCTGCCGGTGACGCCCAGCAGCACTTGGTCGCGCTCGCGCTCGCTCAACCCGCCGAGCAGTTCTTCAATGGCTGTCGGCTGGTCGCCGGCCGGTTCAAACGGCGACACCATTTTGAATGCGCGACCGCCTTCAGTCTTTTCGGGTCGATTGGCGCGATGCGGAATAAACTCGACGAGCTGCCCTTCGCTCATCCCCGGTTCAGGCACCGGCGCCAGTTCGCCGCGCCCGGTTAAAGATTTTTGTTCTTCAGACATACCCCGAATATAGCCTTATTTCGGGGAATGTCATATGGGGGGTTAGCGCCTTAAATCGAGGCGGTGGCGTTTGGCATCAAGCCGCTCAATGAGGCGGGTCAGCCAAAGGCCGCTGAGCACAGCTACCCAAACAATCAGCGCATGAAGGCCGAGGAAAAAAGCGGCCTGAATGAAATCCCTACTTGCTTCAAACATAACAAACTCCATTAGCAATGAAGCCAGTATGCGGCGCGGCTGTGAATAATCGGTTAACGTGTTGCATGGTTTTAGGCGGGGGTTTTTGGCCATGAGCGACCTTTGCTTCTTGTTTTTGCCCCCTCATCGGCGTAGTTTGCGCGCATTGTATAGCCCTAGCCAGGAGTTCTCACATGTCGTCTTTTCTCGCCGATAGTCTTTCGCGGGTTAAACCTTCTGCCACCATGGCGGTGACCGATATGGCGCGCCAGCTGCGCGCCGCCGGACGCGATGTCATCGGTCTGGGGGCGGGTGAGCCTGATTTCGATACGCCGGAAAACATCAAGCAAGCTGCCATTGATGCGATTGCGCGCGGTGAAACGAAATATACCGCGGTTACCGGCATTGATGAGTTGAAGCAGGCGATTTGCGACAAGTTCAAACGCGACAATCATCTTGATTATGAACCGGCGCAAACCTTTGTCGCGCCGGGCGGCAAGCCGGTGATTTATGACGCGATGATGGCGACGCTGAACCCCGGAGACGAGGTTATCATTCCCGCGCCTTACTGGGTCAGCTATCCTGATATTGTGAACTTGGCCGGTGGCCAGCCGGTCGCGGTTGAAGCGCGTGTCGAAGACGGTTTCAAATTGCAGCCCGCGGATTTAGAAGCGGCGATTACCGACAAAACCAAATGGTTTATTTTTAACTCGCCTTCCAATCCGTCGGGCGCGGCTTATTCTGCCGAAGAATTGAAAAAGCTGACGGATGTGTTGGTCAAATATCCCCATGTCTGGATTTTGACAGACGATATGTATGAGCATTTGGTATATGACAATTTTGTGTTCGCGACACCGGCGCAGGTTGAGCCGCGCCTTTATGAGCGAACGCTGACCATGAATGGTGTGTCGAAAGCCTATTGCATGACCGGCTGGCGCATCGGTTATTGCGCCGGGCCTTTGCCGCTGATTAAAGCGATGACCAAAATTCAGTCGCAATCGACCTCCAATCCGACCAGCATTAGCCAATGGGCGGCGCTCGAGGCGCTGAACGGCCCGCAAGATTTTATTGCCGCGCATAATACGCATTTCAAACGCCGCCGCGATTTGGTCGTCAAATTGCTGAATGCGTGCGCGGGCATTGAGTGCATCACGCCGGAAGGGGCGTTTTACGTCTATCCAAGCTGCGCCGGTTGTATTGGCAAAACCGCGCCCGCGCCCGATGGAAAAGGTGGCACGGTTATCGACAGCGACGAGGCTTTTGCCACCGCCCTGTTGGAAGCCGAAGGCGTGGCCGTGGTGCATGGTGGCGCTTTTGGCTTGTCACCTTTTTTCCGCATCAGCTATGCTACATCTGACGAGAATTTGACCGAGGCGTGTTCGCGCATTCAGCGTTTTTGCGCCTCTCTGACATAATAAAAAGAGGTTCGTTATGAAAAAGCTAATGGTGCCCGCGCTGGCGGGGTTTGTGCTGGCTTGTTCGCCGAATAGTTTCACCGAGACCATCGCGCCGACGCTGATACCGCCGGCAGATTTGGCCAAATATCGCTGCGAACAATTAGGGCTGGCCGGGGATAAGGATTGCTTGTTGAAGCAATATGAGCAGATTGTTGCGGCCCGTGCCGCCGAACGATCGGCCGCCGCCGGTGCGCCACGCAGCACGACCAGTGTCATTGTAAACGATAAATAGGGCTGACTTTCGAGCCATGTTCCGGCACCTGCGAAAAGCAGGTGTCTCAACTGCTTCCGGCACCTGCCAAAAGCAGGTGTCTCAACTGCTTCCGGCACCTGCGAAAAGCAGGTGCCGGGGCGTTGGAACTACCGCACAAAGTCGGCAACGGCGTATTGGGCCGAAGGCACTATATTTCGCCGTCACCCCGACCTGAGGCCGAAGTAACGCGGTGTAACGATGACGAAAAACAAAAACGCAAAATCTGCAACAAGATAACGGGCGGCTGGTCACCGCTTTGTGAGAGGCGTTCCTTACCCCAGCAACCAAGCCGTTATCTCAGTTACTGCAGCCACTATACACGGTTCCCTTCATGCGACAATGCGCGGCTTGCTGGCGCGCGGCTGAGCCGTTAAATGTAGCGCTGAAAAATAACAATAAGGAGTTTGCCGATGAGTGAGTGGCAAGAAAAGCAGGCCAAATTTGACCAATTGCCGATTGATGTGGAAGCGATTAACGCCGCCATTATGCATCTCAACCAGACCATCGGTAATGTGAATAATGCGGTGGTGTCGCTGGAGGCCGATATGAATGTGTTGGTGATGCTGGTCAGCCGCGTTGAGCAATGCGTGCAGCAGCAAACCACAGCCCTCAACGAGGTGCGCGACGTGATGAAGGAAAGCTTCGGGAAAGGGTAGGGTAAAGCGTCCGCTTGCCCAATGGGCAAGCCCGCCGGGCCTTTTGCCAGCGACTGCCGATAGGCGGGAGTTGGAAAGGACTTGGTAAGGTGAGCTAGATGCAGAATGGAATAAGCGGAATCGTAATAATCATCGATGTTAAGAAGAATATACAGCCATTGACTTGTTGGGCTTTTAAAGAGGCTTGCTGAATCGCCCAATTGTCTAAACAAGCTTGGTGAATGAGACCAAACTCGTCACTAAGCGCGTTTATTTTAGCTGAGGATTCCGCTCCACCCCTTATATTCAAATCGCCCGACAAATTACCTTCAGTTTTCTGGTTGGCAGAATGTTCAAGGAATCGGGCGCATTCAACTCTGGCACCGGGATGATTGGTATAGTCGGCTATGTATGGTCGATGACCCACACAACTGCTGACAAAAATACCAAGAGTTAGAACTATAAGGATTTGCTTCATTTTTCGTCCGTCCATCTTTTTGTGGCGTTGACGAAATAATGCCCTTTTTAATTCTAAAAGCAACCCCCACCCCCCCCGTCTCTCGAGGGGTGTGGGGGAGGGAATGCGCGGGGATAAGAATCCTTTCGGCTCGCCCTTGTAATGGCTTCGACCAATTCTTAAGTAAACGTGAACAACAAAAATAATTGTATCGGGCGCGTACCGCCCACCGCCGCGTATTTGGCTTGTTTTGCGTAAAGAAAAAACCACCGCTCCGGGAGGAGGGGGAGCTGATGGGGTGAGCAATGAAAATAAGCCAAATTCGTATCGCCAATTTCAGGTCTATCAAAGACATGACAATTGATGCTCACAGTTACACATCAATTTTGGGGTCAAACGGCGCGGGAAAGTCAAATGTTCTCAGAGCATTAAATGTTTTTTTTGGAGAAATTGATGCAAAAGAAATCGGAGAGGATGATTGGTTTAATCGAGATGTTTCAAAACCAATTGAAATAGAACTGACATTCGAGGGTTTGTCAGTCGTGGAACAGAAGAAGTTTGAGCACTATTTCAGAGATGGAAAGCTGACGTTTATGGTCGAGATTAACGACGAGAGGCAACGGAGATATGTTGGTTGGCGTATGGTTCTTGCTGACTTCA
>JAKMDW010000102.1 GCA_022426245.1 Alphaproteobacteria bacterium | reverse complement strand
GCTTTATTCCACTGATTGGCCGCCGAATGTATCTCAACCGGCAGGCGCGCCGCGCTTAACGGGCTAAGCCCTTCATGGTCATTGGAGGGGTCGGTCAATCTCAAATGGATAATCGGGCATGGGCTGGCCAGCGCGTCATGGCGGGTTTTTTTGCCGCCGCCTTGATAGTCGTAAAAACGCGGCCAGCCATCGTTATCACATATCAGGCGCACCCGATGCGGGTGTAAGAGATAAAGTGCCTCGGCCTGCCCATCTGCCGAGCGCATGATTTCAATATAGGCATTGCCGAATAAAATGAGATGCGTCATCAGCATATCGCGCAGCTCAATGCCACTTTGTTGCGCATTGGGGCGGCGTAAAAGACGGTTTAAATCATGGGTCGGATCATCGCCGACTGCGCCCTCAATCTTCACCGGAATAGAAGCCGCCGCTTCAGCAATCATTCGCACGCTGCGATAAACAACGCAATTGGAATGAAAGCCATCATCGCGCGGCGACAACCAATTTAGCGGCCCGGGCGCACCGAGGAAGCGCACATTTTCGCGATGCCTCAAGTCGCTATGCCTCGCACGCGTCTCTGACGTTTGGCTTTTTTGGCGCAGGCGCGATTGCTTCCAGCGAGATGTCACCGGATCAAATATCGACATTTCGTCTCCTTAAATTTCTTTTCAAAGTGAACGCAAACGCGGCGGGGTCGGCCCGGCCGGTCGCAATAGCAGCCAGCTGACAGCCCACACCAGCGCGTCAAGCCGATCGGGGCTTCGCCCGCGGCCGACATAGCTGCACATTTCATCTTCCAAAGCATCGTGACGGCCGACATGCAAAACGCGACCTCGCTCATATAATGCGGCAACGGGTTCAGCGCGCATCAGCTTGCCTGCAATGGCGCGCACCGGATGAAATACAAGATCCGGTGCGTCGCGCAGGACAATCTCGCGCACCAATTCGCCGCCCTGATTAACCTCGGCAATCAATGCCGTGGCTTGATAATCGCGATAGGCCGCAATAGCGCGCGCCGACCATTTTTGGGGGCTGACCCCTTGCACCGTATAATCGTCCAGCACATAGGCCTTATTATCCTCAGACCGCGCAGCGATGATAATGCCGCACGCATCCGCATTGGGGCCGATACCGGCAGGCGGATCGAGCGCGACAATAATCTGCATGGCTTTGGGCGCTGCTTTCACGCGGCACTGCTCAATCAGCCCATGCGTCCATAGCGCACCCGGCACATCATCAATCAAAGCGCCTTCCAACTCTTGGCGGCCCATATTCGTGCCGCCGTAACGCGCCTCAATGCGGGCGATAAAACCGTCAGCCAAATTAGCCGCATTGGCTTTCGTCTCGGCGCGGGTTACGGCGCAATTTGGGTCGCCCAAAAGCTGCTTGATGAGCGGTGTCGGGCGCGGTGTGGTCGACACCATTTGGCGCGGCTGCGCGCCCAACCTCAATCCGAATTGCAACATGTCCCAACACGCTTCGTCATAACGCCATTTCGCCAGCTCATCACACCAAGCCAAATCAAACTGCGGCCCGCGCAGTGCATCGGGTCGCTCTGCCGAAAATATTTGCGCCTCCGCGCCGTTCGGCCAAATCAGTAAGTTGCGACTGGGCAAAAATTGCGGTCGCAAATCCGGTGGCGATATGGCCAGTAAGCCGCTAACCCCCTCAACCATAACCGCGCGCGCCGCGGCAAATGTCTCGCCAATCAGCGCAATGCGTCGGGCCGGATGTTTATGCAGCGGCGCTTCAATGCGCGAGCGCACCCATTCGGCACCGGCGCGGGTTTTACCGGCGCCACGCCCGCCTAACATCATCCAAGAAGACCAGTCCCCTTCAGGAGGCATTTGGTCAGGCCGGGCCCAAAAATCCCAATGCCAATAAAGTGCAGCGATTTCAGTGTCACTCAGTCCCCTCAACATGCGACGTCTCAGATCCGCCTTGTGCCAGCCTTGCCAGCTTCTGTTCAATATCGGTGATGAGCGTCTCTCGGTTTGGTCGGTCACTATCGTTTTGTTTTTTCTTTTGCTGCTGATGCGCGCGGTTCAAAACATCATAGGCATGCGTCAGCATGGTGACGATACGGGCGCGTCGTTCTAGCGCCTCTGACGTCTCTTCCCCATCATCGGGCAAGGCAGCCTGCATGGCTTCCATCTCAGCCAGCAGACTTTGCTGCACGCGTTGTAAACGGCTTTCGTTTTCGTCAGATTTCATTTGGTTATCGGTGGCATTGCGTTGGACGCTTTCTCTCACCATGCCTGAGTACTACCAAACCAGCGGCACGCTTGTCAACCTCTGTTCTGTTTTTTTTTCAATAATTTCAATGATTTACTCAAATTTTGCGTGTATATTTCGGCAGAGGGTTAAGAAATTCAAAGGCTTAAGAAAATCATGGCAGGCGCATTTTTCAACGCATTATGTGTCGAGTGGCCAGTCAACCACACGGTCCTCAGCGTCACCTTCAAACATTATTTCCGGCGTCACTCGCCCTTTAACCGACATGCCAGCCGCGACAACGCTGTCGTGTGTGCCTGAAACCAGCGGATGCCAATCCGGCAAATCATGCCCCTCATGCAGCAACCGATAAGCGCAGCTGGGCGGCATGAAATCAATTTTATCGAGATTGTCTTTGGTCAGCTTTACGCAGTCAGGCACCAGCTTGGTGCGCTCGGCATAATGCGTGCAGCGACAGTTTCCCTGATCAAGCAGATTGCACACGATATCGGTAAAGACAATTTCATCCGTATCTTCATCTTGCAATTTGACCAGACAGCATTTGGCACAGCCGTCGCACAAGGCTTCCCATTGCGCGTCATCCATCTCGGCCAATGGCACGGTTTGCCAAAACGGTTTTTCGGTCACTCATCTCTCCATTGCGCGCGCCCAAGTTGACGCGCCCCATACTGTCTGCCAGTTTGTCATAGATGAGACGAGGAATACAGCCACGCAAGCGTATTATTGCCAGTGCCCGAAAATGGCTATTCGCCGTTCTGCTTTTGCCCGTGCAGGCTGACGCGCTGGAACCTGTCGTGTTTGCAACCGATTGGAAAGCCCAAGCCGAACAAGGCGGATTTTATCAGGCCAAAGCATTGGGACTTTACGAGAAAGCCGGTCTTGATGTCACGCTGCGCGGCGGTGGGCCGGGGGTTAATATTCCTCAGCTATTGGGTGCGGGCGCGATTGATTTTGGCATGGGCTCAAACAGCTTCATTCCGCTCAATATGGTGCGCGCCGGTGTGCCCGCCAAAGCCGTGATGGCGGCATTTCAAAAAGACCCGCAAGTGCTGATCACCCATCAGCGCGACGATATTTCGACACTATCTGATATAAAAGACAGGCCGGTGATGATTGCCGATGCGTCGGTCAATGCATTTTGGGTTTGGTTGCGCGCAAAATATAATTTTTCCGACCGGCAAATTCGTAAATACACTTTCAATTTGGCGCCGTTTCTGGTCAATAGGGACGCCATTCAACAAGGCTATGTCACCTCTGAGCCTTATACGATTGCAACGCGGGGCGGGTTTGAACCGCAAGTTTTCCTACTCTCCGATTTCGGCTATCCAAGCTATGCCGCCATGGTGCTGGCGCAAAACAGCCTCATAGAACAGCGACCGGAACTGGTGCAGGCATTCGTCAACGCCTCTATTGAAGGCTGGCAGAGTTATGTTTACGGCGACCCGACGCCGGGCAATCAACTCATTTTGAAAGCCAATCCCGATATGCGGCAAGACATTATCGACCAGGCGATTGAGCAAATCCGCCGCCGCGCCATGCTGGCCTCGCCCGATACTGAGAAGAACGGTCTTGGCGCAATGAGCCGAACACGCTGGCAATCATTCTTCACCACCATGTCTGAGAACGGCGTGTATCCAAAAACCCTAGACTGGCAAAACGCCTTCACCACAAAATTTGTCAACCCGGATAGCGACCAATGAACGCCCTCGCCCTCAATGCAGCCGGCTTGCGCTACGATAATGGCTTTACCGCGCTCAGCGATATTACGGCACAATTTGCGCGCGGCAGCTTCACCGCTTTGGTTGGCCCATCGGGCTGCGGCAAGTCGAGTTTGCTGCGCCTATTGGCTGGACTGGAGCAACCGACCATTGGCAGTGTTACCGGCTTGGCGCAGAGCGATATCGGTTTCGTGTTTCAGGAACCGACATTATTGGCCTGGCGCAGCGTTGCCGAGAACATCACCCTGCCCCTCAAAATTGAAGGCCATGCCCGGAGCGAGATTGACACACGACTTGCTGAAGCCTTGCAGCTTGTCGGTCTGACCGATTTTGCCGATGCTCTGCCGCGTCAATTATCGGGCGGTATGAAAATGCGGGTCTCGCTGGCGCGTGCACTGGCCAAGCGGCCACCTGTGCTGCTCATGGATGAGCCTTTCGCTGCGCTTGATGAATTAACCCGTTTTCGCCTTGATGATGATTTGCGTGCCATTTGGCGGCAGCAGGATTGCACAATTGTTTTTGTAACCCATAGCGTAACCGAAGCGGCCTATCTGGCCGAACGTGCTTTGGTGATGCAGGAAGGTAAATTAAAAGCCGAAATTACAATTGACCAAGCCGGCCGCACTGATAATTTTCGCGGCGCCCCGACCTATACTGAGGCTTGCGCCGAACTGAGCCAAGCGCTCGGCCATAAGTCGGGCCATAAGTCAGGAGCAGCCTGATGCGTTACCTCGTGCCCGTTTTGGTCGGCATCGCACTCCTTGCCATTTGGGAGGTTTGGGTCAGCCTGGCCAATATTCCGGTGTTTATTTTACCTCGCCCTTCAGCCATTGGTGCGGCACTGGTCGATAATTTTGCGACGCTCATGGCGGCACTTTGGGTCACGCTTAAAGTCACGGCGGCAGCTTTTTTCTGGGCAGCGGCAAGTGCCATTGGGCTGGCCATTATTTTCACCCGCGCGCGGCTGATCGAAATGGCGCTATATCCTTATGTCGTCACCCTGCAAGTCACCCCCGTGGTTGCCATCGCGCCGCTTATTCTTATTTGGGTGGGCTTTGACAATGTCTCGCGCGCGCTGGTGATTATTGCGTGGATTGTCGCCTTCTTCCCAATGTTAACCAATAGCGTGCAAGGGCTGCGCAGCGTTGACCCGCAACTGCATGACCTCATGCGACTATCGGGTGCTAATTGGTGGCAGCGTTTGTGTTATTTGGAGCTGCCCGCCGCGCTACCGTCGATTCTGACAGGTGCCAAAATTTCCGGCGGGCTGGCGCTTATCGGTGCGGTGGTGGCTGAGTTTGTTGCCGGTTCCGGCGCCAGCACTGGGCTTGCCTGGCGCATTATCGAGGCCGGTAATCGACTGGAAATAGCCACCATGTTCGCAAGCCTCGCTTTGCTGTCGGCGCTCGGCATTGTGTTGTTCTATCTGTTGAGCTTTTGCGAATGGCTGTTGCTGCATCGGTGGCACGATAGCTTCCAACGCGGGTAGACGGCACAGACCGTCGCTGCACTGCGCGGCCGCTTGCGCCTGCTTTAACCCTTCGCGCCACATCATAACCGGCACCGGCAAAAACAGCGCAAAACTAAGCAATATCAAAATCCATAACCGCATCGGCTTTCTCCATGCGGTCAATTTCTCGTAAACCGGTAAACAGAAAGCTAATCGGCCTATTAAACATTTATTTTTGTAGTTAATTATATTTTACATCATGTTGACGTGTTTATCGAAATTCGCCATATTCGGCGCGCATTCATTGAGGAGTTGCCATGGCACAACATGCTGCAAAGGGAGCCCGTTTTCAGGCCGTCACCGCCAATCGCCTCAGCGATGGCGAAGTGGTTTATTGGGCCGCCGATAATCGCTGGGTCGAGGGGTTTAGCGAGGCTGAGATTGCTGATGGCGCCGACGCGGCAGAAGCCCTTCTTGCGCGCGCCATGCCTGCCGACTTTGAGGCATATGTGCTGGAACCTTATCTGTTCGAAGTGCTGGAAGATGCCAGCTTTTACAAACCGGCCAGTGTGCGCGAAACCATTCGCGCCGCCGGGCCGACCGTGCGCCTCGACCTCGGCAAACAAGCGGGAGCCTGACCGATGTATCGCTATGATGAATTTGACCACAAGCTTGTCGCTGACCGCGTTGACCAATTTCGCGGTCAAGTTGAACGCCGCGTTTCCGGCGCGCTGACCGAAGACCAATTCAAACCGCTACGTTTGATGAACGGCGTTTACCTGCAGCTGCATGCCTATATGCTGCGCGTCGCCATTCCCTATGGCACGCTGCGGAGCGAGCAAATGCGTATGCTGGCCCATATTGCGCGCAAATATGACCGCGGTTACGGCCACTTCACGACGCGCCAAAACATTCAATATAACTGGCCGGCACTGGACCAAATCCCGGACCTGCTGGACGAATTGGCGAGCGTTGAAATGCACGCCATTCAGACCTCGGGCAATTGCATTCGCAATGTCACCTCCGACCAATATGCCGGTGCGATTAATGATGAAATTGAGGACCCGCGGATTATTTCCGAAATTATTCGCCAATGGTCGACCTTCCACCCCGAATTTACCTATCTGCCACGCAAGTTTAAAATCGCCGTTACCGGCCATGTAAATGACCGCGCCGCGATCAAGCTGCACGATATCGGCATTGTTGTGAAACAGAATGACGCCGGTGAGGTGGGCTATGAAGTGCATGTTGGCGGTGGGCAGGGGCGCACGCCATTCGTTGCCAAAAAAATGAACGCGTTTGTGCCGAAAGCCAAATTGCTGGCTTATTTGGAAGCCGTGATGCGCGTCTATAATATGCTGGGACGGCGCGACAATAGCTATAAGGCGCGCATTAAAATTCTGGTTCATGAGACCGGCGAAGACGAGATGCGCCGCTTGGTTGAGGCCGAATTTGCCAAAATTGATGCGTCTCAAATGCTGACTGTGCCGCAAGAAGAAATCGACCGCATCAGCGCCTATTTCGCACCGCCGGCATTTGAAACCTTGCCTGCCGACAGCGACGGTTTCACAAAAGCGCAAACCGCAGACGCCGATTTCGCCCGCTTTGTGCGCGCCAATGTGGTGGCGCACAAGCAAGCCGGCTACGCCATCGTCAATATCTCCCTAAAGCCGATTGGCGGGGTGCCGGGCGATGCGACCGACGCACAAATGGATGTCATCGCTGATTTGGCCGAACATTATAGTCTCGATGAAGTGCGGGTCACGCATGAGCAAAACCTCGTGCTACCGCATGTGCAATTGGACGACCTTAAAACCGTTTATGACGTTTTGGCCGCCAATCAGTTGGCGACCGCTAATCTGGGGTTGATCTCTGACCAGATTGCCTGCCCTGGCCTCGATTATTGCAATCTCGCCAATGCCCGCTCGATTCCGCTGGCGCAAGAAATTTCTGAACGCTTTGCCGACCTCGACCGGCAATATGATATTGGCGAATTGAAGATTAAAATCTCCGGCTGCATCAATGCATGCGGCCACCATCACGTCGGTCATATCGGCATTTTGGGCGTCGATAAAAAAGGCACGGAGTTTTATCAAATCTCGCTGGGCGGCGCGGCAGACGAAAACGCCGCCATCGGTCAAATCACCGGGCGCGCTTTCACCGAAGAAGATATTGTCGATGCGATTGAAACCGTCGTCACCACCTATACGGATTTACGCACCGACGGCGAACGCTTCATCGACACCTATAACCGCGTCGGCATGGAGCCGTTTAAGGAGCGTCTTTATGACTGATTATCACTTGGTCATTGACGGCGCGACGACGCCGGAAACTTGGTCATATATTGATGATGATGCGCCGCTTAACGATGCTCCAATCATTTCGCTGGGCCGCTTGAAAGACCAAGCCGACGCTTTGCGTGCGCGCGGCGGCAAGCTGGGCGTCGTGTTGCAAGCCGATGACCCCGACAAAACGCGCGGCAAAACCTCAATGGGCGAGGACGTTCACGAATTGGCGCCCTATCTCGACATGCTGTCGCTGGTGTCCATCGCCTTTCCAATCTATCGCAATGGTCGCGGTTATTCAGCCGCCCGTGTGCTGCGCCAAGAACTGAATTTCACCGGCGAGCTACGCGCCTCCGGCGATGTGCTTTACGACCAATGGGCGATGATGAACCGCTGCGGTATCAACGCGTTTGAGCTGGCCGGCGATGTCAGCCTTGAGACTTTCAAAACCGCTCTGGGCGAATTGTCCGGCGCCTATCAACCCGCCGCCGACCAACAGCGCGGCGCATTGTGGGCAAGAGGGAAGTAACGACTAAACTCCGGCTGATAAAAATTTTGTCAGTCGCAAAATCGCATTACGCTGCCTCTGGCTGAGTCTCCGCATCGCTTCAATCAACCGTCTTGTTTGCCAATCGAACCCCAAAGTGAAATCAGGCGGGTCAGTCAGGTCGCTGACGCACACGCCCAACGTCTGAGCGATTAGAGGCAGATGCGGCGGCAAAGGGTCATAATTTTGGTCGGCCATTTGCACCTCTTCTTTTTATTGGGCAATCCGACACCAATTTGCCGGGGTGCCGGGGTGCCGGGGTGCCGTAATGCCGGGGGCCATAAAAGACCGGCCCAGAGAGCGGTGCAACCTATTAGGCCGCTCACGAGCAGCTGCCCTATTCCGCTCCGTCCGTCTCGATATAAATCGAGCGGCTGGGGAAGGCGAAACCGGCGCCGGCTTCTTCGACAATTTGTTTAATCGCCAGCGCCAAATCCTCTTTGGCCGACAACCAATCATACCATTTGGTGGTTTCGGTGAAGCAGTAAATCAGCATGTCAATTGAGCTGTCATTAAAGCCCTCGACATGAACAATATTCGGCACCTCATCAAGTTCCGTGACAAAGCGCGGATCGCTATCGAGCCATTTCAAAATACCGACCCGAATGCCACGCAATTGTTCCGATGTGGTGCGATATTCAAGCCCGATAACCCACCGAATACGACGGCGCGTCATATTCGAATAATTCACCAGCGCATGGTCAGAGAACATATTATTCGGCACCACCACCGGCACTTCATCAAAGCGGCGGACGCGGGTTGAGCGGAAACCGATTTGCTCGATATTGCCCTCAACCACACCTTCAACCTCAATCCAATCGCCGAGCGCAAAACGCCGCTCAATCAAAATCGACACGCCGCCCAATAAATTCTTGAACAAATCCTGCGCGCCCAAAGCCACGGCCACACCAAACAAACCAAAGCCGGCAATAATCGGGCCGATTTGGATACCCCAAATTTGCAAAATCGTCGCCGCACCGGTCAGCACAATGCCCCAGCGCAACAGCGTTAGCAGCCAGCCGACAATTTCCGGCGACAGCATGTCTTCAACACGCCGTAACGCCATACTGGCCGGCGTGCTGGCGGCATAAAACGACCAGAAAATGCCGACCGCAATCAGCGAGCGCATAACCTTATCGGCCAGTTCAGCGGCCAATCCGGTAAGCGGCAGGACTTCAAGCGCAAAGAACACGCCCAATATCAGGAAGAAGAATTTAACCGGACGCTCCAGCGCGGCGCGCAATAAATCATCAATGTCGGTTTTTGTGCGCTTGGTCAGCCGTTCCAGCCCGCCCAGCACGAAGCGTGTAAACAGCCCGCGCAATATGGCGAATACCAGAAACACCGAAAGCGCGCTCAATAATTCTGCCGGACTGACGCCAAATGTACTGTCGGCCCAAACCTCGCGCACCAGTGCCAGAAACTCATTCATCAGTCACTCCATTCGCCTTCTATGCGACCCTCAAGAAAATGCCGTCCACGGGCGTCTTCAATATCCACCACCCACAAATCCGGGTCGCGCTGCATTTCGCGCTTAATCAGCGCATCGCTCTCGGCCTCGGCACTGCCCAAAGGCAAAACGACGCGAAAGCTCTGCGCCCCATTCATATCGGTAAACATATTCAGCACCCCCGCCGACCCGTCAAGCCGATTGACGCGCACGAAAATGCCGCCGGCATCCTTGTCGCCGCGGGCCAGCACATATGCCGCACACATATCCACTTGCACGCGACGCAAAAGAGCCTGCACATAGAGTTCGGATTTGAGACGCAAATTCATATTTTTAAACCTACCATGATTGCCATTAACCGCAATCGCGCCTATTTTCCGCATCAGATAGGAGACACTTATGTCGCTGGAAACTTTGCTGGACGATTTCGATCTGTTTGACGATTGGGAAGAGCGTTATCGCTACATCATCGAGCTTGGCAATGGTTTGAAACCCTTGTCAGATGAGGAGCATAGCGAGGCCAATAAGGTGCCCGGCTGTGTCAGTCAGGTCTGGCTGGTCAATGACCGTGATGGCGGCACGCTGTCATTTCGCGGCGACAGTGACGCCCATATTGTACGCGGACTTGTCGCAATATTGCTCAATCTTTACGAGGGCAAATCGGCTCAAGAAATCTGCGCATATGATGCCGAGGGCGCGTTTCAAAAACTCGGTCTGGGCGACCATTTAACGCCGCAACGTTCCAACGGTTTTTACGCCATGGTTCAGCGCATTCGAAACGACGCCGCCGCCGCGCTGGCGGATTGATAACCGTAATGCACGGCCAGCCGCATCAAGGCCAGCTTCAACATTACTTTGGCTGAACGGCGCGGCAGGGAAAACTTTTGCTCCGTCGCCTCCAATCCCAATTCAGAACAGCACACATCAACCGTCATTTCGGCCAAGCCCGGCCCAATATAAGCCAGCGCTTTGACGACGCGTTTTTGCGCGTCCATGACCGACACCGGGACATCGGCGCTCTTATCTTGCCCGCCGCCATCCACATAAACCGGCCGCGACCAATCCATCGTTTGATGCGGCAGCCGCATGGCGCGGTGAAAATCATCATGCAGACGGCCCCCCGCCTCCAACTCGCAATCATTCAAACCATAAGCCTTACTGCGCCCATGTGCTTGCAGCCATTGCAGCGGCGTTGCTGCCAATTGCCGCGGCCGCCTTTCATCTGCCGTTTCAATATCCAAATTATGCTGAGCCGCAAAATCGCCCCCCATATGGCGGCGCAAATGTGCCCGTCCGGTCGGGCTCAACGCATATTCATCACCATTATCAGTCAGCATAATGAGATCGGCCCTCATCCAATCGGCAAACATCGTCGCGCTGATATGCGCCAGTATTTTATCGGTTTTGCCGCGCCGTATCAGCGCCACCTCGCCATCAGCCGCCGCGCCCATGCCTTCAACCAAGCGCAGATTGCCTTGCATTAGTTTTTTGCAGTATTGGCGAAACCGTTTCTCACTCGCCGGTGTCATTAACAACCTCCCAGCTTGCGTTAAAAAATTCCCGTAATGCCAGTTCGGCAAAATACAAAGCGCGATCATGCTCAGCCAAATCGCGCAAATCCTCGACCCGATTACAGCCATGCGCGATGCTGGTGCGGTCGCGCGCTGCCATATGGCTGATATCGGTGAAATTCATGCCATAGACAATATGCGCCAAATAATTGGTGATATGGCGCGCATCAGATAAGTGCTTGCTGCCACGCACTGACGCCAACAGGAACTCCGGTCGCGTGCGATGAGCCGAGGCAACAAAAGACAGAACAAGATTATACTGCGCATGACGGCGCAAATCCTCTTTCGGCAAATTGTCGCGATTGTGATGAAACTTGGTGACCCTCGCGGGCGCTTTCAGAACGGGCATTACTTACCTCTTTTTACAAATTATCCCCTGCCCTCCAGTGCTGTTCACAAACACCTTAAAGCCAAGCAATAACAAGACGATACACCAGTAAAATCAAAAATCAAAAGTGATTTTATAATACTGCGCTTGATGAACGTAATTTTTTAGTTAAACTATTATCAAAATGAAGAATAAAAAAAGGAATAACAACATGGCCCGACGCCAGAACCACAAACTCACGGAAAAAGCGACCCAAAAGCTGGACGACATTTTCACCCTGCCAGAACAGATTACCGCGCCGATTGGCGGCTTGGAAAAAGACGGACAGGATTTTGTGAATGCCCTGCTTTTAAGTTACCGCTTTGGCCATGATATTTTCGACACACCGACACCGCACCACGAAGACTGGATTATGCTGTTCGCTATTCTGACCAATGAAGCGGCCGGACGCGCCACCGTAACCAAAAACATTGTCGAGATTACCGGTCGCGCTTACGGCACGGTTCGCAGTTCATTGCATCGGTTTGAGGAGCTTGGCTATATTGAGCCAAACCAGCGCATTGGCCGTTCGGAGCTTTATGTGCCGACCGATAAAATGAAAAAGACGGTCAATGAATTTGCCCGTAATTTCTGGGACCGCGTCGGTCAATCGCGCCGCTCTCGCAGCCGCGCCAAAAATCCCGCCTAACAGAAAACACCTTTGCTCTCATCGATAAAAAGCTTATGTAAATCGAAAGCCGTAATCGGCAGTTTCGGGAGCCTCCATGTCGTCCAACCCAACACCATCTCAATCCGGTTCAATCCCCCGCTGGGGCGTCAATCCAATGATCCCCTATCTCGGGGGCATCGCCACATGGTTTGCGGCCAATGGCTTGCAATTTGTCATGGTGCCGACTTTGGTCATCATCACATTGGGCGGCACAGCCGGTGATTTGGCCGCAGCGCAGGTCGCGCTCGCCGTGCCACAAGTTTTCCTGATGATGTTTGCCGGTTCGCTGGCCGATAAAAGTGATAGCCGCATCATTTTACTCTGGGTCAATATGCTGGCTGCCATTCCGCCGATTGCGTTGGGCTGGCTCACATATTCGGGTGCGCTGGCCTATTGGCACATTATTGTTTTCGGGCTGCTGATGAGCGCCGCTTTCGCCTTTATGGTGCCGACCCGTGATGCGCTATTGTCGCGCGTTTCCAGTGGTAATATTCAAAACGCCGTTATGATGGCATTGATTGCCCAATTTGCGGCGCAATTGCTCGGCTATGTTTTGGCCGGTGCTGCCGCACCCCTGGCAGGCCCATGGGCGCTGTTGGCCATGCAAAGCATTGCCCTGATTATCGGTTTTCTGGTGACGCTCGCCCTGCCAGATTTTCCGCCGGTTGAGGGCCATCAAGAAGAAAATGGCGGCTGGCGCGCCGGTTTTTCAATCGTCTGGAACTCGCCCGTTATGCGCCCGGTGATTTTGTCATCTGTCGGCACTGGCATTTTCTTTATCGGCATTTTCATGGTCACATTGCCGCTCATCGTCACCCAAATATTTGATGGCGGGCAGCTGGAAATCTCCATGCTGAATCTCTCCTTTTGGGGCGGCACGATTGTTTCTACCGTTGGCATGATGGCACGGCGCCCGGTTGAGCGGCGCGGCCGTGCCATGATGGGCGCGCTGATTGTCGGCTGTTTTGCGCTGATGCTGGTGCCCATCGCACCAAATTTTGTCGCTGTCTGCGCCATTGCGGGCGCTTGGGGATTGGCCGCTGGCGTGAATATGACCATGGCGCGCACCATTGTACAGGTCGAGGCACCGGCGGAAGCCCGCGGCCGCGTTTTGGCGTTTTACAGCCTCGGCTTTATGGGCTCCGCGCCGGTCGGCGCAACTTTGAGCGGGATTGTGACCGAGCTTGTCGGCCCGCTGATAACAACATTCTTATGTGCGGCAAGCATGTTGGTTTTGGTGACGACCCTCATCGCCACCACGCCGGTTTGGCGCATTATGCGGCACGAAGACGAGCCGCTTTAGCTTTAAGAGAACTTACGTTCGTCCCACCACGGATAAAAGCCGGGCATATCACTGCTTGGCTTATCAGCAAATTCGGGCGCGCGCTTTTCGAGAAAAGACATCACGCCTTCTTTGGCATCTGACTGACGACCGCGACCGAAAATCGCCTTGCTATCGACTTTATGCGCTTCCATTGGATGGTCTGCGCCCATCATACGCCACAGCATTTGGCGGGTCATCGCAACCGATACGGGTGAACTCATTTGGGTCATTTGGAGAGCCATTTCTTTGGCGCGCGCCAGCAAATCCGCTTGCGGTGCAATCTCGCTCACAAGGCCACCTCTCAGCGCCTCTGCCGCATCGAAGACCTCGCCCGAATAGCACCATTGCAGGGCTTGCGAGATGCCGACAATGCGTGGCAAGAACCAGCTAGAACACGCTTCCGGCACAATGCCGCGACGGGCGAATACGAAGCCGAAACGGGCATTATCAGATGCAATGCGCACATCCATCGGCAGTTGCATGGTCACGCCAACGCCGACAGCCGCGCCATTAATCGCGCCGATCACCGGTTTAATGCTCTCATAGATGCGCAAAGTCAACATGCCGCCGCCATCGCGAATATCTTGGCTCGACCAGTTAATGTCGCCGCCTTCAGAAACCACATCAGATTTTTTGCCGCCATCGCTTCGCTCGGCATAATCGAAGGTTTTATCGCCTTGCGAAAGGTCAGCACCGGCGCAAAAAGCGCGGTCGCCATCGCCGGTCATAATAATCGCACGCACGGCGTCATCGGCATCGGCTTTGTCAAAAGCGTCAATAATTTCATGCATCATGCGGCTGGTGAACGCATTCATCGCCTCCGGCCGACACAGCGTCAGCACCATAATGCCGTTCTCATCGACCTCGGTTTTAATCTGTTGATACTCGGACATAGTTTCTGTCTCCCTCAGCTGTCACTTGCCGAAACGTCCCATATCTCTATAGTTCTCGCAATAGGACTTTTGGGGGACGCGAAAATGCATATTAGCACACATGCACAAAACACACCGGATCGGGCAGCTTTCATTATGGCATCAACCGATGAGGTTGTGACCTTTAAACAGCTTGATGATTACTCAAATCAAATTGCACAACTGGCGCGCGCGCGCGGCCTTCAGGTCGGTGATGGCATTGCCATTTTCATGGATAATAATAAACACTTTTTGGAAATTTGCTGGGCGGCGCAACGCTCCGGCCTTTACTTTACGGCAGTCTCCTCGCGCCTGACCGCCGGTGAGGTTGAATATATCGTCAAAGATTGCGGTGCCAAAATCCTGTTCACCTCTGACTATATGAAGGAGGAAGCCGACAAGCTGGTGGCCTTGCTTCCCGATATGGTCGGCATGTTTATGGTCGGCGAGGCGTCTGACGGGTATGAGGAATATCTACCTGCGCGCGACGCGCAACCTGCCGAACCGGTGGCTGATGAAACACAAGGCATGGACATGCTCTATTCATCGGGCACGACAGGTCGCCCCAAAGGCATTCGCCGCAAGCTGACCGGCAATGCCATTGACGAACCCGATGCGCTTCTGGGTCTGGTGACCCTGCTCTACGGTTTTGACGATAAGCAGATATATTTATCACCGGCGCCGCTCTATCACGCTGCGCCATTGCGCTATAATATGGCCGCCCAACAAGTCGGCACGACCTGCATCATTATGGAGAATTTTGACCCGGAGCAGGCTTTGGCGATGATTGAAAAGCACAAATGCACCAAAAGCCAATGGGTGCCGACCATGTTTGTGCGCATGCTGAAACTACCGGAGGATGTCCGCACAAAACATGACACCTCATCCATGCAGACCGCCATTCACGCTGCTGCGCCCTGCCCCGTTCCGATTAAAGAACAAATGATAGATTGGTGGGGACCGGTGATTTACGAATATTATGCTGGCTCCGAAGGCAATGGCTTCTGCCAGTTAAACTCGGAAGAATGGCTGGCCCATAAGGGCTCTGTCGGCACGGCACTGACCGGAATTTTGCATATTTGCGATGAAGAGGGCAATGAATTGCCGGTTGGTGAAAGCGGCGCGATTTTCTTTGAGCAGCCTGAAGAAGCCCCGGGCTTTGAATATTACAATGACCCAAAAAAGACGGCGGAGAGCCGCCATCCGGTGCATAAAAACTGGACCACTTTGGGCGATGTCGGCAAGCTTGATGATGATGGCTATCTGTATCTGACGGACCGCAAGGCATTCATGATTATTTCCGGCGGGGTGAATATCTATCCGCAGGAAACCGAAAACCTGCTGATTACCCACCCACGTGTGGCTGATGTGGCGGTTATCGGCGTGCCGAATGAGGATTTCGGTGAAGAGGTGAAAGCCGTTGTGCAACCCGCCGAATGGAGCGATGCCGGCCCTGCGCTTGAAGAAGAACTGATTGCCTTTTGCAAGGAAAACCTGTCGGCCATTAAGTGCCCGCGTTCGGTTGATTTTGACCAAGAATTACCGCGCCACCCAACTGGTAAATTATATAAGCGTCTTGTGCGCGACCGTTATTGGGGTAATAAAGACTCCAAGATTGTTTAATCTAACACCGCACTTTGAAGGAGAATATAATGCGCGTTTTTGAAAACCTCGATGAATATGCCGCCGCCGTCGGCGAAGAGCTGGGGGTCAGCGATTGGTTTTTGCTCGACCAGGACCGGGTCAATCTGTTCGCAGATGCGACCGGTGACCATCAGTGGATCCACCTCGACACTGAGCGCACGCAAAAAGAACTGGGCATGGGCACAATCGCTCATGGTTTCTTGACCCTGTCTTTGCTGCCTGTGCTGATGGCGCAAATCTCTGGTGTCAAAAGCGTCACCCGCGGCATTAATTACGGCTCAAACAAAACCCGTTTCACCGGCATGGTTCCGGTCGGCTCTAAAGTCCGCGCGCGCTCAACCCTTAAAGGTGTTGAAGACAAAGCGGGCGGCAAATTGTTCACGGCGGAAGTTGTGATGGAATTGGACGGCTCGGATCAACCGGTCATGGTGTCTGAAAACCTGACATTGCTGTTCGAATAGGTCTCAACAAAATGGGTCGGAAAAAAGACGATACAGTATGGCCGGTTCAGCGAACCGAAGCCGAATGGCGCGAACAGCTCAGCGATGAGCAGTTCCACGTTACCCGTAAAGCGGGCACTGAGCGTGCATTTTCCGGCCCTTATTGGGACAGTAAATCAAACGGCACTTATCACTGTGTGTGCTGCGACGCCCCGCTTTTCAAAAGCGGCACAAAATATGATAGCGGCACGGGCTGGCCTAGCTTTTGGGAACCGGTCGCTGAAGGCGCGGTAGCAGACCGCCCCGACAACACCCTATTTATGAAGCGCACCGAAACTGTTTGCGCCACTTGCGGCGCGCATTTGGGACACGTCTTTCCCGACGGCCCGCCGCCGACGGGCTTACGCTATTGCATGAACGGAACGGCACTGACGCTGAAAGACGAAAGCGGCGAACCGGTAGCTGAATAGGTAATCCAATAATGCTGAAAGCCCCGTCCGGCGCCCCCAAAGCCGCTGAAAAGCCATATAGCGACACGCATCACACCATCACCCGCACCGACCCTTATGCTTGGTTGCGCGATGATAATTGGCAAGCTGTGATGAAAAACCCGCAAGCTTTGGACGCCGATATTCGCGCTCATTTGGAAGCCGAGAACGCCTATGCCGATGCGGTGATGGCCCCCACCGCCGCTCTGCAAGACCAACTATTCGCTGAAATGCGTGGCCGCATTCAAGAGGATGAGGCCGGTGTGCCGGTCAATCAAGGCCTTCTGTCTTGGGTGACGCGCTATGTCACTGGCGGCGAACACCCGTTGATTTGCTGCGGCCCGCGCGACGCTGAAATCGCCGCCATGCGCACGATTATCGACGGCAATCATGAAGCCGAGGGCAAAGAATTTTTCAAAATCATCAACCATGCTGCTTGCCCAGATGGAAAGCTGCTGGCTTGGGGTTATGATGATAAAGGCTCGGAATATTTCACTGTGCGGTTTCGCGATATTGAGAGCGGCGACGACCTGCCCGACACTTTGCACGATACCGGCGGTAGCTTTGGCTGGTCGGCATGCGGCGAATATTTATTTTATGTCGCGATTGACGAAAACCATCGCCCTCACAAAATTATGCGTCACGCATTTGGCACGCAACAATCGGAAGATGCCTGTATTTACGAAGAAGCCGATAGCGGCTTTTTCATCGGCCTGTCGGAAACCCGCTCAGGTCGCTTCCTGATTATTTCAGCGCATGATCATGAAACGGCGGAAGCCCATATCATCGACGCGCACCACCCAATGGCTGCGCCGATATGCGTCGCCCCGCGCGAAACCGGCATCGAATATGAAGTCGATGATGACGCCGCGCGCGACCGCCTGATAATCGTTACCAATTGGAATGGCGACACCAAAGCAGATGATTTCCAAATCGTCAGCGCACCGGTGCCGACAAGCACGGGCGATAAATCCGACTGGCAGTTTGTGCGCACTCATAAAGCGGGCTGTCTTGTGCTCGATGCGCTGCCCTTCCAAGACCATATGGCAGTTCTGGTGCGCGAGAACGCCCTGCCCCGCATCATCCTGGTTGCGCTTGCGGATAATGACGAAACCGATATTGCCTTTGACGAAGAAGCTTATGATGTGAGCTTTGGCAGCATGGCCGAATATGACAGCGCCATTTTGCGCTTCACCTATGCCTCCATGACCACGCCAACGCAAACCTTTGACTTTGATATGGACAGCGGTGCACGCGCGCTGCGCAAAACCCAGAACGTGCCAAGCGGGCACGCGGCAGACGATTATGTGACCCGCCGCATCACCGCCACCGGCCATGACGGGGCGCAAATTCCAGTTTCGCTGCTGTATCACAAGGATACCAAATTGGACGCCAGCGCGCCGGTTCTGCTGTATGGCTATGGGTCTTACGGCATCACCATTCCGGCGGCTTTTTCCGTCACCCGTTTGAGCCTGGTCGATCGCGGTTTTATTTATGCCATCGCCCATATTCGCGGCGGGCGCGCCTGCGGCCATAATTGGTTTATGCAAGGGCGCGGCCCACAAAAAACCAATACGTTTCGCGATTTTGTCGCCTCAGCCGAAGCGCTGATTGAGGGCGGCTTTACCAAGCCCGGCCAAATATCCATTCATGGCGGCAGCGCCGGCGGCCTGCTGGTGGGGGCAACGGTCAATCTCGCGCCGGATTTATTTTGCAGTGCTATTGCCGAAGTGCCTTTCGTCGATGTGCTGACAACCATGTTGGATGCCAGCCTACCCCTGACGCCGCCGGAGTGGCCGGAATGGGGCAATCCGATAGAAAGCGCCGAGGCATATCAGTTGATTGCTGGATATGCGCCTTATGAAAATATTGAGGCGAAAGCCTATCCGCATATTTTGGCGACCGGTGGGTTGACCGACCCGCGCGTCACCTATTGGGAACCGGCCAAATGGATTGCGCGTTTGCGGGCCACGCGCCAAGATGACGGTCTCAGCCTGTTGCGCACAGAAATGTCGGCAGGTCATGGCGGCAAAGCCGGACGGTTTAATCAGTTGCACGAAATTGCTTTTGTCTATGCGTTTGTCTTATTAACGCATGGGCTGTCTCTGGGAGGAGAAGAATAATGACCGATTACATATTTGAGGATTGCGAAAAGCTGGGCTTTGACCGCGCCCGTCTTGATGCGGTGCCGGCCTTTTTCAAATCCTATATCGATCGGGGCAAGTTTGCCGGCATGTCAATTTCTATCGCGCGCGAAGGCAAAATCGCCATGCTCAGCCATCAGGGCCGCAGCGCTCTAGAAGGCGGCTTCGCGCTTGATGACAGCGCAATATTCCGCATTTACTCAATGACCAAGCCGATTACCTCGGTGGCCATTATGCAGCTTTATGAAAAATCCCTCATCAAGCTGACTGACCCGATTACCAAATTCATTCCCGCTTTCAAAGATGTCAAAGTATTTGAGAGCGGCACGGCGAAAAGCTACACCACGCGCGAGCCGGAGCGGATGATTAACATTTACGACCTGCTGACCCACCAGTCGGGGCTCACTTATGACTTTATGTTCGAGAACGCGGTGGATGCGCTTTATCGCAATAACCAAATTAATGGCGCGCGCTCGGAAAAAATGACTTCGGCACAAATGTGCGAGAAGCTGGCCGAAATGCCGCTCCTATTCTCACCCGGCACGGCATGGAATTATTCTGTTGCCACCGATGTGTTGGGGCATATTGTCGAATTGGTTTCGGGCAAGACGCTGGACGCTTATTTCAAAGAACATATTTTTGAGCCGCTCGGTATGGTGGATAGCTTTTTCCACATTCTCGATGATAAGCGCGAACGCCTTATGCATAATTACAGCTTCGACCCGCTAAAGCGCGAGACGAAACTGGCCGACAGCCCTGAGCGGACGATTTATCGCCCGGGTCGGCAGTTTTTATCGGGCGGCGGCGGGCTGCTATCGACGATGGAAGACTATTTCAAATTCGCCGATATGATACGCCGCAAAGGAACCGGCGCGAATGGTGCCTATATTCTCAACCGCAGAACCATTGAGAAAATGAGCAGCAATCAACTGCCGCATGGCCGCACATTAGAAGACCACGGCTACGGCCAGTTTACCGAAGTCGCCTATCCGGGCACCGGCTTCGGCCTTGGCTTGTCAGTCGTCATGGATAGCGGTGTTACTGTCTCGACATCGTCAACCGGCAACACCTCATGGGGTGGCTTGGCAAGCACGATTTTTTGGAATGACCCGGTTGAAGACATGACCGTCATTATGATGACCCAGCTAATGCCTGCCGCCACTTATCCTTTGCGACCGCAACTTTCGCAATTGGTCTATGCGGCCCTAAAATAAGCGTAATTGTGGCCTTGCCTTAAGCGGTAAAAACTCTATCTTTCCAGCCAGAAATGGAGATTAAATATGGCCCTTCCTGATGTATTACAGAACAGCCTGCGTATTCCTGTCGTTGGCTCACCCTTGTTTCTGGTTTCCGGACCGGAATTGGTTATCGCGCAATGCAAAGCCGGTATTGTCGGTTCGTTTCCTGCGCTCAATGCGCGGCCCTCAGAGGTTCTCGACGAATGGCTGACCCGCATCAATACTGAATTGGCTGAATATAAAGCCGCCAATCCGGATAAATATGTTGCCCCTTATGCGGTCAACCAAATCTGCCACGCATCGAATGACCGGCTTGCAACGGATATGGAAATTTGCGTGAAGCACAAAGTGCCGATCATCATCACCTCGCTGCGTCCACCGGAATTTATTGTTGAAGCCGCGCACAGCTATGGTGGCGTCGTGTTCCACGATGTGATTAACGTCAAGCACGCCAAGAAAGCAGCCGAGCAAGGTGTTGATGGTCTTATTCTGGTATGCGCCGGCGCCGGTGGCCATGCCGGTGCGCTATCACCTTTCGCCCTTGTGCGCGAAGTTAAAGAATGGTTCGACGGCACAATCTTGCTATCCGGTGCCATGGGCGACGGCTATTGCGTCGCCTCGGCCTTGGCCATGGGTGCTGACCTCGCCTATATCGGCTCGCGCTTCATCGCTACGGAAGAAGCCAATGCCGATCAGGGCTACAAAGACATGCTGGTCGAAAGCGCCGCAGACGATATCGTCTATTCATCTTTATTTACCGGTGTTGACGGCAATTATCTCAAACCGTCCATCTCAGCCGCCGGTCTTGACCCGGACAATCTGCCGGATGCCGATAAAACCAAAATGAATTTCGGTTCTGGCGGCAATATGAAAACCAAGGCTTGGAAAGATATTTGGGGCAGCGGTCAGGGTATTGGCAGCATTGAAAAAGTGCAGACCATTGAGGACGTTGTGGCCGATATGGAACGCGATTATCGCGACGCCATTGACAGTCTGGTGCAGCGCGCAAGCTAATGCTTGACGCCACCATGCGACGGCTAATTGACCCGCCGCTCAATGCGGCGGCGGGGATGATCGGCACTAAAATCTCCGCCAATAGCATTACTATTGGCGGTTTTTTATTGGGGGGCGGGTCGGCCTATGCGGTTGTGCAAGGCCAATTCACCACCGCCCTTATTCTGCTTCTCCTTAATCGCATGGCCGACGGATTGGACGGCGCGGTTGCGCGCCAAACCAAAGCCACTGATTTAGGTGCCTATCTCGATATTGTGTCGGACTTTGTCTTATGGGCAATATTGCCTTTGGCCTTTCTCTTCCACGATATGAACAATGCCTTTGCTGTGGCGGTATTGCTGTTGAGCTTTGCCATGTCGATGACGGTGTTTTTGGCTTATGCCATTCAGGCCGAAAGGCGCGGCACGGTAAGCGACGCGCAAGGCAAAAAAGGCTTTTACTATCTGGCCGGTTTGGCCGAGGGCACAGAGACTATTTTATTCTTCATTGCCGCCATGGCCTATCCGCACAGCTTTGCTCCGCTGGCCCTTCTATTTGCGGCTTTTGTCTTTCTTTCCGTAATCGGACGTCTTATCGTCTCGTTTCAGTCTTTGCGATAAGCGTTGCGGGAGGGGCAAATGACCGGTTCAAAAAATAATGACATGATTGATATTGACGACTCGGTCTGGGTGCATGAAAGCGCGTTTTTATTCGGGCATATTTCTATTGGCCCCGACAGTTCGGTTTGGCCCTATGTGGTGATGCGCAGCGAGATGTTTCACATCGAGATTGGCGCGCGCACCAATATTCAAGATTTTGTCATGATCCATGTCGGCGGTGCTTCGCCGACCATTATCGGCGATGATTGTTCGATCACCCACCACGCCACAATTCACGGTTGCACCATTGGCGATAAATGCCTTATCGGGATAAATGCGACGATTATGGACGGCGCCAAGATTGGCAATAATTGCATTGTTGCCGGTCATTCAATCGTGACGGAAGGCAGTGAATTTCCGGATAATTCAATTATCGCCGGCAGCCCCGCCAAGCTGGTAAAGAGCCGTGATAATGGCGCGGCCAATTTATTCAATGCCGGATTTTATGCCCAAAACGCCAAAAATTACGCGCAAGGCCAGCATCGTTTGACCGACGATAATATGAAAGCGCTGGGCATTCTGCCGAACGACGCCTAGGCACAAATAAGCCGGATACACGTTCAAAACATTTTAAAAATGGCTGGGGTGGTAGGATTCGAACCTACGCATGCCGATACCAAAAACCGGTGCCTTACCACTTGGCTACACCCCAACTGAGCGCGAAAATATATAAAAGCGGGCCATCGGTCTAGCCCTTAATTGCC
>JAKMDW010000101.1 GCA_022426245.1 Alphaproteobacteria bacterium | reverse complement strand
AACGCGTTTGAAAGCTCGTGCCATCTGTCATGGCCACCGTAATCATGTGATAATCGGGATGAATTTCTTTTTTCATCGCCTTTTCCTTCTCAATTCGAGTTGAGCGCTTATATAAACAGAAGAAGCGCAAGGCGCAAGTCTATTTGGTCGCTAATTCAGCCTCAAATTTGTGCTCTGGTGAAGCCGCCTTCTGACTGCTATAAGCGCAGCAAATTAACGAAGAAAGGGTCTTGGACCTTGTCACGAAATGAAGCCGCTGAGGCGGTTGCCCAAATGGAAGAAGATGCGAAACGCCGACCGCGCGCGCGCAGTTTGCGGCCCTTGCGGGCGCTATTGCCGTTTATCGCGCAATATCCGGGGCGCGTCTTAGCTGCGTTTTTAGCGCTTTTAATGGCAACGGCAGCAACCCTCACCATGCCGATTGCCGTGCGCTTTATGATTGATAACGGCTTTTCAACCGAAGACGCGACGTCGATTGACCGTTATTTTCTCGCCATGTTGGTGGTCGCTATTGTGTTGGGATTGGCGAGCGCTATGCGGTTTTTCTTCGTCTCATGGATAGGCGAGCGCGTGACAGCCGATTTGCGCGCCGCCGTTTACAATCACATCACGACCCTGTCTCCGGCATTTTTTGAGGTTACGCGGACCGGAGAGGTGTTGTCGCGGCTCACTGCAGACACCACGCTGATCAAAACCGTTGTGGGTTCGTCTGCCTCTATCGCCTTGCGCAATTTGTTCATGTTTGTCGGCTCAGCCATTATGTTGGTTTATACCAGCGCCTCATTGGCCGGACTGGCCGCGCTGACTTTGCCCGCCATTATTGTGCCGGTGATTGTGTTCGGGCGGGTGGTACGCCGTTTGGCGCGGGCCAGCCAAGACCGCATTGCCGACACAGCAAGTCACGCTGCCGAAACAATCACTGCCATGCAAACGGTGCAAAGCTTCACCCATGAGAACGAAGACCGCCGTGTATTCTCTTCGGCAATTGAAAACTCATTCGACACGGCGCGGCTACGAATTTGGGCGCGTGCCGGTATGACGGCTATCGCCATTGTGCTGATTTTCGCCGGTGTCACCGGCATTTTATGGCTGGGGGCGCAAAACGTTCTCGACGGTTCCATGACCGGCGGCACGCTGGGTCAGTTCATTCTCTATGCGGTTTTATGCGCGACCTCTATCGGCGCTTTATCCGAGGTTTGGGGCGAGGTGCAGTTGGCGGCAGGGGCGACCGAGCGTTTGGTGGAAATCTTGGAAATTGAGCCGGTCATTCAACCACCGGCCAATCCGCAATCCTTGCCGCAGCCGACGCAAGGCCGCATAGCCTTTGACGATGTGACGTTCCAATATCCGACACGGCCCGAAATCTCTGCCCTGAGCGGTTTTTCGTTAGAAGTCACGCCGGGCGAAACCGTGGCATTGGTCGGCGCATCGGGCGCGGGCAAATCCACCGTGTTTCAATTGCTGTCGCGCTTTTACGATCCCCAGACCGGCAGCATCAGCATTGATGGCGTTGCGCTGCCTGATATGACGCCTCAAATCGTGCGCGGTGCTTTGGCTGTTGTGCCGCAAGAAACCGTCGTGTTTGCCAAATCCGTGCGCGACAATATTCGCTTCGGGCGCCCCGATGCCAGCGATGATGAAGTTATCGCGGCAGCGAAAGCGGCGCAGGCTGATGAGTTTATCGCCCGTCTGCCGCAAGGTTATGATACCGAATTGGGCGAGCGCGGGGTGACATTGTCGGGCGGTCAACGCCAACGCATTGCCATAGCGCGCGCCATATTGCGCGATGCGCCGGTGCTGCTGCTTGACGAAGCAACCAGCGCGCTTGATGCCGAAAGCGAAACTTTGGTGCAAAAAGCATTGGGGCATTTAATGGAAGGGCGCACCACTTTGGTGATTGCCCATAGGCTGGCGACGATTTTGAAAGCCGACCGCATTATTGTTATGGAAGGCGGTCGTGTTACCGCCACCGGCAAGCATGCCGAATTGCTGGCTCAAGACGGGCTTTATGCGCGGCTTGCCGATTTGCAATTTGGCCGCGAAGCAGCCGAATGAATCTTATAGTTTTTTAAGCAGATCGCCGTGCACGGTTTCATTACCGGCGACAATATTGCCCTCGTCCAGCATTCTTTGGCGGTTTGTGTGGTCGGAAACTAAGCCCCCTGCCTCGCGCACCAGCACGATACCGGCGGCTAAATCCCACGCACCCAAGCCTGTTTCAAGATAGCCGTCAACGCGACCGGCGGCGACAAAAGCAAGGTCGAGAGCGGCGGAGCCGAATGTGCGGATATCGCCAACATCATTTGATAGCGCGATAATTTTGTCCTGCCATTCAGGGCGTTTGCCGCTTTCCTTATAGGGCATGCCCGATGAGATGATGGCCTCACTCAGGCGGTCACGCGCCGCAACCCGCAAGCGTCCGCTTGGCCCGTAAGCGCCCTGTCCGCGTTCTGCGAAAAACAATTCATCTGTAATCGGATTGTAAATAACACCGGCGACCAATGTGCCCTCGCGCTCCAGCGCGACAGAAATCGCAAAATGAGGAATGCCGTGCAGAAAATTAGTGGTGCCATCAAGCGGGTCGATAATCCAGCGATGGGTTGCGTCCGCGCCTTCAATGACGCCGCGCTCTTCCATTAAAAAGCCATAGCCCGGGCGGGCTTCTGACAATTCTTCAAAGAGGATTTTTTCAGCTTTCAAATCGGCTTGGGAAACGAAATCGCCCGGGCCTTTTTTTGATACTTGCAGGTTTTCGACTTCGCCGAAATCGCGACGCAGCGCGCGTCCGGCTTTTTCGACCGCGGCACGCATAACATTCATGGCCGGCGATTGTGCCATTAGTCAGCTCGTTTCAAATAGGTGACTTCGTTTGTATCGACGACGATTTTATCGCCGGTTTCCACAAAGGGCGGCACCATAACACGCACGCCATTGGCACATATGGCCGGTTTGTTAGAGGAGGCGGCGGTCTGCCCTTTCACAACGGCTTCGGTTTCGGTAATTTCCAGCGTCACTTGGTCGGGCAAGCGAATACCAATCGGCTTGCCCTCATGGCTTTCCACCACAACATTCATACCGTCTTGCAAAAAGGCGGCGCGGTCACCGACAAATTCGGCTTGCAGTTCAATTTGCTCATAACTTTCGGTGTCCATGAACACCAGCATGTCATCGCTCTCATAGAGGAATTGATAATCGGTCTGCTCAAGGCGCACACGCTCCACCTTGTCGGCCGAGCGAAAGCGTTCATTCAGCTTCGAGCCGTTCAGCAGATTCTTCAATTCGATTTGGGCGAAAGCCCCGCCCTTGCCGGGCTTCACATGCTGCAGCTTCACCGCAACCCATAATTCGCCATTATGCTTAATGACATTGCCCGGGCGGATTTCATTACCGTTGATTTTCATGGTCTTCACCTTGGTGAGATTGAGATGAAACAGAATTGAGGTCTGATAGCATAGCGACTACGCGCGGCAAATGCTTATTTCTGATGCGCTTCATCAAATATCTGATTAAAGGCGCGCACTGCCGCTGAAGCGCCTTCCTTATGCCCCCACACGCTGCCCGAAGCGGAGATAAAATCAGCACCTGCCGCGACTAATGGCGCTGCATTATCGGGCGTGATGCCGCCAATGGCGACGCAGGGCAGTTCAACAAATTCTTGCCAAAAAGTCAGAATATCGGGGTCGGCTTGTGTTTTGGTCTGTTTGGTCTGCGTCTCGTAAAACGCGCCAAAAGCGACATAGTCAGCCCCCGCTTCACCCGCTTCCATCGCCAAATGTTTGCTGTCATGGCAGGTAACGCCGATAATTTTATCATCGCCCAATTCGGCGCGCGCTACGTCATAGGCGGCATCATCTTGGCCGATATGCACGCCATCGCAGCCAAATTTAGCGGCGAGGGCAGGGTCATCATTGAGAATAAACGCGACATTATGTTTATGTGCTATCGGCATCAGCGCGTGAACCGCTGCTTCAATAAGTGCCTCGGGCGCGCTCATATTATGCTCATCTTTCAAGCGCAGTTGAAGGCTTGCCACATCACCGGCGGCCAAAGCCGCATCAAGCCGTGGCGCAAATTCTTGTGGGTTAAGTTGAGGTGGGGTGATGAGATAGAGGCGCGCGCGCGCGCGGGCTTGGCCTTTTTTGTCTTTGGCCACGTTACTTGCCGTTGCCCATTGCCGCGGCTTGGCCGAAATGGCGTAACTTATGGTCGGCCAAAACGCAGGCCATCATCGCCTCGCCAACCGGCACGGCGCGAATACCGACGCATGGGTCGTGGCGACCTTTGGTGACGATATCTGTTTCATTGCCTTGCGTATCAATGGTTTGACGCGGCGTTAAAATAGATGATGTCGGTTTGACGGCGAAGCGCACCACAATATCTTGGCCGGTCGAAATGCCACCCAATACGCCACCGGCGTGATTGCTGGTGAAGCCATCCTTGCTCATTTCATCGGCGTTTTCTTCACCCGATAAAGCGGCGGCGGCAAAACCATTGCCAATCTCAACACCTTTAACGGCGTTAATGCTCATCATTGCAGCGGCCAAATCAGTATCGAGTTTGCCGTAAACCGGCGCGCCCCAGCCGACCGGAACGCCGGAGGCGACAACTTCAATCACTGCGCCACAGCTTGAACCGGCCTTGCGCACGCCATCGAGATATTCTTCCCACAGCGCGGCGGCTTGTGCCTCAGGACACCAGAATGGATTATTATTGATCTCGTCCCAATTCCAATTATCGCGATTGATTTCGTGCGGGCCCATTTGCACCAATGCAGCGCGAATGGTTACGCCGTCCAGCACTTTGCGCGCAATGCCCGACGCGGCAACACGTGCTGCCGTTTCGCGTGCAGAAGAACGCCCGCCACCGCGATAATCGCGAATGCCGTATTTTTCCATATAGGTGAAATCGGCATGGCCCGGACGGTATTTGTCTTTAATGTCGCCATAATCTTTTGACCGCTGATCGGTGTTTTCAATCATCAGCGAAATCGGCGTGCCGGTGGTCACTTGCGCGCCGGTTTCCGGGTCTTCAAACACGCCGGACAGGATTTTCACCGCATCGGCTTCGCGCCTTTGTGTGGTGAATTTATTTTGCCCGGGCTTTCTTTTGTCGAGCCATTGCTGAATATCGGCCTCGGTCAGTGGCAGGCGCGCAGGCGCACCGTCAACCACGCAGCCGAGAGCGGCCCCGTGGCTTTCGCCCCAAGTTGTCACGCGAAACAAATGACCGAAACTATTATGCGACATGACGCGTTTTCCTATTCGCCTTCTTGCTGCGCGGCTTTCAAATCATCGAAAGCGCCCATGCCGATGGTGTTGTAGCCGACATCGACATAATGAATTTCACCCGAAACGCCGGACGACATATCAGACAGCAAATAAACCGCTGATTGGCCGACTTGCTCTTTGGTGACATTGCGGCGCATCGGCGCGTTGGCTTCGTTCCATTTCAGCATTTCGCGGAAGTCGCCAATACCGGCCGCCGCCAAAGTGCGAATGGGGCCGGCGGAAATGGAGTTGACGCGAATGCCTTTCGGGCCGAGGTCGGAAGCGAGATAGCGCACAGAGGCCTCAAGCGCGGCTTTGGCGACGCCCATGACATTGTAATGCGGAATAACTTTCGCAGCGCCATAATAGGACAGGGTTATCATTGAGCCGCCCTCATCCATCAGTTTTTCAGCGCGGCAGGCGACGGCGGTGAAGCTATAGCAGCTAATGTTAAGCGCCTTGTCGAAAGCCTCAGCCGATGTGTCAACATAGCGGCCCATCAGCTCTTCTTTGCCGGCAAAGGCAATGGCGTGGACAACAAAGTCGAGCTTGCCCCATTTTTTCTCAAGTTTTGTGAAAAGCGCGTCCATGCTGGCTTCATCGGTCACGTCGCATGGCTCAACAAAGTCAGAGCCGACGCTTTCAGCCAATGGGCCGACGCGTTTCAGCAGCGCTTCGCCTTGATAGGTGAAGGCAAGTTCAGCACCCGCATCGGCGCAGGCTTGGGCGATACCCCAAGCGATAGAGTTTTTATTGGCGACCCCCATAATCAGGCCGCGTTTTCCTTGCATGACACACATGATGTTCTCTTTTCATCTCAATTTCAGTTTTATTGTATAA
>JAKMDW010000090.1 GCA_022426245.1 Alphaproteobacteria bacterium | reverse complement strand
AAAACTGCCAGCGGGTCGGTATCCGCAACCGCATAATCGCTTGTGCTATCTTCCAATGCGCTCAACAAAGCGCCAAGATTGCTGGTGTCATCAAGCGCATTAGCGACAAAAGCATCTGCATCATTGGCGGCGGCGGTTAAGCAGGCTTCATTAATTTCGGAGCTGCAATGAGTTCCCATGCCTTGCAACAAAGCGCCCGCTTGGTGGGTTGAAACAGATGTAAAGCTAACGCCGGAAATGCTGCCATATTTATAGATAACTTCGCTGGCAGTGACATTTCCATCTTGGTCGGAGTCGAAGAAATTAACGATGGCATCTTGTTCAGTGCTGCCGCTCGATGAGGCAAAGCCATCCGCTGTTATGGTGTTGCCCAAAGCGGTGAAAGCGGCGGGCAATCCTGACGGGCAGTCCTCCTCCCCACAAATTTCATTGTTCAATTGTTCGGGTGTGCTGCCTGTCGTAATGGGCGAGCCATCGCCAGTGCTAAAAGCACCGCTTCCGAATTCTGATGTCGAGAAATCAGCATTAGCGGCAATTGAACCGACCATGAAGGCTGAAGCTATAACAATTACACTTTTTCTCATAAAATATCCCCTAGATTAGTTGCAGGATCAATTGCCCGGTGTCGGGCATTTGGTTGGGTTGTTCGACATGTAATTCTTTTTGCACTCGGCGACATCGGCCGCGCCATTACAACCGGGGTTGTCGGCATCGGTTTCTGAATAGAAGTCAATATCTGTGGTCGCGCAGCTCGTTTGGCCGGAGCAGGCGCAAGTGTAAAGCTTATAGTCGGCAGACTCGACAGTAGCCGATGTGGAATTGCAAGCTAACATGATGGCTCCGCGCGGAACGGCGACCGATTTGGCCGCTGAGGCGCCGGTAGTAGGTGCAACAAAGCCACAGGCCGACACTGAAGGTGTCGCCGTCGCTGAGGTTAGCCCCCAAGTCGTCATATTACTGTTTGCTGCAGAAGAATAATTCGCCAGAAGGCGATTGCCGTTGAAAACGCGGTAGCAAGATTCGTTAAACGGATTGCGTCCACCATCAATATTATTGACTTGGTTAATGATGCTATCGAGTTGCTGTAGGCAGTTTGACTGCTCCGTAATTCCGGTGTTGAGGTCGGTTACGCCGCCAAGATTTTCCTTTATAGACAAATTGTCTTGGAAAATGGCGCGCGAAATGATGTTTTGATTGGCTTTCGTCGTTTCGTCTTGCGTCGCCTCAATATAACTTGGTAACCGACAATGCCGACAGCTGCCAAAATACCGATAATCGCAATAACAACCAACAGTTCAATGAGGGAAAAACCTCGTGAACTCAACGAAATACTCATAACACACCACACCCCTACAATTTACTTAGCAAATCTTTAACTGAACTCCAAGCCGTCATATGCAGGAATAATGTTTTTTGGCAGCTCGTTGCATAATTGCTGATAATCCAAATCGACGTGAAGATTGGTCAAAATGGCGCGTTTCGGTTTGAACCGCTCAATTTCAGCCAGTGTTTTGTCTAAATGGAAATGTGTGGGGTGCGGGTCGCGGCGCAGAGCATCGACAATCCAGCAATCCAGATTTTCCAGTAAAGGATAGCTTTCTTCCGGTATCTCACTGATATCACTAGAATAAGCAATATTAGAAAACCGAAATCCAAGCGAGTCTATTTGCCCGTGTATCTGACGAAATGGGGTCGTTGTAATAGCCCCGCCCTGACCTTTCACGGTAATGACCCGATACGGCGTTTTTATCCGATTATCTTTTAGAATAGCGGGATAAAGCGTTCCCGCGCTTTGTTCGAAGCAATAGCCGAAACGACTGGTCAGTGTTTTTGAGGTGGCGGCGTCCATGTAAACGTTAATCCGCTTGCGTTTTGCATAGACCATCGCCCGCACATCATCAATGCCATGGGTCTGGTCGGCATGGTCATGCGAATAAAGTATTGCATCAAGCCAAGTCACACCGGCATCAATAAGCTGGTGGCGCATATCGGGAGAGGTATCAACCAGCAGGTTGGTGCTTCCCTTCGCGCCGGCTTGTGACACCAGTAATGAACAGCGGGTGCGTCGATTTTTAGGGTTTTCCGGGTCGCAATCGCCCCAATTTCCGTCGAGACGTGGCACGCCGCCGGAGGAGCCACAACCCAAAATGCGAAATTTTAGGC
>JAKMDW010000065.1 GCA_022426245.1 Alphaproteobacteria bacterium | reverse complement strand
CGGCGCAAAAGAAGATGAAATGCAATTGCTGACCGGTGACGGCAATCTCGGGCAAACCCGTATCCTCCGCGAAAATGAAGATGCGCACCCCGAAAGCATAACCGTTCCGATTATCACGCTGATGGCCTTGTGCGAAAAATTCCGCCTTTCGCGTATTGACGGCATGAAAGTCGATGTCGAAGGCTTTGAAGAAGCCGTGCTTTTGCCATTTTTCAAAAACGCCCCCGACATGCTTTTGCCTCGCCTCATTGTGATTGAAGACAATCGAAAGGAGTGGGCGACCGACATTCTGGCCGCCGCTTTCGAGCGTGGTTATCGGCTTGCAAAGAAAACACATATGAATTTACTGTTGGAACGATACTAAATCGTCACCGATTACCTGACGGGAGTTGAGAACCAAATGGCCACACAGCCCCTCCGCATTTTGCATTGCGCCATGTTCTCGGTAAACAAATATGGTGCCAATTACTATTCCGGCCATACGCGGCTGTCCAACGGCTTCATTCGCAACGGGCATTTCGTCTATAATTTTTCTTATCGCGATGTCGCTCGCGAAGAAGCCCCGCTCGGCATAAAAGAGCTTGGCATGAAAAAAATGAATAAGCGCTTTGTCGAGACGGCCGAGAATATCGCCGCTGATGTGGTATTATTAGGGCACGCTGAATTAATTGACACGGAAACACTGCGGGAGTTAAAGCGCCGCTTACCGAACTGCAAAATCGCCATGTGGTGGGTCGATTGGTGGCGCAATCTGGTGAAATATGATGCCGTCATGAAAGACCGCATGCCGCTTTTGGACGCGGTTTTTATGACCAGCGACCCCGACTTTGTGCGCGAAAAATATCCGCCCTTGCGAGAACTCGATAAATTTTTCTTCATGCCGAATAGCTGCGACCCGTCAATGGACACAGGCAATGCCTATGCGCTTGATGAACACAAACATGACGTAGTGTTTATTGGCCGATCATATGGCGGACGCGATGATTTTCTGACCCACATTAAAAAAAATATGTGCGACATAAATATGGGCGTTTACGGTCAGCAACGAAAAGATTTCGTCCTCGGGCGCGCCTATCTAGATTTAATTTCCAATTGTCGCATTGGTATAAATTACCAACGCGACAACGCTATACCACTAAGCTCTTCCAATCGAATGATTCATTTGGCCGCCAATGGATGCCTCGTCTTGAGTTCCAAAATTCCACGGATAGAAGAAATCTTCTCGACTGAGGAGGTTGTTTATTTCGATACGCCGGCCGATTGTGAAGAAAAGATAAGGCATTTTCTTAACCATCCTGAGGAAGCCAGAAGAATTGCTGAAGCCGCCCAAATACGGGCGCATAAAGAGTATGATAATAAAATCATCTCCGCAGACATAATAGAGAAGATTTTTGCTTAATCTTACTCTCCATATTCGTTCGGGTGACTGCATCACACAATCAACCCGACTATTTACTCAAGCGCGCCTTATCGATGCAATGCGGCTCCCTTCTTAATCTCAAGAGATTGAAGCATATGAAAAAAAATACCAATAATGATCCAAGCCCAAGCAGTAAAGACGGTCTTTCGAGACAGCGTGTTTTTATGGCAACGCAAACCTTTCCACCGCGCATTGGCGGCATGGAATACACCATGCGTGGCCTGGCCCGCAATTTTGCGCGTAGCGGCTTTAATCTGACAGTGTTGCCAAATCATGTTTACCGTGAGCCGGAATCATTTCGCGTCATTAACGTTAGGCTCATCAAACCATTCAGAATTATTGCAAAGCGTTTGATTCTCAAATTGATGCTTAATGATGACGATATTGTCGTTTGTGACAGCTGGAAATCAATCAATGTTATTACAAGACGTTTTAAGGGGCGTTTGGTTGTGCTGGCTCATGGGCAAGAATATTTGAAAGATCAACATTACAAAAAACGCATTGAAACTGCCTTGCGACGGGCCACACTTGTGGTGGCAAATTCGGAGTTTACGGCCAATTTGATTAAAGAGCGTTATCAGTATAATTCCAAAAACATCATCGTCATACCACCGACATATATGTTGGACGACTTACCGCCACCTGAAAAAACCGAAAAACCAAATGCCGTCCTGCGCCTTATCAGCATATGCCGACTGGATCGGCGCAAGGGATTGCAAGAGGCAATACAAGCGATAAGCGAGGCAAGTGAGCTTAACGTTGACTGGAAGTGGGATATTATCGGCAATGGCGAGGAAGAAAAGCCGCTAAAGGAAATGGTCGAAGATTTGAATTTGGCGAATAATATCAAATTCCGCCACAATATAGACGATGCTGAGAAGATAGCTTTTTTGAAACAGGCCGACCTTTTTGTCATGCCATCCTACCAAATCAACGGCAGCGTCGAGGGCTTCGGCGTATCCTATATTGAGGCGGCACAATATGGCGTGCCTGCAATTGCTGGCAATTCAGGCGGAAGTGTAAGCGCCGTTATTGACGGCGAGACCGGATGGTGTGTAGATCCGCGAGACAGCAACCAATTACGAGACGCTTTAACGACCGCCATAAACTCACAAGAAGAGCGCAGGCGGCGCGGCGCGGCCGCCTATCACCGATTTGCAACCGCGTTTTCAGGCCCAATCGTTTCCAAAACCTTCATTGAGAATATGATCAAGAAGGAACACGCATGATATTTCAGCGGTCTTTTCTTATTCCCCTTTTATTGTCACCTTTGGGCTTGCTCATTCCGCTTGCGCCACGAAGCGGGCCCTTATTGGTTTTATTACTCGGCATAGCTGGCCTTGTTCATTATGTGCGCTATCGACCTTCATTGGACTGGCTGCGGGGATCGCCGGTTTATCTTTTGGGCGCATTTTTGGTTTATATATTCCTCAGCGCCATCTGGTCTGTCACGCCTGAGCGCTCATTTGAGCAAGCCGTCAGATTATCTGCTCTGGCATTTTTCGGGCTGGCTGCTTTCAGCTTGGTGCGCTCTTTAACCGAGTCGCAAAGAGACCGCTTGGTCAAATGCCTCGCACCGGCTTTAATCATCGGTATTTTCACCGGCAGTCTTTATGGGCTTTTACAATATACGGGCCCTTCCCTAAGGACGATGGCCGATCTTCTGAGCCTTAATCCCGAACTCTTACAATTTCAGTCTCAACGATTGCATATCGCAAAGACCTTGCTCGTTACAAATTTAGCCTTCTTCAGCCTGCTGCCATGGCTCTGGCAAAGGCAGAAAGCATTGGCAATTATCGCCTATTTTTCTTTTCTACCTGTCTGTTTCTATTCAGATTCACAAGCAGCTTTTGTGACCTGCATCACCGGCGGCGGCGTTTTTCTTATCAGCAAAATATCGGCAAAATGGGCAACACAGTTATTTGCCGCCGGTCTTATCGGGGGCATGTTGCTCGCCGTCCCACTTACCCAGTCTTCCAACATTAGTGAGTCATTGCAAAGCAATACGCCGCGCGCGCTGATGCAAGGCAGCTCCATAAAACTCCGCCTCCAAATATATAAATTCTTTGGTGAGCAAATCTCTAAGCGCCCGATACTCGGTCACGGTTTAGAGGCGGGCGTGAAATATGTTGCGCCCAATATTGACTACCAGAAAATAGACAAAGGCGTGCGCACCCCTCACAATGTTTTTTTACAAATCATATTTGATTTGGGCTATCTGGGCGCCGCATTAACACTCTTGGTTCTATTGTTACCGATAAGACAATTATATATGTCGCGCGCGCCGCACTTCGCAGCGGCCTTTGTTTTGCCAATTTGCATAATGATTGCAGCCACCTTATTCAATTTCGTCATCTGGCGCACATGGATACCCGGCGCAACCATCTTATCTGCCTTATTCATATTCATTCAGGCCCAACAGACGCTTGAAAATGGCAACACATAAACAAGCCACTCTCGGCATATATATGCCGGGCTTATCCGCCCAGAACGCGGATTATCTCGGCCTGACTGTCCTTTGACAAATAAGGGTGCATGGGAAGGCTCAAAACCTTAGACGGCAAATCATCTGAGACGGGTACGCCGCTGCTGACAATCGGAAAATCTTGATATCCGCTTTGCTGGGTGAGGGATTTTGGATAATAAATCACGCTGGGAATACCTGCCTCTTTTAATCTGGCCTGCACAGAAGGACGGTCATCAACAATCAGCGTATATTGCGCCCAAGCGCTCGTCAGGCCTTCGCCTATTTGAGGGGTCGCATAATGAGCTGATAAACCCTCTGAATAGATAGCAGCAACTTGATTGCGCAACTCCAATTCATCGGAGAAAATTTTCAACTTTTCAATCAGAATGGCCGCCTGAATAGTGTCGAGCCGAGAATTTACGCCAATACGCACATTGTCATATTTTTCCGTGCCCTTGCCGTGCAGACGAATGGAATTGATTAAATCAGCAAGCGCGTCATCTTGAGTGAAGACCGCCCCGCCATCGCCATAGCACCCCAAAGGCTTGGCAGGGAAAAAGCTGGTGGTTGTCGCATCGCCCATTGTGCCGACACGCCGCCCCTGACTGCTGGCGCCAAAACTTTGAGCGCCATCGACAAGAACCTTTACTGATGCCGCATGCGCGATTTGTGTAATCGCATCGATATCCGCGGGCTGTCCAAAAAGATCAACCGGAATAACAAGTTTCGGCGTCAGACCTTTCTGGCGCGCTTCGTCAATGGCCCACGCAAAACTTGCCGGGTCCAGATTGAAACTGCCTTCCAAAACATCGACAAAAAAGGGCGTCGCGCCAAGCTGTGCAGGTGCCTCCGCCGATGCGACATAAGTAAAGCTTGGTACAAAAACCGCATCGCCCGGACCAACGCCCCAGGCCATCATCACCAATGTCAACGCATCTGTGCCATTGGCGCAGGTCAATGCATGTTTGGCACCGGTAAAGGCCTGCAAATCACGCTCAAACTGCTTAACCTCAGGGCCCATAATATATTGCCCGTGATCCAAAACCGCCCCAATGGCTGTATCGATTTCAGCGCGGATACGGCTTTGTTGGGCTTTTAAGTCGATAAATTGCACAGGGGCGGAATACTCACTCACTGACCACTTCCTCTATTTGGTTTTCTGATAGTTGACGGTATTGGGTGCCGTCTTCAGGGCAAACCAAATCATCGCCGAGACGCATGCCCGCTTTGCTCACCCAACCGATGCGGCGCGCCGGTGTGCCGGCCATGAGCGCATATGCCGGCACTTCTTTCGTAACTGTTGCACCGGCTGCGATAAGGCAATATTCGCCGAGATTATGGCCACAAACAATCGTGGCATTGGCACCAATACTGGCACCACGACCGACGATTGTTTTGCGAAACTCATCGCGCCGCGTAATTTCGGCGCGTGGATTTATGACATTGGTAAACACACAAGACGGCCCGCAAAAGACACCATCTTCCAAAACCACGCCCTCATAAACGCTGACATTATTTTGGATTTTGACATTATTGCCGAGCTGAACATTCGGCCCGACCACGACATTTTGCCCGAGTGAGCAATTGGCCCCCAGTTTCGTGTTCCCAAGAATATGACTGAAATGCCAGAGTTTCGTGCCGGGCCCAATTTCAACATTGTCATCGACATAAGAAGACTCGTGGATGAACACATTTTCAAAACGCTCTGAATAGTCTGGCATTGAATGTCTCCCCGTTGCTCATCAGCAAGTCGAATTTGCAATAATTCCTATCATTGCGCCCCATCAGCCGCAAGAACCTCTTGGTATAAGGCTTCCAATTGCCGCGTTACCGCCGTGCCTGAAAACCTTTCAAGCGCACGCGCACGAATGGCGCTGCGGTCAAAGCCGGGAAGCTTCTCAACCTGTTCTTTCAAAACCTGAGCCAGCGCATCAGGGGCACGCGGTTCAACCAATGCGCCATCGCCCTCCAGAATAATACATTCAGGGCCACCACAGCGGGTAGCGACGGCAGGTATGCCCATTGAAAGCGCCTCAGCAACGACCACACCGAAAGTCTCGTAATGGCTTGGCAAAACCATCATATCCACGTCCGCCATTAATGCGGGCACATCTTCCGGCGGCACTTTGACGAGAAAACGAACCCGATCCGAAATATTGAGGGCATGTGCTTGTTCTTCCAATTGCTGACGGATTGGGCCATCTCCGCCAAACCAAAGCTCAAGCTGAGAGGGCGCGGCAAAGGCTTTGGCAAAAGCCACAAGCAAATCAGACTGCCCCTTTTTTTCTGCCATCATAGCCAGATTCAATAGGCGCATCGGCCGGTCCGGTTTTTCCGTCGCATCAAATTCAGCGTTAGAGAACCGCTCAGCAATCATATTGGGAATCCAGCGCCAGCTTGCGGCTTGCTGACCCAATTGCGCGGTTAGAACATCCCCTAAAGTCGGGCTTACGGCGATTAGCGCATTTGCACCCTTTGCGGCGTCGCGCGCCAAGCCAATTCGCCAGGGTTTAAGTTTGCGCCTTGCAAAACCGGTCCAATGCTCTGTCAAAACCACCGGAAGGCCATAGCGCTTGCGCCATTGGGCGGCCACTTTGCCGGCATATAGGGTATAATGGGCGTGGATGATATCCGGCATGCCCTGCTCGACAATATAGCGTTTCAACACCCGATTGGCGCCGCGCCGCCACAGTAAATATTTACCTTAAGGCGTGCGGGAAAAGACCTTCCAGACACTATCCCGATATGTGTGAATCCCCTCATCGACCTCGTAAGACGCGGCGTTCTCCGCCTGATTTTTATTACCGAGGTTTCTTAGCGAGCGCAGGTTGAGCGAAATAGCGCCAACCTTATGCCCATTCGCCGCAAGAGCCTTTGCTTGGTCGCGAAAGAAGACGCCATTTAGGTCTTGGGGATTATTGGGATACCATGACGGCAGAACAAGAATATGCATTTTTCCTTCTCCCATTCAGTTTCCCTTACTCAGCCTTGCTGGTGAAGGGCGCGCATCACACCAAATTAACTGTCTGACTGCTGTCAACAGAAGCGCTGGCAGCGGTCAAAACCTGCAAAACACGACGCCCCTCATCGCCATTTGTTAACGGGTCGGCATGCCCAGTCATAATGTCGAGAAAATGCTGGCACTCCGTTTTCAACGGCTCCGATTGAGGCACTCTATCATATCTGACGTCGGCCTTTTCGAGCAATGGCGGAGACTTGTCAGCATCAATTTGGTGGTCATAGACGGCCAGTTTTTGGTCCCAATCAAGCGTATCATCGAAAACCGCCATGCCTTGCGCGCCAATGACAACAAGTTTCTGCTCCTTCATTGGGTGCAGCCATGAACAAGAGACATGCCCTTTCAGACCGCCATCAAAATTCATATGAATTGATGCGGTATCGCTAATACCGGCTTGCAGAATGTCTGCGGCCTCGCATCTCACAGCACTTACATTTTGTTTGGTTAATGACAAAATCATGGAAATATCATGCGGAGCGAAGCTCCAAACAACATCCTCTTCAGACCTCACCTTTCCAAACGACAAGCGGTTAGAGTAAATATAGCTGATATCGCCCAAAGCGCCGTTTGCCACAATTTCCCTCAGCCGTGCGAAGACGGGATGATATTGCAACAAATGCCCGACCATGAGATGACGCTCGGCTTTGCGGGCGGCCTCAATCATTCGGTCGGCGTCCTCCAATGTCATGGCCAGCGGCTTTTCAACATAGACATGCTTTCCCGCTGCAAAAGCTTTTTCAGCCAGCGGCGCGTGCAAAGGTGCAGGCGCGGCAATCACCACACCGTCGCAAGCGCTTTCCAAGACCGCGTCAAAATCCAGCGCAGGCACATCATAATCGGCGCTAAATTTTGCCGCCAAAGCTTCATTCGGATCGCTAATTGCGCTTAACGCGCCCAGTTCAGAAAAGTTTCGCACCAGATTTTTACCCCAGTGCCCGCATCCAACAACCGCAACTTTTACCATTATGCCTTCACCACAACAGCCTTACCGGAGATGCCTTTCATGGCATTTCTTGTATCCACAATTAGGGCGGCATGCTCAGCCAACATTTGATAATCGACCCCATCATGATTTGTGCTGATTAAAACGGCATCAAAACGCGCAATGACTTCGGGCGTCAAATCAACGCTCTTTCGGCCCGCCAATTCGCTGTGCTCGCGCGTTTGCGGTATGATTGGAAAAAACGGGTCATGGAAAGCGACATTGGCACCTTCAGCTTCCAGCAGCTCGGTCAAAACAAGTGATGGGCTTTCGCGCATATCATCGATGTTTTTCTTATACGCCATGCCGATAATCAAAACATTGGCGCCGTTCATGGCTTTTTGCGATACCAAACTCATTGCCTGCGCCGTTTTGGAAACGACCAATTGTGGCATTTTGGTATTAATCTCGCCGGCCAGCTCAATGAAGCGCGTTGGCACCTCATATTCGCGCGCCTTGTAGGTCAGATAAAACGGGTCAATCGGGATGCAGTGCCCGCCCAGACCGGGCCCCGGATAAAAAGGCATAAAGCCGAACGGCTTGGTCGCGGCACCGTCGATCACATCCCAGACATCAATATCCATCGCGTCAAAAATGACTTTCAATTCATTGACCAGAGCGATATTGACCGACCGAAAAATATTCTCGGTCAGCTTGATGGCTTCGGCTGTGCGCGACGAGGCAACCGACACGACCTCAGAAATCACGCCCTCATAAACTGCGGCAACCAGGTCGCGCGCGAGCGGCGTATCGGCACCGACAATTTTCGGTATGGTCGAGGTGGAAAAACTTTCATTGCCCGGGTCTTCGCGTTCGGGTGAATAAGCGAGATAGAAATCTTCATCCTTCTTCAGTCCAGATTGCTCAAGAACACCGGCAAGCTCGCTGTCCGTTGTGCCCGGATAAGTGCTCGATTCCAAGACAACCAATTGGCCCTTTTGAAGGTGGGGCGCAATGGAGCGGCCGGTATTGAGAACCGGCTCCAAATCCGGTTCGCGGTGTTTGGACAAAGGCGTCGGCACGCAAATAATAATGACATCGACATCGGCAATTTTGCCAAAATCGGTTGTTACATTAAACAGCCCATCGGCGCGCATCTCTTTAATCGCGTCGTCGCCAATATGCTTGATGTAAGATTGGTTCTTCTCAATCGTGTCGATTTTTTCTTGATCAATATCAAAACCGACAACATGAATATTTTGATGGAAGAAAGCGCGCGCCAGCGGCAGACCGACATATCAAAGCCCGACAATGCCGATAATGGCTTGCTTGGATTTAATTTTTTCCAATCTGTTCAATTCCATATTCCTTCGCGACTTAAAATAGACCACTCACCTGACTTGTCGCAGCCTATCAATGAAAGGGTAACATCATTTTTTATAAACCTATTTGC
>JAKMDW010000060.1 GCA_022426245.1 Alphaproteobacteria bacterium | reverse complement strand
CGCGTTAAGCCTTTTTTATTTCAAATTGCGGAAAATCGTTCACCTCGCTTTGCGTCGGGGTGACGGCTGAATAAGGCTTGGCTTCGGCTTGGCCGAATAGGCTGTAGTCGCACTCGTTGACGGCTTTCCTTCCCCAATCGACACCAAGAGAAATCTTGGTGTCGATTGGGGAAGGAAAGTAAAATGACCGACGAAGAAGCGG
This sequence comes from Alphaproteobacteria bacterium, assembly GCA_022426245.1. Classification (GTDB taxonomy): domain Bacteria; phylum Pseudomonadota; class Alphaproteobacteria; order RS24; family RS24; genus UBA8337. The sequence continues at coordinate 8,597 of JAKMDW010000060.1, read as the reverse complement.
GCTATCTGGCTGAAAATCTATGGCTGTATCGGGTGCGTCGTCGCATGACGCGGAAGGCTTTGGCGGCGGGCGTTACTGAATTTTACACTTATCGTGATTATGAGTATGGCACGGCGATACCCCGCCATGAGCAAGTCGCATTATTTGCCAAACGATTGCAGACAACGCCCGAAGCGCTGATGCAAAAGCCGGATTATCAATGGCTTGTGAGAAATTATCGTGTCCGCAAGGTGCTTGAGTATTTCAATTTGTTGCAAAGTAGACGGCAGCGTAAAGCGGTGCTTGATATTTTGCGCGGCCTACAAAGGCCTTAGGTGTTTTTAGCGCACCATCCGCTCAGCGTCGCCCTGCACTTCGTTGAGGGCGTCGGTGACGGTTTGGCAGGCGGCGTCAATGGCGGCGTCATCGCCTTTTTCAATATAAAGCGGATTGCCAAACACCAGCGCGCGATTGGCGAAAGGCAGTGGCAGGCGTGATTTATCCCATGTGCCGGGTACCGGAAGTTCGGGGCTAAAGCTGGCCCCCACCACCACAATGGCCGCGCCCGATTTGGCCGCCAGCTTGACCATGCCGGGGCCGGTTTCGAACACCGGTCCGGGCGGCACATCGGCCGTCGCCAGCACCATTTCGCCATTTTTCAAATGCTTCAGCATGCCGCGAAAGGCTTGCGCGCCGCGCTTTTTCGGGTTGGTTTTCTTCTTCGCCGCCGCGCCGGTGCCCGACCCTTGAATGGCGTTAAAACCAAACGGGCGAATGATATTGGCAACCACCGCGCCATCGCGCGAGCGCGAGGTCAGCACGGTTATCGGGCTGATGAGCAGCCGCCCCATCGGAATGGCCTGAAAATTGCGCCCGTGCCAAGCCAGCACAATCACCGGCTTGCCTTCGGCTTGCAATTTAACGAATGGCCCATCGCCCGCCACGGTTACGGCGCTGGTCATCTCGCAAAACCGAATATAGCGATTAACCAGCCAACCAACGAGACGCAGCGGCCAGGCCACTTCCTCGGCATGGAAGCTATGGCCGACCACCGGCGCTTCATCTTTACGGACAAAGCGCCCGCGCTCCCAATCAAAACGCGGCAGGTCAACATTTTTCAGGTCAATTTTGCGCGGATCAACTTTCGACAAATTTACCTTCGACAAGTCGACTTGACGCGCCTTGTCAACGACCTTACGCGCCGCTTTGGTGGCCGCTTTTTGCGCCCGCTCTGCCTGTCGCCGCACCATTTAAGCACCGCCTTGCTGGCGCGGCTGTTTGAACGTCACCAGCTCTTCCGCCGCCGTTGGATGCACGGCAATCGTGGCATCGAACTGCGCTTTGGTCGCGCCCATCGTGATGGCGACGCCGAAGGCTTGTATCATCTCGCCGCTATCCGGCCCGACAATATGCAGCCCCAGCACCTTATCATCGGCCGTATCAACAATCAGCTTCATCAGCGTTTTTTCCGGATTGCCCGATAGCGTGTTTTTCATTGGTCGAAAGCTAGCGGCGTAAACATCAATATTATGGCCTGCCGCGCGCGCTTCTTCCTCGCCCATGCCAACCGTGCCGATGGGCGGCTGCGAGAACACCGCCGTCGGAATGATGGAATGGTCAACTGCTTGCGGGTTGTTGTTAAACACGGTTTCGGCAAAGGCCGCACCTTCGCGAATAGCGACCGGCGTTAGCTGCGCGCGCTCCGTCACATCACCGACGGCGTAAATGCTGTCTATATTGGTTTTGGAGCGCGCATCGACTTTTACTTCGCCTTTCGCGCCCAATACGACACCGGCATTTTCCAGCCCCAGCCCGTCAGTCATTGGCACCCGACCCGTCGCATACATCACCAAGCCGGTATCTTGCGTGCTGCCATCCTGATAGGTCACGGTGTAGCCGCTATCGGTTTTGGCGATGGCGGCGATATCGCTCTCGGTTTTAATCTCAACGCCCTTTACCTTCATCTCGGCAGCCAGATGGTCGCGCACCTCATTGTCAAAGCCGCGCAAAATCTGCTCACCGCGATAAACCAGCGTCGTATTGACGCCAAGCCCGTTGAAAATTCCGGCAAACTCAACCGCAATATAACCGCCGCCAACAACGATAATATGCTGCGGCAGTGCCTCAATATGAAATGCCTCATTGGAGGAAATCGCATGTTCGATACCGTCAATTTGCGGCATGAAAGGCGTCGCGCCAACCGCCACCAAAATATATTTGGCAGTAATGTCGCGGCCATTCAAGCTCACCGTATTTGCGCCTGTCACAATGGCGCGACCCTCAAGAATTTCAACGCCCGAGGCTTGAAGGTTTTTAATGTAAATGCCGTTCAGCCGATCAATCTCGGCATCTTTGTTTTTCACCAGTGTCGGCCAGTCGAATTTGGCGTCGGCCACGCTCCAGCCAAACCCTGCCGCATCCTCAAAATCTTCGCCAAAATGGCTGGCATAAACGAATAGTTTTTTCGGCACGCAGCCGCGAATAACGCAGGTGCCACCGACGCGGTATTCTTCCGCCACTGCCACTTTCGCGCCATGGCCGGCACTCATGCGCGCCGCCCTCACCCCTCCGGAACCAGCTCCGATAACAAACAGGTCATAATCGAAACTCATAAGCTGCCCACTTCCTCAAGCCTGTCTTTTCCGGCCAAAACCGCTGTTGTCGCATAGCCTAAAAACAGCCCATGCTCAACAACGCCCGGAACATTCAGCAATGCTTGCGCCAATGCCTCAGGGTCGTTAATTGCGCCCAAAGCGCAGTCATAAATATAGTGACCGCCATCGGTAATGAAAGGGCTGTCATCGCCCCGCAAGTTAATCGCGCCCTGATTGCCGGTCGCCGCCAGCGCATCGGCAATCGCCGCCGCCGTCGCCCCATGCGAGAACATATTGACCTCCACCGGCAGGTCAAACGCGCCCAGCGTGGCGACTTTTTTGCTATCATCGGCAATGACAATCATTTTATCGGACGCGGCGGCGACAATTTTCTCGCGCAACAACGCCCCGCCGCCGCCTTTAATCAGACGCAACGCATCGTCCAACTCGTCCGCGCCATCGACGGTCAAATCAAGGCGTTTCAATTCATCCAATGGCGCGAGCTTAATGCCGAGGCTCTCGGCCTGTTCGCGGGTTGCTTCCGAGGTCGGCACACACACCACCGCCAGCCCCTCAGCGACTTGTGCGCCCAAGCCATCAACAAAATAACGCGCCGTCGACCCCGTGCCGAGGCCGAGCTTCATGCCGTCACGCACCTCTTCCAAGGCACGCAAAGCGGCTTTTTGCTTCATCCGCTCAAGCGCCGTGTCGGGCTGCAAAATCCTGTCCTGCCAAGCTGAACCGCTCATAAGCCACGCTCCTGTCTAATGGTTTCCCAAGCTTCATTTATCGACGCCATACGCGCCGTTGCAATATGCATCATTTCGGGCGGCATGCCACGCGCTTGTAACTGGTCGGGGTGATTATCGCGCACCGCGCTCAGCCAAGCATCCTTGACGGCTTTATCCTCGGCAAGACGCCCCACACCAAGCACCGCATATGGGTCAACAATGCTGCCATCATGGCGTGCCTGAATGCGCTTAAAATCGCTATTATTTATGCTGAAGATGCCCGCGACAATCTCTAGGAATTGCTGCTCTGCGGGGTGCAACACACCATCGGCATAGGCGATGTAAAACAGCACGTCGAGCACATCCTCCAGCACTTGCGGGCTGTCGGCATAAATATCTTTCACCTGCCGCGCATAGCTGTCAAAGCCGGTAACGTCTTCCTGCGCCAGTCGAAACACCCGCTCCATGTTTTTCAGTTCATTATCGGGCACGCGCATCATATCCTGCACGGCTTGCACCTCAATCGGTGAAACATCGCCATCGGCGCGGGTCATTTTGGCGGCCAGCGAAATCATCGCAATGGTGAAGATAACTTGCCGATCATTGACACGGTCGAGCGCAAAGTGGCCGGCCAAGGCACCAACCAATGCGCCCGGCACGCCGCCGATGGCATAGCCCGCCGCTATGCCTGCTATTTTGCCCCAAACTGACATGAGCGCAGTCTAACGGATTCAGCTATGGCGTGTATGACAAAATCGGCGCCAGCCATTTCTCGCAAATCTTCATCTCCATGCCTTTGCGCTTGGCATAGTCCGCCACTTGGTCGCGGTCGATTTTACCGACCCCGAAATAGCTGCTCTCAGGATGCGCGAAATAGAGACCCGACACAGCCGCGCCCGGCCACATGGCAAAGCTCTCGGTCAAAGAAATATCTGCGCCGTTTTCCGCATCCAGCAGGTCAAACAAGGTCGCTTTTTCGGTATGGTCAGGCTGCGCCGGATAACCGGGAGCCGGACGAATGCCTTTATATTGCTCGTCTATCAAAGCGCCATTGTCCAATGCCTCATCTGCGGCATAGCCCCAAAACTCAGTGCGCACACGCTGGTGCATACGCTCGGCAAAGGCTTCGGCCAGCCGGTCGGCCAACGCTTTCGACATGATGGACGAATAATCATCGCCCGCCGCTTCAAAGCGTTTGGCCACATCGTCTTCGCCGTGACCGGTAGTGACGGCAAAGCCGCCAATAAAGTCGCCTGCCCCACCTTCAGCATAGGGCGCAACGAAATCGGCCAGCGCATAATTGGCGCGACCATTGCGCCTTTCCATTTGCTGACGCAGCGTATGCAAACGCGCGCGCTCTTGGGTGCGTTCGGCATCATGAAACACGATAATATCATCGCCATCGCGCGCCGCGGGCCAAAAGCCGATTACCGCTTTGGCGGTCAGCCATTTTTCGCCAATCATTTGGTCGAGCATTGCCTGCGCGTCTTTGAACAGGCTGGTTGCAGCCTCACCAACCACATCATCGGTCAAAATTGCCGGATAGCGGCCATGCAAATCCCAGCTTTGGAAAAATGGCGTCCAATCAATATAGTCCCGCAATTCAGCCAAATCATAATCGTCAAAAACCTGAGTGCCGATAAATTGCGGCCTCACCGGCTGATATTCTTCCTTTGGCGACCAGGCGTTTTCGCGCGCTTCCCCGATTGGCGTGCGCTTATCTTCGGCGCGACCACGCGCATGGGCTTCCGCCATCGCCACATAATCAGCGCGGATTTCGGTTTGGTAATCGGCAGATCTTTCTTCCGACAATAAATTACTGGCGACCCCGACCGCACGGCTGGCATCGGTCACGTAAACCGTCTGGCCTTTGGCATAGTTCGGATTAATCTTGACCGCCGTATGCACTTTCGAGGTTGTCGCCCCGCCAATCAGCAATGGGATGTTAAGCCCGCGCCGCTCCATTTCGGCCGCGACATGGCACATCTCGTCAAGGCTGGGCGTAATCAGGCCACTCAGCCCTATAATATCGACATTTTCTTCAATCGCTTTGTCGATAATATCATTGGCCGGCACCATCACGCCCATATCAATCACGTCGAAATTATTACATTGCAGCACAACGCCGACGATATTTTTGCCAATATCGTGCACATCGCCCTTCACCGTCGCCATCAACACCTTGCCCTTCGATAGGCTTTTGGCTCCCGAGGCGGCTTTTTCTTCTTCCATATAAGGTTCGAGATAAGCCACGGCGCGCTTCATCACGCGGGCTGATTTCACCACTTGTGGCAAAAACATTTTGCCCGCACCAAACAAGTCACCGACGCGGTTCATGCCGTCCATTAACGGCCCCTCAATGACATGCAAAGGCCGCTCGACAGAGCGGCGCGCTTCTTCCGTGTCCTCTTCAATAAAATCGGCCAGCCCATTGACCAGCGCATGCATCAGTCTTTGGCCGACATCGCCCTCGCGCCAGCTCAAATCAGCCTCTTGTTGCGCGCCTTTTTGGCCGCGATATTTCTCGGCGATTTCCAACAGCTTATCGGTGCCGTCATCAGTGCGGTTCAACAGCACATCTTCCACGCCCTTTTTCAGGCTCGGCTCAATGTCCTCATAAATCGCCAACTGTCCGGCATTGACGATGCCCATATCCATGCCGACGCCAATCGCGTGATATAAAAAGGCCGAGTGCATGGCTTCACGCACCGGCTCATTGCCGCGAAAAGAGAAAGAGATATTCGAGACACCGCCCGACACATGCGCGCGCGGCAATTCCTCACGAATGCGCTTGGTCGCTTCAATAAAATCAACGGCGTAATTATCATGCTCTTCAATGCCGGTGGCGACCGCGAACACATTCGGGTCGAAGATAATATCCTCGGGCGGGAAGCCGACCGTCTCGGTGAGGATTTTATAGGAACGCTGGCAAATCTCGAATTTACGCGCCGCCGTATCGGCCTGCCCGTCTTCATCAAACGCCATCACAATCACAGCTGCGCCATAGCGCAAGCACAGGCGCGCCTGTTTAAGGAACGGTTCTTCACCCTCCTTCAGCGAAATCGAATTGACCACGGGCTTGCCCTGCACGCACTTCAAACCGGCCTCGATAATCTCCCATTTGGAGCTATCAATCATCACCGGCACTTTGGCAATATCCGGTTCAGTAGCTGTCAGATTGAGGAAGCGCACCATCGCCGCCTCACTGTCCAACATGCCTTCATCCATATTAATGTCGATAATCTGAGCGCCGTTCTCGACCTGCTGACGTGCAACATCCAGCGCCGCATCGAAATCGCCTTCGGTAATCAGTTTGCGAAACTTGGCCGAGCCGGTGACATTGGTGCGTTCGCCGACATTGATAAAGGGGATCTCATCGGTTTTGGTAAACGGCTCCAGACCCGACAAACGCATTAGCGGTGCGGGTTGGGGAATGACACGCGGGGTGCTTTTTGCCGCCGCCGAGGCGATGGCTTGAATGTGGTCTGGCGTCGTGCCGCAACACCCGCCAAGAATATTGACCAGACCGGCTTCGGCAAATTCACCGACAATCTCAGCCATTTCTTCAGCTATCTGATCATATTCGCCAAACTCATTCGGCAGGCCGGCATTCGGGTAAATACACACATTCGTATCAGCAATGCGGGCAATCTCAGCCACATAAGGGCGCATTTCATCGGCGCCCAAAGCACAGTTCAACCCAACAGCAAACGGCTTGGCATGGCGCAGCGAATTCCAAAACGCCTCGGTTGTTTGACCCGACAGGGTGCGGCCCGACTTATCGGTAATCGTGCCGGAAATCATCAATGGCAAGGTGGTGCCGGTTTCCTCAAACACGTCTTGCACGGCATGAACCGCAGCTTTGGCGTTTAATGTGTCGAATATGGTTTCAACAAGAATAATATCCGCGCCGCCTTCAATCAGGCCGCGTGTCGCCTCGCTATAAGCCTCATGCAATTCGTCATAGGTGACATTGCGCATGCCCGGATCGTTCACATCGGGTGAGATGGACCCGGTGCGATTGGTCGGCCCCAGCGCGCCGGCCACATAACGCGGGCGCGACGGTTCAATCGCCTCAACCGCATCGCACGCTTCACGCGCCAGTCTGGCGCTTTCGACATTCAGCTCATAGGCCAAATGTTCCATATCATAATCGGCCTGCGCAATGGTGGTGGAGGAGAAGGTGTTGGTCTCGACAATATCACTGCCCGCTTCTAAATAGGCGGTGTGAATTTCGCGCACAATATCGGGCTGGCTCAACGACAACAGGTCATTATTGCCGGCAACATCAGTGTGATAATTGGCGAAGCGGTCTCCGCGATAGGCCGCCTCGTCCAGCTTATAACGCTGAATCATCGTGCCCATCGCGCCATCGAGCATCAAAATGCGCTTGGCGGTCAGCTTGTCCAATTCGCTAATGCGGGTGTCGCGCGTCCAACTCATAAATCTTTTTTCCTCACTTAGCGGCAGCGCCGAGCTTCAAAATACGGCAAACGGCAAAGGTCAAATCGGCCTGGTTCAATGTGTAAAAATGCAAATGGCCGAAGCCTTCATCAATCAGTTTTCGGCACTGGTCAATGGCAACCGATGCGGCAATCTGCTTGCGCGTATCGGCATCATCTTCCAGCCCCACATAGGCATCAGCCAGCCATTGCGGCACGGCGGCGCCGCAGGCTTCCGCCATGCGTTTGGCACCCGTAAAATTCGTCGTCGGCATAATGCCGGCGATGACCGGAATGGTGACACCCGCCGCTGCCAGCTTGTCGCGAAACCGCAAATGCGCTTCCGTATCGAACACAAATTGCGTGATGGCGCGGGTTGCACCCGCATCGATTTTGGCCTTTAGCAAGTCAATATCGGCGTCCAGTGAAGTGCTTTCCGGATGCTTTTCCGGATAGGCGCTAACCGTGATGTCAAAGCCGCCACGCTTAGCCAGCGCCTCGACCAATTCCACCGAACCGGCATAGCCGTTTTCATGGGCCTTGAACGCCCCCATATCGGGCATGTCTCCACGCAAGGCAACGACGTGGCGCACACTGGCGGCGGCGTAATCATCGATCACACTATCTATTTCGCTTTTGGAGGCCGCAACGCAAGTGAGATGCGCCGCCGGTTTCAATGTCGTCTCGTCAATTATGCGTTTGACGCAAGCATGGGTGCGGTCGCGGGTTGAGCCGCCGGCGCCATAGGTTACCGACACAAAATCGGGGCCGAGCGGCGCAAGGCGACCAATCGCTTGCCACAGCTTTTCGCCTGCCGCTTCTGACTTTGGCGGGAAAAATTCAAAACTGAT
>JAKMDW010000013.1 GCA_022426245.1 Alphaproteobacteria bacterium | reverse complement strand
CAATACCGTCATGGCTGGCTGAGAAATTGAACATGGTGCAGCCATCAGGCGTGGGCGCGGTGCTCATCATCCAGCGGCGCAAATAAGAGGAGCGCCCGGTCAACAGCGCATGCACCAGCAAAGGCGGTAGCGCAAAATTGTAAATCAAATGCGCCTCATTGCTGTTGCCGAAATATTCGAGATTTTCATGCGCCGGAACATTGGTCTCGGTGATGAGCCAGATATTGTCGTCCAAATGGTCAATCAATGTGCGCATCAGCTTGACGATTTCATGCGTCTCTTGCAAATGCAGGCAATTCGTGCCGGACTGCTTCCACAAAAACCCGACCGCATCGAGCCGAAAAACGCGCACCCCTTTATCAATGTAGAAGCGCAGCAGCCGAATGAATTCGCACAGTAAATCTGGATTGGAAAAATCAAGGTCAATTTGGTCCGGGCCGAAAGTGCACCAGACCCATTTGTCCCCGGCTTCGGTTTCATGCGCATAAAGCAAGGGCGACGGGCGCGGGCGCGTTACCTGACTGATATCTTCATCGGGCGCGGCGGTTTTGATGAAATCGCGCCCGGGCAGCTTATCCTCGAGAAATTGTTGAAACCAGCGATGCCCGGCTGAGGCATGATTAATCACCACATCAGACATTAGCCGATACCCATTGCCAATCGCGCCAATATCGTCCCAATCGCCCAAGTCGGGGCGCACGGTGTCATAATCGCTCACGGCGAAACCATCGTCTGAGGTAAAGGGGAAGAACGGCAATATATGGACGCCGCTTACCGTGTTTTTCAAATGGCCGTTCAAGAAAGCCAGCGTGTTTTGCAGCGGGCGGCAATCATCCGACAAAATCGTGTCGCCATAGGTAATGAGGAAGCTGTCATCTTCTGACCAAGAGGGCACGGCGCGTGTGCCGCCTTTATTGCGCGGCATGGCCGTATCGGGGGCAAGGTCGAAGGCGGCGCAAAATTGCGCGACAAGTGCCGATGCATCTTGGTCGGGATAAATAAATTCAATATGACGTGTGAGGATTTCTTGCAGCACAAAACCGCCTTACGTAGTAATAAATTATCCCCTTAAGGGATAATAGTCATAGGCGGCATCGCGGCCAATAACAAAATCGGCGCACGGCGTTAAATCTTTCCATATGCCCAGCGTCCAGCTTTCATAATGGGCACAAAATGCGGCCACCGCCGCACGATCGGCAAATTGCCATACGCCGCTGGCTGCCGCATTGCCTTGTTCTTGCAGCCATCGGCTGTCAATGACGGCATCAAAATTCTCTTGCCGCAATAACATCATGGCGTCGCAAGCCTGCCATATTTGTTGATAGTCGGCGGCTTGGGTTTGCGACCAGCTTTTCCAAACCGCGTCAGGGTCATGGGTTTGTTCCCACTCATTTTGCGGTTTCGCCTCAATGCAAGCGGCGTGCCCGCCAACACACCAGCCTTCTAGAAATACGAAATCGGGGCAAAAATCCAATAGCGTATCCTCAATGCGGTCATCATGGCTTTTGCTGAAACGCGGCAGGGCTATCGGCGCTTTCGGTGACGCCGCGCTCAGATTTTTCAACACGCGGGCAAGCAAATCCACATCATGAGTGCCGGGCACGCCGCGTGTGGCGCACAGCTTATGCACATTGGCCGCGAGGCCTTGGCGTTCGGCCTTTGATAAATAAAAATCGTCCAAAGACAAGGTGAGGGCGGTTTTATTCTGTCTCGCCAGCGCCTCAGCCAGTGCGTGACACAGGGTCGACTTACCGGCACCCTGACCGCCTGATACACCGAAGATAAATGGCGTTGTGGCGGCGTGCGCCAGCAGGAAGGCGCTTAACTCATCGACCAATTGCTGCAACTTCATGGGGAAAAGACTAAAACAAATACTACATAAAGTCGCGGGTTTTAAGCCAGTCCGAGACATGGGCGACCGCGCCGTCCAATAAATCGCGGCGCTCAATATAATAATGGTCGGCGCCTTCAATATTCATATGCGTTTTGTCGGCACTGCCCAGTGCTGCGAATAGGCGTTGCGCGTGGCTGGGCGTGCAGGCGAGATCGGCCGTATTATTGATGACCAGCGCCGGAATAGTGACGCGCCCCGCATTGCCCAACCCGTCTGCCCGTGTGTCGTCATAGCTCCATTGCGACAGCCAAGAGCGTAAAGTGGTAAAGCGCGCCAGCCCCACCGGCCCGTCATTGGCCACAACAGGCTCGCCCAAATAGCAGCTATGGGGTGTGCGGTCGGACGGGTCTTGCATCGGGTCGGTCCAGCGCAGATCGGCCATTGTGCCATGCACACAAAAAGCGCGCTCGTGGTTTTCGTGCCCGCTTTGGCGCAAATCGGCCAGCATTTCCTTCACCCAAGCCGTGATGCGCCGATTGCGCGCCAGCTGGGCGGCGCGATAATGCGTCACATAAGCTTCCTCATAGGCCGGTTTATTGGGGTTTTTCGGGTCGTAAATATTCAGCTGCGTGTCACGGACAAACGGGTCGGCCTCATCGGTAATGGACGGGTCCATCCATTCGGTGAGCGTGACAGCGCGACTGACATGAGCTGCCAATAATAAGACACCATCAGCGGCGGGCAGATTGGCGTTGGATAAATCATAAGGGTCTCCGGCGGCGGTTTGGTGCAGCCGTTTGCCGGTGGCTTGATCTTGATAAAACAGAGACAGCGACCCGCCTCCCGACCAACCGCCGAGAATGATTTTTTGATAGCCGAATTTTTCTTTGGCATGCGCGATGACCGCGCCCAAATCAGTGACGCATTTCTCCATCAGCAGCGCCGTGTCATTGCCACGAAACCGCGTATTGGCATAAATCACATGATGACCGGCATGCGCCAGCGCATTCACCATCGGTAAAAAGGAACCGCCGCCCACGGGATGCGAAAACACAATGGCCGTGTCGGATTTTGTTTCGGGCGTGATGCGCATGGCTTCAACCGCCACCATGCCAACCGCGCTGCCATAGACGTCTTTGAAGCCCGTATCCTCTTCGAAAACCACCATATAGGGCAGGCGCTGCACTGACATATTGCTCTTTTCCCCCGCTTAAAATAGGCTTTTAGTCTGACATAAAGCGGAGGCATTGCAAATGATCAAGGCAAGCGGCATTCACCATATTGCGATTATGGCGGATGATATAAAAAAGCATATTGCGTTTTTTTCCGACGTTTTGGGGTGCCGATTAAGCGCGCTGTTTGACATGCATGGCGTGCCGGGCGGCTTGCATGCTTTCATGCATCTCAATGACCATTGTTATTTTTCCATTGTTGAATTGCCCGAAGCGGCCAATGTGCCGGTCGAACTGGGTGTCACCCATGCCGGCACTGGCGCAGGTGTCAGCGCCCCCGGCACCATGCAGCATTTGGCTTTTCGGGTGGACACGCAAGATGCGCTTTTGGCGATGCGCGACCGTATTCGCAAAAAAGGCGTCAATGTTATCGGCCCGCTCGACCATGGCATGTGCCAGTCCATTTATTTTGCCGGCCCTGATAATATGGCGCTGGAAGTGGCGACCCCCGGGGCGACGCTTGATACGGCGCAATGGGTCGACCCTAAGGTTTTGGAAAAAGCCGGTATCTCGGCGCAAGAAGCGCAAAATTATATGACGCCCGATGCTTATGCGGGCGAGGCGGGCAGCGTGGCACAGCCGCCATATGATGCCGATAAGCCGCATATGCCTTATCCTGATGAGATATATCAAAAAATGCTCGCGACACCCGATGAGGTGATGATCGCTGCCGGCTCTTATGCCGAGCCGCCGGTAAAAACCCCGGTAAAAGCCCCGGTAAAAGCCAAAGAGTGATTCACCCCCATCAGGGCTTTACGCGGTAATTTAAAGGCGTTAGCCTTTTTTTGGAATTTACTTGGGAGACAGACATGAAACTGGATTTCGCGACGACATCTTTGTTGGCAAATATGATGCTGAACGAAGCGCCGCCTTTGCAAACACTAAGCGCTGATGAAGCGCGGCTGGTTTTCACTGAGATTTACCGCTCCATGCCCGACGGGCCGGAAAGCGTGTCGGCGACGGATGTCACCATTGGCGTTGAGGGTGGCGAGATTCGTGGCCGTGTGCTTACCCCGGCGGGGGAAGCGCGGTCTGTGATGGTTTACTATCATGGCGGCGGCTGGGTTATCGGCAATATTGACGATTATGATTTGGTCGGTCGTCATTTGGCGGAAAAATGCAATGCCATTGTCGTTATGGTTGATTATCGCAAAAGCCCTGAGCATAAATATCCGGTGCCCATGCAAGACAGCTATGCGGCGCTGAATTGGGTCGAGGCCAATCGCAAAGAAATCGGCGCTGAAAAGCTGCCGCTCATTGTCGCCGGTGATAGTGCAGGCGGTAATTTGGCGACCGTGATGGCGCAAAAAACCATCGCTGAAGACGGCCCGAAGATTGACCTGCAAGTGCTGGTCTATCCGGTCATTGACGGGCGCATGGAAACCGAAAGCTTTACGGCTGAGGATAATCAGCTTTTCCTGAATGCCGAGGTGATGACTTATTTCTGGGACCAGTATTGCGACCCCGAGCAGCGCCTCAATGCGGAAGTCTCGCCCATTCTGGCCGATGATGTGAGCCAAATTGCACCGGCCATTGTGCTGGCGGCGGAGTTCGACATTCTGGTTGATGAGGGCAAAGCCTATGCCGATAAGCTGGACGCGGTTGGCAAGTTGGTGGCCTATAAATGCTTTGACCAGCAAATGCATACTTTCTTCGCCATGCCTGATGTTCTGCCTGTCGGCTTTGAGGCGATGGATTGGGTGGCGCGCGAAATCGACACTCATCTCGACCCCGCTGAAACCGTCGATGCAGTGGTCGTCGGCGCCGGTTTTTCGGGCATGTATCAGCTTCATCGCTTGCGCGAAATGGGCCTGTCTGTGCAAGTGTTTGAAGCCGGTGAAGATGTTGGCGGCACATGGTTTTGGAACCGCTATCCGGGCGCAAGGGTGGATATTGAAAGCATGGCTTATTCTTTCTCTTTCTCAAAAGATTTGGAGCAAGATTGGGTCTGGTCGGAAAAATACTCGCCCCAGCCGGAACTTTTGCGTTATGCCCAGCATGTGGCTGACCGCTTCGATCTGAAGCGCAATATCACTTTCAATACGCGGGTGGAAAGCGCCCATTTTGACGATGATAAAGACGAATGGCTGATTACCACGGAATGCGGCAAGCGCGTGCGCGCGCGCTATTTTGTGATGGCGACCGGTGTTTTGTCGGCTGCCAAAACGCCGGATATTGCCGGGCGCGACAGCTATAAAGGCGAGACCTATCAGACCGGCTTATGGCCGAAAGAGGGTGTCGATTTTACCGGCAAGCGCGTCGCCATTATCGGCACCGGCTCATCTGCCGTGCAATCAATACCGCTGATTGCCGAAGAGGCGGACGAACTGGTCGTCTATCAGCGCACCGCCGCCTATTCGACCCCGGCTTTCAATCGGCCATTGACCAATTCGGAGGTTGACACGATGAAGGGCAATTATGACCAGTATCGCCAAGAGCAGCGTCTTAGCCCGGCCGGTATCATAAATCCCGAGCGGCAATTGGAGCGCGTCATGGACGTGCCGAAAGAAGAGCGCCAGCGGCGCTTTGAGGAGGCTTGGGATAACGGCTTGCTGACCGGGCTGATGTCAACTTTTTCAGACATTCAAATTGATGAAGAGGCCAATCATGAAGTCTCTGAATTTATCCGCTACCGCATTCGCAATACGGTGAAAGATAAGCAAACGGCAGATGATTTGACGCCGAAAGCTTTTCCTTATGCAACCAAGCGCCCGTGCATTGATACGGATTATTACGAGACCTATAATCGCGATAATGTTTCTTTGGTTAATTTGCGGCGCACGCCGATTAAAGCGATTACCGAAAACGGTATCGAGACCAGCGATGGGGCGCACGAGTTTGACGCGATTGTTTATGCTACCGGTTTTGACGCGATGACCGGCCCGCTATTGCGGGTTGATATTCGCGGTCGTGGCGGCAAGCGCTTGGTTGATGCATGGATTGACGGCCCGCGCTCTTATCTCGGCATTGCCATTCA
>JAKMDW010000093.1 GCA_022426245.1 Alphaproteobacteria bacterium | reverse complement strand
TAAACCGCGCGAATGTCGCGAATAATCTCTTCCGGACTGTCGAGAGCCGCCGCAGCCGCCACTTGAATCGGCGTAAACGCGCCATAATCGAGATAGGATTTAATGCGGGTCAAGGCGCCGATAAGTTTCTCATTACCAACCGCAAAGCCCATACGCCAACCGGGCATGGAGAAGGTTTTCGACAACGAGGTGAACTCGACCGCAATATCTTTCGCGCCATCAATCTGCAAAATAGAGGGCGGCGGATTGTCTTCGTCGAAATAAATTTCGGCATAAGCCAAATCCGACAGCAAAATAATATCGTGCTTTTTGGCATAGGCGACGACTTCTTTATAGAAATCAAGGCCGACCACTTCAGCCGTCGGATTGCCCGGATAATTCAGCACCAGCGCTTTCGGCTTGGGGTGACTATGCACAACCGCTTGGTCAAGCACGGCGAAAAAATCATCGCCCTCTTGCACCGGCAAATGCCGAATGGTCGCGCCGGAAATAATAAAGCCAAAAGCGTGAATCGGATAAGTCGGGTTCGGAACAAGAATAACATCACCCGGATCGGTAATCGCCTGCGCCATATTGGCAAAGCCTTCTTTCGAGCCGAGCGTCGCAATCACTTCCGTATCGGGGTTTAGCTTCACACCAAAACGGCGCTCATAGTAACGCGCTTGCGCCTTTCGCAGACCGGGGATACCCTTAGATGCCGAATAGCGATGCGTGCGCGGGTTACGCACGGTTTCAACCAGCTTCTCGACAATATGCGTCGGTGTCGGCAGGTCCGGATTACCCATGCCGAAATCAATAATATCTTTGCCATCTGCGCGCGCTTGCGCTTTCAGCTTATTGACGCGCTCAAACACATAAGGTGGCAATCTTTGAATACGATGAAATTCGTGGTCCATCTGCTTTCCATTCACTCATAAAAGCCGAATTTGCAATTCAAATAAGGCAATAGCATGACTTTGGCCGGCTGTTAACGCCTAAGGATAAAGCGGTTGCTGCTGCAAACCCGCGGCCTCATCAAAGCCAAACATCAAATTCATATTCTGTATGGCCTGCCCGCTTGAGCCTTTGACCAAATTATCCAGCGCGGCAAATAAAATCACCCGCCCGTCAATCCGGTCGTCAAACGCCGATAGCAGACAATAATTAGAGCCGCGCACATGCCGCGTCGCAGGTGCGTCATCAACCACCCGCACAAAGGGCTTATCGGCGTAGAAATCTTGCCATGCCGCTTTCATATCGCTTGCCGAGCCATTGGCGCGCGCATAAATCGAGACATATTCGCCGCGATTCATCGGCACGAGATGCGGCGTGAAATTGACCCGCACATCGTCAAGCCCTGCCGCTTTGGCGACTTCTTGCTCAATCTCCGGCGCGTGCCGATGAGTGGCGACGCTGTAAGCATTCATGCCTTCCGCCACTTCGGAAAACAGATTTTGTTCTTTCAAACTGCGACCTGCGCCGGTGACGCCCGATTTGGCATCAATAATCAAATCTTCGCTGCTCAGCAGACCGGCTTGCACCAAAGGCAGGAGCGCGGTTAGAGCTGCCGTCGGATAACACCCCGGGCACGCAACCAGCCGCGCCTGCTTAATCGCATCGGTATAATGCTCGCTCAGGCCGTACACCGCCTCACCCAGCAAATCCGCATTGTCATGGCTGCGACCATACCATTCGGCATAAGTATCGGCATTGCGTAGCCGGAAGTCGGCGGACATATCAATGACCTTCACGCTGTCGGACAATTGCGCGATAACATCTTGCGCCGTTGAATGGGGCAGACCGCAAATCGCAACATCAATGCCGTTCCAATCAGCGTCCTCGGCTTTCACCAAAGGCGGCACATCGAGACCGGCAAATTGCGGATAAATATCGGCCAGCTTTTTGCCCGCATGGGCATTGCCGGTCAGCAGTTTAATCTCGGCATTGGGATGAGCCGCGAGCAGGCGCACGGCATCGGCGCCGGTGTAGCCCGACGCGCCGATAATGCCGACATTGATTTTCCGCGTGCTCATTTTATCCCTAACCTTCCTGCTCGTCCTTAAGCGTCGGGGTCATGATTGATGGCCATAATTTCACCTTCAGCCACCAGCTTGCCATCGACGTAAACCTCGCCTCTAAATTTATAGGCCATGCCACGGCGACGAATTTGCGTCACCTGAATCCGCATCTGATCGCCCGGCGTTACCGGATGCCGGAAGCGCACCTTATCGACCGTCATGAAGTAAATCAGCTTGGTCTCAATGGGATTGCCGCTATCTTTGGCGTTCTGCATCACCAAAATCGCTGATACTTGCGCGATGGCTTCGATAATCAAAACCCCCGGAAAGACCGGATTATTCGGAAAATGGCCGGTAAACCACGGCTCGGAGGCGGTGACATTTTTAATACCGACCCCCGATTGTTCGCCATCCATTTCAACGACACGGTCAACCAATAAAAATGGATAACGGTGCGGCAGGAAATCCATGATTTCCGTGATTGTGATACTGCTGCCTTCAACGGTTTCAGACATCGAATCCCCCATTAAAATTCTATCTTTTCATAACAAAAAAGGGGCCAAAAAGCCCCTTTTTCTTTCGTCTTCTCGTTTAACGTAGCAATGAGGCTTAACGTTTCGAGAACTGGAAGCTACGACGGGCTTTCGCGCGACCATATTTTTTACGCTCGACAACACGGCTGTCACGGGTCAGGAAGCCGCCTTTTTTGAGCACTGGGCGCAGGCCCGGCTCATAATAGGTCAGCGCCTTAGACAGGCCGTGGCGCACTGCACCGGCTTGGCCCGACAAACCGCCACCGCTTACCGTGGCGACCACATCGAACTGGCCATTGCGCTCGGCAGCGACCAAAGGCTGGCGCAAAATCATGCGCAGCACCGGACGGGCGAAGAAAGTTTCCTCATCTTTGCCGTTCACCGTAATTGTGCCACTGCCCGGCTTAATCCAAACGCGCGCAATGGCGTTTTTACGTTTGCCGGTTGCATAAGAGCGGCCTTGCTGGTCAATTTTAGGCTCGGCTGGTGTCACCGGCGCGTCAACCGCAGCGGCGGCAACAGCGTCGTCACCCGTTCCGGCGATTGCCGTGTCGAGATTTTCCAAAGTTGTTTCTGTTGTCTCAGACATATTATGCCCTCACATTCTTGCTGTTCATGGCCGCGACATCAAGCGTCTCGGGCGATTGCGCCTCATGCGGATGCTCGCTACCGGCATAAACTTTCAAATTGGTCAGTTGCTGACGACCCAGCGGGCCACGCGGCAACATGCGCTTCACGGCCATTTCCACGACGCGCTCAGGAAATTTGCCCTCCATGATTTTTTCAGGCGTCGTTTCCTTAATGCCGCCGGGATAACCGGTGTGGCGATAGTATTTTTTGTCGCCCATTTTCTTGCCGGTAAACTTCACCTTATCGGCATTGATAACAACGACATTGTCGCCGCAATCCATATGCGGGGTGAAAGTCGGCAAATGCTTGCCGCGCAGGCGCGTTGCGATAACCGCCGCCAACCGCCCGACAACCATGTTTTCGGCATCAATGAGAATCCACTTCTTCTCAATATCGGCCGGTTTTGCAGAATATGTTTTCATCTGTCTCGTCCTAAACAAACCCAGTATGGGTGATTTCCAAGCATTGGCGGTGTTTTACGCCGCACAGAGGGCGTTTGCAATGCCTAATTGCATAAAATTATATAGTAAAAACAACGTCTTGCAAATTTGGTAATTATTTACCCTATGCTAAACCGTTTGTTTGTAAAGAATATGCAAGTGCGTGACCGCGATAGCCAGCAACAGCACCGCGCCAAGCTGGTGTGCCGCGCCCAATGCTATCGGCACGGCAAGCATCAGCGCGCTTATGCCCAGAATGACCTGCAGCCCCAAAGCTGCGCCCAGCCATTTGGCCGACAGCGCCGCCGCGCCGCCATCAGGCTTATCACTGCCCGATTTCAGCACGCGGTAAATATGCCAGCCAATCAGCGCCGTGAGCGCGTAGGCAATCATGCGGTGGTCAAATTGAACGGTCAGATGGTTCTCAAAAAAGTTGAGCCAGAAAGGCTGCATATCAAACAAGCCGGAGGGGATAAAATCACCGTCCATCAGCGGCCAATCTGTATAGGTTTTGCCGGCATTAATGCCCGCGACCAGTGCGCCCATCAGCGATTGCGCCAGCACCGCCACGACAATAAACGCCGCCCATTTTGAGTGCGCGGTGACGCGACCCTCACCGGCATTGCCGCGCCAATAGGTAAGTGCCATCCAAACGCTGCAAGCGAAAATAATCAGTGCCAGCCCAAGATGCATGGCGAGGCGGTATTGGCTGACATCAACCCGCTCAGTCAGGCCGCTGGCGACCATATACCACCCCATAAACCCTTGCAGGCCACCGAGTGCAAACAGGCCAAGCAGTGGCGGCAGTTGCGCGCGGCTAATTTTCTTTTGCGCGAGGAAAACGACAAACGGCAGGAAAAACACCAAGCCGACAATGCGTCCCAAAAAGCGATGCCCCCACTCCCACCAATAAATGAATTTGAACTCGGCCATGCTCATGCCCAGATTGACCAGTTGGTATTCGGGTATTTGCTTGTATTTCTCAAACTCGACCAGCCAATCGGCATGGCTGAACGGCGGCAGCGCCCCGCGTATCGGCGCCCATTCGGTGATCGAAAGCCCGCTATCGGTCAACCGCGTCAGGCCGCCGACCAGCACCATCAACATCACAAAACCGGCAACGGTAAACAGCCAAATGGCAATTTGACGATCAGACGCGGCGGATGCGCTGGGCGCAGATAAAGCGTTTTTATTCATGGTTTCTATATAGGCGTTTCACCGGCACAGCGCCTTGCGACCAAACATCGCTAGAGCAGCGGGCCGCTTCATGTTACATCAGCGTCATGTCAAACGCATCAGAACCGAAATCCGAGAAGCCCTTCAATAAACCGTGGTTGCCGATACGCATTCGCAAGCTCATCGGGCTGGTGCTGATGCTCGCCCTGATCGTGTTTTACGCGATGATTGTGATGACCGTCGCCGTGACCTCCAGCGTGCCGGAAAACGGCATTATCGAGTTCTTCTATTATTTGATTACCGGTGTCGCTTGGGTCGTTCCCGCCGCCGCCATCATCTATTGGATGCAACGACCGGACACGAAAGACACTCGCTCACCAGACGGGTGAGCACGCTTTGCCTTGTACAAACGAGGCGGTTTTTCGGCGTAAAGCCGTCGAGACGAGACGGTCGGCTGATGGCTTGGCTTTAATCTGCACGCCCGAACTGAAAAATGTTCAGTGCGATAATGACGACGATAAAAATAACGATGGGCAAAATGGCAGACATGTTCTTCTCCAGTCAATAAATGGTCGGAGCGGCGGGATTCGAACCCACGACCCCTTGTCCCCCAGACAAGTGCGCTACCGGGCTGCGCTACGCTCCGACTGCCCGTGTCTTAGAAAGTTTCCGCTAAAAAGGCAAGAGATGGGTTGTTCTAACTGCCGACTTCAGCCCTTGCGGGGATTTCGCTGGCGAAAGGCGGGGTTAAGGCGCGCTCGGCGCGCCAAGCCCTTTTATCGCGCTAAGCGCCGACTGCCCGTGTCTTAGAAAGTTTCCGCTAAAAAAGCCAGACGGGCAAAACGACTTCTAATTATCTTCGCCGGTCAGCAAAATGCGGGCCTGCAGCAAGTTTTGCCGCGCCGCTTCCAGCTTACTGCGGCGATTGAGACCGATCTCATTGAGCGCACCATTACCGCCTTTTGGTTTTTCGCCCGCCGCCAAGCCGCGCACGTCGCTGACACTATTTTCCTTCAGGTGCTTCTGCACGCCCTTAATCGTCATGCCCTGCTCGTGCAGCAAATGTTTG
The DNA here is from genome assembly GCA_022426245.1 of Alphaproteobacteria bacterium. Taxonomy (GTDB): domain Bacteria; phylum Pseudomonadota; class Alphaproteobacteria; order RS24; family RS24; genus UBA8337. The sequence continues at coordinate 36,136 of JAKMDW010000093.1, read as the reverse complement.
ATACCGGCAATCAGCGCAACATCCTCGGGACGATAATAGCGCCGCCCCGCTGCGCGTTTGACCGGTTGGATCTCGTCAAACTTGCTTTCCCAAAAGCGCAGCACATGTGGCTTCACCGCAAGCGCCTCTGCTACCTCGCTTATGGTGCGAAAGGCACTGTCTGATTTACCCGAGCTCATGTAATGATTTTAGCCGAGTCCGGACATTTTATTGATTTTTTCTTTGAGGACATGGCTGGCCCGAAAACTGAGAACGCGGCGCGGATCAATTGGAACCTCTTCGCCGGTTTTAGGGTTGCGCCCCATGCGACCGTTTTTATGGCGCACCAAAAAGGAGCCGAAAGAAGAAAGTTTGACATCTTCACCCCGAATGAGGGCATCGGAAATTTCGTCTAAAACGGTTTCAACGATTTGCGCCGACTCGTTTCGCGATAAACCCACCGCATTGTAAACAATTTCGCTCAAATCTGAACGCGTTACTGTCTTGCCCACCATCTCACAATCTCCTCATGCGAAAGTTAAGCACAAGGCAAAATGGCGGTGCAACCTTAAAACTTAATTAAATGAGTGATTTATGCCCAAATGACCAGATTGGCGCCCCAGGTCAAGCCCCCGCCCATGGCTTCGAGCATCAACACATCCCCAGACGCCACGCGGCCGCTTTTCACCAAATCATGCAAGGCCAACGGTATCGATGCCGCCGATGTATTGGCGTGTTCTTGCACGGTAACAACCGTCTTCTCAACCGGTAAGCCAATCTTTTTAGCGACGCCATCAATAATGCGCTTATTGGCCTGATGCGGCACAAACCAATCAATATCATCGACGGTCAAGTTATGCTTTTGCAGCAGGCTTTCTATCGCCTCAGCGATATTGCCGACTGCATGGCGATAGACTTCGCGCCCCTGCATACGCAGTTTACCGGTCGTGCCGGTCGTGGATGGGCCGCCATCGACATAAAGCAAATCGGTCAGATTGCCATCGGAGCGTAAATAGGAGCCGACAATATGCGGCGCGTCGGGCGTCGTTATCTCTGTTGCCTCAAGCACCACGGCCCCACCGCCATCGCCAAACAAAACCGCCGTTGTCCTATCTTCCCAATCGAGCAAGCGCGTCATGGTCTCCGCACCGATGAGCAAGACGCGCTGCGCCTGTCCGGTTTCAACCATAGCCGAGGCGACACTCAGCCCATAGACAAAGCCTGAGCAGACGGCCTGAACATCGAAAGCTGCGCCATGATTAATGCCGAGCTTCTTCTGCACCAGCGCGGCGGTGGCGGGAAAGGTCAAGTCCGGCGTCGTGGTCGAGACGATAATCAGATCAATATCTTGCGCCGTGATGCCGGCATCGCTGAGCGCGGCCTGCGCCGCTTGTAAGGCAATATCGCTGGTCGCCTCCCCCTCTGCGGCACGGTGGCGCTGTTTAATACCCGAGCGCGTGGTAATCCACTCATCGCTGGTGTCGAGGGTTTTTGACAATTCATTATTGCTGATGATTTCAGCCGGAAGGTAACTGCCTATGCCTGTTATTTTTGCTTTTCGGGACATCAATGCCATTCTCCTTACATCGCAAATGCGTGATGTTTATCAATCGAGCGACTCCGCCCATGCGTCATCAAGCAATGCCTGTATCTTTTCAATGCGCCGTGAAATCTCACCCAACATGTCGGCTTCCGCCGCTTCAATCGCTACTTCCACGGCAGTGGCAAAACCGGCGACGTCCGCCCCACCATGACTTTTAACAACAACGCCGTTCAACCCCAAAAACATACCGCCATTTGAGCTGTTCGGATCCATGCGTGCGCGCAAAGCCGCAAAGCCGCCGCGCGCAAAAAGATAGCCAATTTTGCTCATCAGCGAACTGCTCATGGCTTGGCGTAAATACTCGGCCATTTGCCGCGCTGTACCCTCAGCCGTTTTTAGCGCGATATTGCCGGTAAAGCCATCGGTCACCACGACATCAACATCGCCGCGGCCAATACCATCGCCTTCGACAAAACCCTTAAAGTTCAACTCGGAACGCTCAAGCAATTCGGCGGCCTCTTTAACCGCGTCGGTACCCTTCATTTCTTCGGTGCCGATATTCAATATGCCGATTTGAGGTTTCTTCAGGCCAAAAACCGTGCGCGCATAGGCAGCGCCCATAGCAGCGAACTGAACATATTGCGATGCCGTGCCGCCAATATTGGCCCCCACATCAAGCACAACGCTTTCGCCGCGAATGGTCGGCCAGATAGCGGCAATGGCCGGGCGTTCAATCCCCGGCGGTGTGCGCAGAATAATTTTTGACATGGCCATTAATGCGCCGGTATTGCCGGCCGACACACAGGCCTTTGCGTCGCCCTCTTTAACCGCCTGAATGGCGCGCCACATGCCGGAGGTCTTACGCCCTTTGCGTAAGGCAACACTGGGCTTTGCGTCCATCGGCACATCAACATCGCAATGCGTGACGGTCGAAACCGCAGCCAGCGCTGCGTGCTTTTGCAGTTCAGCGTTTATCTGGTCTTCATTGCCAAAGAGCAAAAAACTGACCTCCGGACGCGCGCTTCGCGTGCGCGCCAATCCGGCTATGGTAACAGCCGGGCCATAATCGCCGCCCATGGCATCAATCGCAATCACTGTATTGCTCACAACGTCCCCTCACTACAGCTACATTATAGCCCAAAACGCCGCACTATATGCGCCAGTTTGAGGTTTTTATCAAGTCTCGTCAGAAGTATCATTTGAGGCTTTGAGCGCGGATAAGGCGGCAAAAGGCGATTGCTTTGCATCTTCGGCTTCTCTTTCCGCTTCACTTTGCCCGTAGCCGACAAATTCAGCATCCTCAGCGCGCGGGTATGCGGGAATTTCCATGGCAAATACTTGCGTCACCATTTCACCAATATCGGCTTGCCCGTTTTGCATGGCTTCCGGCAGCTCGGTATCGAAATCATCCTCCGGCACGACATATTTGGCGACCAATTCCTGCGGCTGGAACTCAGTTGAGAAATCAATATTGATCTGCGTCCATAGCGGGTCCAGGGTCACGCCACAAAGCTGGCGCACCTTGCCACGCACCTTGCCGCTGACTTGCAGGCAGTCGCTGGCCAATGGCGTCAGCAGCGCTTCAAAAATTAAATCGGCCACTTCCTCCACCTTAAAACGCTTGGCCAATGCAGCCAAAACATCGTCATTAGCGACATGTTCAATTTCGCGCCCGTTTGGCGGCACTTCGTCATGCAGCACCAGAAGGCTCATTTCTGCTTCCCCAAAGGGCGCAGAGATTGCTTCATCTTCACTCATCACCGTGCCTCAAAACTTTCCGGCCAGAATATTATCCAGCGTGACGCCCGCCAAGTCATTTTCAAGCGTGAGCAAATAGGACGCAAGCGCTTTCAGTTTTTTATCATCAGCCGCCTCTGGCGCATCGGGATAAAGATTGCGCTGTAAAACCTCGGCCAAGGCGGTTTTGGTTTTGACGTCTGCTTTGACGGGCGCCGCTTTACCAAGGGCTTCATCATAAGCGGCAGCCCGGCCATAATAGGCTTGTGCCATTTTGCGAATTTTCTTGCCGACGCCTAAATCACCGACGCCGGCCTCGCGCATGGCTTGATCCATATCGCGGAAAAATATATCGAACAAAGCCTGCCCGATATCATCGCGCGCGACACCCTCACTGCGCAGACGGCGCAACACCACATGCACATGCGCCGCCAACATATCAAAACGCCCATCAAAACTATCCGGCACACCGCCATCACCATAATGGTCGGGCTGGCGCGCCAGCGCCATAATCGCCGTATAGGCGGGGGTCAAATCAGGGGCTGATTTGTTCAGTGACAAAAAATCGAGTAGTCCCATTTGCTTTCTCCGATATCCGACAGAAATTTTGGTTGCCTCTCGGCGCGCGATTGTTTACCCATCTAGGCTATTCACGTTAGGTAATCAATGATGCGATTTCTTCAAAAAACAAAAGATGAGCTTGTTCAACAGGCGGTCAAACGTCGCGGGCAAATTTTCGGCGCGAGTTTGCTTGCTGCCTCGATTATGGCCTGCGCGCCGGTGATTGATAATCGCGGTTATTTTTTCGATGACCGCTCGGTTGAGAACATCAAGAAAGGCACCACCACGCAAACCGCGGTGCGTGATATTTTCGGTTCACCAACAACCGTGAACAAGATCAAAACCGAGTCTTATTATTATATCTACAGCCGCTTTGTAACCGAGAGTTATCGCGCGCCGGAAGAAGTTGAGCGCAAAGTGCTGGCTGTCTATTTCGACAAAAACAAAACCGTCAGTGATATTGCGATTTATGGGCTGGAAGACGGCATTATCATTCCAATCGTTGCCCGCACCACCCAAACGCAAGGCTCTGAGCTAAGTGCCCTGCAACAAATCTTCGGCAATGTCGGACGGTTTGGCGACGGGTCACCGACCGAGTTTTAGCTTAACGCGACTTCCATTTTTCGAAGCCAAAGCTTCCCAACCACCGGCGGCCAAAGCCAACCACATGGATGTATTCGTAAAAGCGAATTTGGTCAGGGTAAACCGATTGGCCACCGCGACCTGCGCTTCCGATATATCAGGATATTGCAGCAGCATGGTTGTCACTTGGGCGTTTTCGCCAAGGTCAATCAACCCGCCAATCAACGGCACATAAGCCAGTAATTTCAGCCGCTCATGCGGCGCAAAGCGATAAATAATGCCAGCGTAAAAGCTCGCATAACAAATTGGAAACAATGTATCCAGCGTTGGGCTGATCAGCGCATAGCGCAACCGGCCCGCCTCGCCATAGCCCGCCATTGCAGTCATGACTTCGGCAAAATCATACCCGTTTGTTCTTGTGTCCAAGCTTTCAATATCACCCGCAAGCATTGGAAATATAAAACCAACAAAGAGGAATGTGAGGACAAAACTGGCCGCCAGAACACGTGTCTGCGCGACGACATCAAAATAGGTTTTCATAACGCGCTCCTGTTTTTGTTATTAGCGACCCTCAGCCTAACCATAGATGCGGCAAAAAGAAACCCCGACATGTCGCCATGCCGGGGCTGCAAATCGTAATTTATTGGGCTTAGTGAGCCAGAACGGCCAGCATCATCAGCGCAACAATATTGGTGATTTTAATCATCGGGTTAACCGCAGGACCGGCCGTATCTTTATACGGGTCACCAACGGTGTCGCCGGTTACGGCTGCTTTATGTGCTTCCGAACCTTTACCACCATGATTGCCATCTTCGATGTATTTCTTGGCATTGTCCCAAGCACCGCCGCCCGCTGTCATAGACAGCGCAACAAACAGGCCGGTAACAATGACGCCGAGCAGCATCGCACCCAGCGCAGAGAAAGCGGCTGAACGGTCGGCAATTTGCTCAATAATCAGATACAGAGCGACCGGAGACAAAACCGGCAGCATGGACGGCACAATCATTTCCTTAATCGCAGCGCGGGTCAGCAGGTCAACAGCAGCCGTATAATCAGGCTTCTCAGTGCCTTTCATAATGCCCGGCTTCTCTTTGAACTGGCGGCGCACTTCTTCAACAATCGCACCACCTGCACGGCCAACGGCCATCATGCCCATTGCGCCAAACAGATATGGCAGCATGCCACCGATAAACAGACCGGTCACAACATATGGATTGGACAATGAGAAGTCCGGTGTCACACCGGCGAAGTAGCTATACTGGTCAGCATTGGCGGTAAAGTAACGCAAGTCTTGCGTGTAAGCCGCAAACAATACCAACGCACCCAGACCGGCAGAACCGATAGCGTAGCCTTTGGTAACGGCTTTCGTCGTATTACCGACAGCGTCGAGCGCGTCGGTTGTGTTACGAACGCTCTCCGGCAGTTCAGCCATTTCAGCAATGCCACCGGCATTATCCGTTACCGGACCGAATGCATCAAGGGCGACGACCATACCGGCCAGTGCCAACATGGTGGTCACCGCAATGGCGATGCCGAACAGACCGGCAAGGCTGTATGTGGCCAGAATACCGACAACAATGACAATGGCCGGCAGAGCGGTTGCTTCCATAGAAACAGCCAGACCCTGAATAACGTTTGTGCCGTGACCGGTTTCAGAAGCCGCAGCCACTGATTTAACCGGACGGAAATTTACACCTGTGTAGTATTCGGTAATCCAGATAATCAGACCGGTAATGGCCAGACCCAGAACGCCACAAAGATACAGGCTCATACCGTTAAACACTTGGCCTTCAATAACACGCTGTGTGTCCAGGCCGATAACCGCGTCGGTGACGAAGTAAAGCGCAATCAAGCTCAGCACGGCGGAGGCGATAAAGCCTTTATACAGCGCGCCCATGATTGACTGGCTGGCACCCAAACGGACAAAAAATGTGCCGGCGATTGAGGTGATGATGCAGGTGGCGCCAATGGCCAGCGGATACATCATCATGCTCAGCGCATCAGCGGTGAAGAAGATTGAGCTGAGAACCATTGTGGCAACAATCGTCACCGCATAGGTTTCAAACAAGTCAGCCGCCATACCGGCGCAGTCACCGACATTATCGCCAACATTGTCAGCGATGGTGGCCGGGTTGCGGGGGTCATCTTCCGGAATTCCGGCTTCAACTTTACCAACAAGGTCGCCGCCAACGTCAGCACCTTTCGTGAAGATACCGCCGCCGAGACGGGCGAAGATTGAAATCAGTGAAGCACCAAAGCCAAGCGCGACCATTGCGTCAACAACTTCACGACTATCCGGTGACAGGCCGAAACCGTTAATCAGAACGGCGAAGTAAACGGCAACCGCCAACAGCGCCAGACCAGCAACCAACATGCCGGTAACCGCACCTGAGCGGAACGCCATTGACAGGCCGGCGCCGAGGCTTTCGCTCGCAGCTTGGGTGGTGCGCACATTAGCGCGCACTGAAACCAGCATGCCGACATAACCGGCAGCGCCCGAAAGGGCTGCACCAACGACAAAGCCTGCGGACACTTTCGCGCCGAGGAGGAAGAAAACCAGAATGGCAATCACCACACCAACGATACCAATCGCTCGGTATTGGCGGTTCAGATAGGCAGCAGCACCCTCTTGAATGGCCGATGCAATTTCCTGCATCCGCTCATTACCGGCGTCGGCCGCCATAATGGTTCGAGCCGTCCAAACACCATAGACAATGGCGAGCAGACCTGACCCGATGATAAGCCACATTAATGTGCTCATGAGTAAATCCTCTTTGTTATGGGAACGGCCGAAAAGCGGCGCGTTATCCTCCCCGTGTAAAAGTGAGCGAGATATGCCAAAAAACGCCTGTAAAAGCAAGAAGAAGCACGAAAAAGGCGATGAAAAAGCGCATAAAAGACTGAATTGTCTAGAAACCGCTTAGAAGTGCCGAAAACCGCGTTTCTGCACATTGATTTCCTGTCCGTTTTCGGCCCGCAAAACCGCCTCATGCGCGTCACTTGCGCTAAAGCGCCCGATACGGGTCAAGGCGATGCGGTGTTTTTCGGCCTCGATTCCCAAAATATCGGCATGTGCAGGTGGTGCGGTGAAAGCCATTTGCAAATCATCACCGCCACACAGCAGAGCTGCCAAATCGCCATAAGCCCTGCCCGCCTCGGAAAGCGGTATGGCTTCAGCCTCAACGTTAATACGACCCTTGCTGGCGCGGCATATATGGTCGAGGTCGGCCATCAGACCATCTGAGACATCAATGGCCGCATTGGCCAAACCGCGCGCCGCCTGCCCAAACCCGATAGGCGGCGCGGGCGCGGCATAAGCCGGGCCCAAATCTGCCAAATCAAGAAAGCCATCACCGATTGTGCCGGTGACATAAACATCATCGCCATCTTGTGCGCCGCTGCGTGTCAGCATTTCACCGGACGGCACAAGCCCATGCACCGCCAATCCGGCAAAGCCTTCATTGGCGCGCACCGTGTCGCCGCCCCAAAGCTGCATGTCATAGGTTTTAAGACCGTCAGCCAGCGTCGCGACGAAGCGCTGCAAAAATGCGCTGTCCCAATTTCCCGCGACACCAAGCGTCAACAAACAGCCATAAGGTTGCGCGCCTTTGGCTGCGAGGTCAGAGATATTGCAAGCCAGCATACGATTGGCGACCAGTGCCGCATCGGCATCCGGCGGAAAATGAACATTGGCGACCAGCATATCCGTGCTGATGACCAGTTCGAGCCCATCGGGAACCGCGACCCTTGCCGCATCATCGCTGAGGCGGGCCGCCGCTTTATTATCAGCCAATGGCGCAAGTAGTTCAGCGATTAAGCCAAACTCATCAAGCTGCTTATTGTCAGCCATGGCTTATACCGCCGCGTTCTCATTATCTGAATTATTGGCGAGCGCCTGGGCAACATTATCCAAAAGCGCATTGGCCATGCCGCCTTCCGCACCATCAAAAAACGCGTGTGCGATATCCGAATATTGCGACACCACAACCTTGGGCGGCACTTGAGGGGCTTGGGTCAATTCCAAAACGCCGCAACGCAGGATGGCACGCAATGTGCTGTCGAGCCGCGCCAAGCGCCAATTCTCGGCTAGCTTGCCGTCAATGATGCGGTCAATATGTGTCTGATTATCCACCACGCCGCGCAGCACCAATTCAAAATGGTCGCCATCAGCGGCGGGCAATTCAATATCGTCCAGCTTGGCTTCCAAACGATGCTCACCAAACTCACGAATGATGACCTCAAGCGGTGTGCGCGCAATATCCATTTGATAAAGCGCTTGCACAGCCAGCAAGCGAGCCGATGATCGGGCGTCGTAAGTATCAGCACTCATGAGAGGGGTTTACCCTTAAGACCAGCTATCGCGCAAGCCCATCAATGCAAGTGCTGCTTTTGCCGCGCCACCGCCCTTGTCTTTTTCTGACATTTTGCAACGCGCCCAGGCTTGGTCTTCATTCTCAACCGTCTGAATACCGTTGCCAATGGACAGCTTGTCTTTAACGCCAAGCTCCATCAATGCGCGCGCGCTTTCATTGCAAACAATCTCGTAATGCGTCGTCTCACCGCGAATAACCACGCCCAGCGCGACATAGCCATCATAGGCATGGCTATCGGCGGCGTATTTTATTGCCACTGGCACTTCCAAAACGCCCGGCACAGAAACACGCTCATAGGCGACACTGGCCGCATCAAGAACGGCGGCAGCACCCTCGGCTAAAGCGTCGGCCATATCATCGTAAAAGCGCGCCTCGACAATCAAAACTTTCTTACTCATCTCAGGCTCCTATTTGTCGCCATTTATCGGACGCTGCCCGACAATTTTTAGGTCATAGCCCTCAAGCGCGACAACCGTGCGCGGGGTGTCAGACAGCAATTCAATTTCGTGCAAACCCAAATCAGCAACAATTTGTGCGCCGACACCATAATCAAGCAAGCGTGTCGGCATCGGGTCGCCGGTCGGCTGCGGGTTGAGGCTATCGGTAAACGGCGTTGGCGAGGTGTTTCGAATAATCACCACTACGCCGCGCCCTTCCGCGTCGATCTTCTCCAGCGCTTGCTGAAACACACCGGCGCGCGGCATACCGCTACCGGCAATATCGGCCACCAGATTTTCGGCGTGGAAGCGGGTCAATACCGGCTCCGGCCCCGAGATGTCGCCCTTCACCAGCGCAATATGTTCTTCATTGGCAATGGTGTTGAGGTAAATAAAGGCTTTCATTTCACTGCCATTAGCCAGCGTAAAAGTGTCTTCATGAATACGCTCAACCAGCGTGTCATTGCGGCGGCGATAGGCAATCAGGTCGGCAATCGTGCCAAGCTTCAACCCATGAATTTGCGCGAACTGCACGAGGTCAGGCAGGCGCGCCATCGTGCCGTCATCATTCATAATCTCGCAAATTACACCGGCCGGATAAAGTCCGGCGAGGCGCGCAATATCAACCGAGGCTTCGGTATGACCGGCCCGCATGAGCACGCCACCATCGCGGGCAACAAGGGGAAAAATATGCCCGGGCGACACGATGTCTTGCATGCTTTTGGTCGGGTCAATGGCCACTGAAACGGTTTTGGAGCGGTCATGCGCCGAGATGCCGGTCGAGATGCCCTCGCGCGCTTCAATCGATACGGTGAAAGCTGTTTGATGACGCGAGCGATTATTTTGCGACATTAACTCAAGCCCCAGCTGGTCGGCGCGCTCCTGCAACAGCGTCAGGCAAATCAGGCCGCGCCCGAATTTAGCCATGAAGTTGATGGCATCCGGCGTCGCCATTTGCGCCGGAATAATCAGGTCGCCCTCATTCTCACGGTCTTCGGCGTCAACCAGCACAATCATTTTGCCATTGCGCGTATCCTCGATAATTTCTTCCGCTGTGGAAATATATTGGCTGAATTCGCTCATTTTGCGTCTCCGAGTTCCTGTTCTGCTTGTTTCAGGCGCGCGACATAGCGGGCCAGGACATCAATCTCCAGATTGATGATATCGCCCACTTTCGACAATCCCCATGTGGTGACGTCTTGTGTGTGCGGAATAAGATTGACGCCAAAGGTCAGGCCTTCAACTTCATTCACCGTCAATGATGTGCCGTCGAGGGTCACCGACCCTTTTGGCGCAATAAACGGCATCAGCGCTGCTGATGTTTTGAAAGTATAACGCTGGCTATCACCTTCGGGCGTGATGGCAATAATTTCAGCCAGCCCGTCAACATGGCCGGAGACAATATGCCCGCCCAGTTCGTCGCCCATTTTCAAAGCGCGCTCAAGGTTAAGCTTTGTGCCTTCTTGCCAAGCACCTGCCGAGGTGACATCGAGGGTTTCTTTTGACGCCTCGACCGCGAACCAATCGCCATCGGCGCCCTTGCCTTTTTCAATAACCGTTAAGCACACGCCCGAATGGGCAATCGACGCGCCCATATCAATCGTGTCTGTGTCATAGGCCGTCAGCACATCAAAGCGCGTATCGCCGCTTTTGGTCACTTTCGCAATGGTGCCGATATCGGTGATAATTCCGGTGAACATGAATTTTTCCTTTCGCGACAATAATGCACGTAACTGTCAGGCCCCAGCATTGCCTGATGGGTTTTCGAGAAACGCCTCAGGTCTAGCTGCATTTGGGATATATCACTTTCGCCTGTCATGGCCACTTCATGCGGTGCGGTAAACAGCGCAATCTCATCAACCAAATCATCAGCCAAAAAAGCCGCCGCCAGTTTTGGGCCGCATTCCAGCAGGGCGCGGGTTATGCCACGCAATGCCAAATCAGCCAGCACAGCCTCGGGTGTGCCATCGCTGATAATCACATTGTCGCGCTGTGCCAGTTTGCAATTGTCCGGTAAGGCGCCGCTGCGCGACATCACTACCGGCACGGGCGACGCATCAGCCCGCCCGGGCAATCGGCAATCCAGCGATGGGTTATCTTGCTTCACTGTGCCTGCGCCGGTCACGATTGCGTCATGCTGCGCGCGCAATAAATGCCCGCTTTTACGCGCAAGCGGGCCGGTTATCCATGGGCTTTCGCCTTGCGGCGTCCGCATAAAACCATTGGCACTGACCGCAAGTTTCAACGTTACCATTGGCCGACCCTCGGTTTTGCTCAGTAGGAATCCGAGCTGGTCGCGCCGTGCCTCATCGGCCAACACGCCGCGTTCAACATCCATCCCCGCTTCCTGCAACATCGCCGCGCCGCCGCCATTCACGCGCGGGTCAGGGTCATCAATCGCATAGACCACACGCGCCACGCCTGCATCGTTCAATGAAGCAGCACAAGGCGGCGTCTCGCCGGTATGGGCACATGGCTCCAGTGTCACATAGGCGGTTGCGCCCCGCGCCTCATCGCCCGCCTCGTCCAATGCCATCGCCTCAGCATGCGGTCGACCCGATTTTTGGGTGAAGCCGCTGCCGATAATCTGCGCATCTTTAACCAGCACACAACCGACCGCCGGATTGGGCGCCGTGCTGCCCAAGCCGAAACGCCCAAGCCGCAAAGCCTGACGCATATAATCTTTATCGGTTTTGTGAACCTGTTGGGTCACCGCGTCTCCCTATCGAGCTAGAGCCTTTCGGGATGGCGGCTATGGGTCGGGCTGACCGCTCATTTCCCCGAGGAATTCTTCAAAATCCTTGGCTTCGCGGAAGTTTCGGTAAACCGAAGCGAACCGCACATAAGCCACCTGATCGAGCGCGTAAAGCCCTTCCATTACCAATTCGCCAACCATTTTGGCGGGAATTTCAGACTCGCCCAAATTCTCCAGACGACGCACAATCCCGGATACCATACGTTCAATTCGTTCCGGCTCAACGGGGCGTTTTCGCAGAGCGACTTGCACAGAACGCATGAGCTTGTCGCGCTCAAACGGCACTTTGCGACCGGTGTTTTTGACAATGGTCAGCTCGCGCAACTGAATACGCTCAAACGTCGTGAAACGACCACCGCAATCGGCACACACACGGCGGCGGCGGATAACCGAATTATCTTCGGTCGGACGGCTGTCCTTAACCTGCGTATCGGCATTCATGCAGTAGGGACAACGCATAAATAAACTCTAGTAAATCGGGAAGCGCGCGCACAGCGCTTCAACTTCAGCGCGCACAGCGGCTTCTTCATTAGGCGCAGCTTCGCCGTCTCCATTTGCGACACTGGCAGCTACCGCATCCAGCACACGCGCAATCAAGTCACCGACTTTTTGGAACTCGGCAACGCCGAAGCCCCGCGTTGTGCCGGCCGGTGTGCCAAGTCGCACTCCCGATGTAACCATGGGCGGAGCCGGATCAAACGGCACGCCGTTCTTATTACAGGTAATGAATGCCCGCTCCATCGCCGCTTCGGCAACGTCACCGGTCAGGCCTTTGGGGCGTAAATCAACCAAGACAAGGTGATTATCCGTGCCGCCGGAAACAATATCAAAGCCGTGTCCGACCAGCGTGTCGGCCAGCGCCTTGGCATTTTGCACAACTTGCTGGATATATAATTTGTAATCAGGCTCCAGCGCTTCACCGAAAGCCACAGCTTTGGCGGCAATCACATGCATAAGCGGGCCACCTTGAATGCCCGGGAAAATGGCGGAGTTAAACTTTTTGCCGAGTTCTTCATTATTTGTGAGGATAAGGCCACCGCGCGGGCCGCGCAGCGTTTTATGCGTTGTCGTGGTCACCGCATCGGCATAAGGCAGCGGGCTTGGGTGTGCACCACCGGCCACGAGGCCCGAAATATGCGCCATATCAACCAACAAATATGCACCAACAGCATCGGCAATTTCACGGAAGCGTCTGAAATCAATAACCCGCGGATAAGCCGACCCACCGGCGATAATCAGTTGCGGCTTATGCTCTTTGGCAAGGCTTTCAACTTCGTCATAGTCAATCAGATGGTCGTCTTCGCGCACACCATATTGCACGGCGTTGAACCATTTTCCCGACTGATTGGGCTTCGCGCCATGTGTCAGGTGACCACCTGCCGCCAAGCTCATGCCCAAAATCGTGTCGCCCGGCTTAATCAGCGCCGTCATCACAGCTTGGTTGGCTTGCGAGCCTGAATTGGGCTGCACATTGGCATAGGCGCAATCATAAAGTTTTTTGACGCGCTCAATGGCCAAGCTCTCGGCAATATCGACATGCTCGCAACCACCATAATAACGCCGCCCCGGATAGCCCTCGGCATATTTATTGGTCAGCACCGAACCCTGCACTTCCAGCACCGCCTTTGAGGCAATATTTTCAGAAGCAATCAACTCAATCTGATTGCGCTGGCGACCCATTTCTAGGCCAAGAACCTCGGCAATTTCAGGGTCGCGTTCTGCAACGGTTTGCGTGAAAAATTCGTTTTCCAAAGCGTCAATTTTGCTGGATTCCGACATTGAGTTTCCTTTCAAATCGATTGCCGAGCGACTCGTCATTTGCTTTCATGTAGCACAAAGCGCGGGGTCACAAAAGCACTGCGATCCGCCAAAGCGCCGCAGGGCAAACGCATCCACAGAAATTGCTGCTGCGCCAGTGGTTTACCAGAGAGTATTTTACCAAAGATTGCGCGCAACCAGCACTTTTTTCAGCAGCGCGCAATCATCTGTCATCAGCCCGTCAACGCCCATATCGAGCAATCCGTGCATGGTCGATTCGTTGTTAATCGTCCAAACATGCACTTGCAACCCCCGCTTATGGGCGTAGGCGATACTGGCAGGCGTGACCATCGGCACGCCATATTCGCTGACCGGAAATTGCACAGCTCCCGCCGAATACGCTATCGGCAATCGCCCCCAAGCCGCGAGGCGAAACCGCACCGCGCCCAGCGGGCCAAGGCTATGGCAAATATCGCCGACGCCGCGCAACACGGTTTTAATGCGTTTGTCGGAGAACGAACCGATGCAAATCCGCTGATGGGTCTCGGTTTTATTGATCAGCGCAATCAGCGGCTCGACCACCGGCCAAGCTTTGGCATCAATGTTAAACCGCGCCTCGGGAAAGCTCTCGAATAATTCCGCCATGGTCGGAATGTGATGGCCGCCATGCACGCGCAAGCGGTCAATCTCGGCCGCCGTGAGGGTTGAGATGGCGACATCCTCACCATCAAAACCCGCGGCCATGCGGTTCAAATCATCATCATGAAACGCATAGACCACACCGTCTTTGGAGGCGTGCACATCGGTTTCGAGATAGCGATAGCCCTGTGCCACCGCATCTTGAAACGCGGCCACGGTGTTTTCCGGCGCGACGCGGTCGCCGCCGCGATGGGCGAAAGCCAACACGCCCTCATGGGCTAGATATTTATATTTGGCCGGTGGACGCATAAGCCCTCACAAACTTGCTGACAGCGCGCATAATCCTAGTTAGCCTTCTACCATGATTATTGAAACGTTAACTGCAAGCCCTTATCTGACCGGTGCCGTAACTGCCGCCGTTTTGCTGACGGGTGTCTGGATTGTCAGCCTGCTTATTTCTGACGCAAGTATAATTGATATGTTTTGGGGCGGCGGCTATGCGGCCATTGCCACCACAACATTGCTGACAGCAGGCAATCTCAGCCCGCTCGGCATCGCCACCGGCCTCGCCGTTATTTTGTGGGGTCTGCGCCTATGGCTGCATTTGTTTACGCGCTGGCGGCGCGAGGGCGAGGAAGATTATCGTTATCAAAAAATGCGCGAATATCACGGCAATAAGTTTTGGTGGCGCAGCTTCTTCACCGTCTTCACCTTTCAAGGGGTGCTGATGTGGCTGGTCTCTATGCCGTTTATGACGGCGTTTTATTTTGGCGGCGACGCGGCCCTGCCCGGCCTCACCATTGTGTTTTTATTGGTCGCATTGGGCGGGCTTTATATGGAAGCCAGTGCCGACATTCAACTGACCAAATTTCGCGCGCTAAAAGACAAGCCGCCGCTGCTGGACAGCGGCTGGTGGAAATATACCCGTCACCCGAATTATTTCGGTGATGCGGTTTTCTGGTGGGGTATTTATGGCGCTGTGGTAGCCGCCACGCCGGAGGCCATCTGGACGATTTTCGCGCCCATCATCATGAATTATCTGCTGGTCAATGTGTCGGGCGCCGAAATGCTGGAACGCAGCCTGAAGAAGAAACCGGGCTATACGGAATATATGGAACGCACGAATAGATTTGTGCCTAAGATATTTTAGGTTAGAGCCATACGTCAAATTTGCGCCGAAAGAGACAACAATAGAAAGTTGCCGCGAAGGCGATACAGCTTCGAGGGTGTCTCGGCGCAGCACCGCAAAGCCTCCCAAAATGCGGCTCGCGAAGCGGAAGATTGTTAGTGCGCCTTGCGCCCACGCTTAAGAGCATTAGCCGCTGGCGACCCGTTGCGCCGATTGGACGTTATAATTCTTTTATAATCCCCGAAAAATCCAGTTCGGCGTGGCCGGCGTCGGCCATTTGCGTGTAGAGTTCGGCGGCGCGCTGGCCCATTGGCGTGGCGGCGCTGGCTGAGGCTGAGGCCTCTTGCGCCAACAGCAAATCCTTCAGCATCATGGCGGCGGTGAAACCGGCCTGATAATCATTATTGGCCGGACTGGTGGGCACCGGCCCCGGTGCCGGGCAATAGCTGGGCATGCGCCAGCACTGGCCGGAAGCGGTAGAGGAAATATCAAACAAGGGCTGCGCGTCCAGCCCCAGGTTTTCGCCCAGCGTGAAAGCCTCCGCTGTGCCGATCATCGAAATGCCGAGCAGCATATTATTGCAAATCTTGGCGACCTGCCCATTGCCCGCCGCGCCGGCGTGGAAGATGTTTTGCCCCATAATATCGAGGTAAGGCTTGGCCGCAGCAAAACTTGTCGCCGTGCCGCCGACCATGAAAGTCAGCGTGCCCGCCGCCGCGCCGCCGACACCGCCGGAAACCGGCGCATCGACCATCGCAAAGCCCGCCACCTCGGCCTGCGCCGAAACCGCGCGCGCGGTATCGACATCAATCGTCGAACTGTCAATCAGCAGCGCGCCCGCTTTGGCCTGCGCCAACACGCCCTCGGCCTCGGTATAAACCGCGCTCACATGCTTGCCCGCCGGTAACATGGAGACGATGACCTCCGCCGCGCTTACCGCTGCCGCAATGGTGTCAGCCGCCGCGCCGCCCGCTTCTTTCAACGCCGATTTGGCCTCCGCCGACAGGTCAAAGCCGGCGACATCATGCCCCGCCGCGACCAGATTCTTGGCCATCGGCAGGCCCATATTGCCAAGCCCGATAAATGCTATTTTGCTCATTGGTTCATCCCCTCATCATCAAACCGCAATTCGGCATCGCCCCCGACTTTGCCAAGAGGCGCGAAAATGGCGTCTATGTCCTGTTGCGGCGTCCAGTTCGGTGCGTTGACTTGCTCAGAACTTGTAGCTTTTTCCAAAATTGTGGCACGCACACCCTCGTAAAAATCGGGCTGCGCCATGATGCGGGTCACGGCGCGCATCTCGATCCGCATACACTCATCAAAATCCGCCTTGATACCCTCACGCATTTGCCGCAGCGCAACCGCCACGCTGGTCGGTGATTTGGTGGCAATCGCCGCCGCTTGGCGGTGCGCCCAATCGCTGCCATCGGCCTTCAATGCGGCAATAATCTCGGCCACGCTATCAGCTTTGAACAGCCGATCAATATCGCCTTGCTGCTCAGGCAATGTCGCGCCTTCGGGCTGCTGATGATGCGTCGCCAATATCGCATCAACGTCGCCGCCCGCCGCCAAGTCGGCTTTCAGCGCGTTGATGTTGTGAGACGCGGTGTAATGCGTTGCGACACCGACGGCAAAACTATCGGCCCCGCGCAAGCGCGCGCCGGTCAGCACCAGCCATGCACCCGTCTCGCCCGGCAAGCGTGGCAAAAAATATGTGCCGCCGACATCGGGCAGCAGGCCAATGCCGGTTTCGGGCATGGCAAACATCGTGCGCTCGGTCGCGACGCGGTGGCTTCCATGCACAGACACCCCAACACCGCCGCCCATGGTGATGCCATCAATCAGCGCGATATAAGGTTTCGGATAGGTTTTAATGCTGCGGTTAAGCTGATATTCCTCGCGATAAAAGTCGGTCGCTTCGGGCGCTCCGGCTTTGCCCCAATCATGCAGGGCGCGAATATCGCCACCGGCGCAAAAGCCTTTCTCACCGGCGCCTTCGATAATGATGTTCTCGACCGCATCATTGACCGCCCAATCCGCCAGCACGGGCTTCATCAAACGCACCATATTCAGGGTCAGCGCGTTCAGACCGGCGGGTCGGTTCAGCGTGATGATGCCGCTTTTCCCGACAATCTCAAACAGGACTTCTTCGGTTGAGCTGTCGGTCATTATGTCAACAGTTCGCGCGCAATAATCACACGCATAATTTCATTCGTGCCTTCAAGGATTTGATGCACGCGCAAATCGCGCACCATGCGTTCCACTTCATAGTCTTGCAGATAGCCATAGCCACCATGAATTTGCAGCGCCTCATTGGCGACATTAAAACAGCTATCGGTGACGAAGCGCTTGGCCATTGCCGATTTGCGGGTCTTTTCGGGCCGGCCCTCATCAAGGTTTTTGGCCGCGTCATACAGCATCAGCCGCGCCGCCTCCAAGTCGGTAGCCATGTCGGCCAGCTTGAATTGTATCGCCTGAAATTCAGTGATGGATTGACCGAATTGTTCGCGGTCTTTGGCATAATCCAACGCTTTGTCAAAAGCGCGTTGCGCCGTGCCGAGCGAGCAAGCGGCGATATTCAAACGGCCGCCATCCAGCCCCATCATGGCAAATTTAAAGCCCTCGCCTTCCTCGCCAATGCGGTTTTCAACCGGCACGCGGCAATCCTCAAAAATCACCTGCGCCGTCGGCTGACTGTTCCAACCCATTTTCTTTTCATTAGCTCCAAATGAAAGCCCGGGCGTGTCTTTTTCAATAATGAAGCAGCTCACCCCTTTCGGCCCACCATCACCGGTGCGTATCATGGCGACATAAACATCGGATATGCCGGCGCCTGAGATGAATGCTTTTGACCCGTTCAGCACATAATGGTCGCCTTCATTTTTGGTATTGGCGCGCACCGCTTTTGAGCGCATGGCACCGGCATCTGAGCCGGAGCCGGGTTCAGTCAGGCAATAGCTGGCGATTAAATCCATGCTGGTCAAGCCGGGCAGATATTTGGACCGCTGGGCATCACTGCCGAAACTGTCAATCATCCAACTGGCCATATTATGAATGGTCATAAAGGCGGCAGTCGAGGTGCAGCCGCCCGACAAGGCTTCAAAA
Organism: Alphaproteobacteria bacterium; assembly: GCA_022426245.1. Lineage (GTDB taxonomy): Bacteria > Pseudomonadota > Alphaproteobacteria > RS24 > RS24 > UBA8337. The sequence continues at coordinate 17,538 of JAKMDW010000093.1, read as the reverse complement.
ATCAGCGCAGCGTCGAAGCGCGACAAGCCGGAACCGCCATGCTCTTCCTGCAAATAAATACCTGCAAAACCAAGCCCCGCCATTTCTTTCAGCGTCTCGACCGGAAAATGCTTTTCCTCATCCCATTGCATGGCGAAAGGTGCGAGCTTCTCAGCTGCAAAATCGCGCGCCATATCCTGAATGGCAATTTGCTCTTCATTCAACATTGGTGACCTCCGCTGCAATAATTTATGCCGCGCTTTCAAAGGCAAGGCAAGCGCATCGTCATGTTGCCGACCGGCCTCAGGCGGGCTATGTAAACAATAGAGTGAACAGGAATTGAAACGATGACAAACCGCGCCTTCCCCGCGACCCGTATGCGCCGCTTGCGCCAAACCGATTGGTCGCGCCGCTTGGTGAGCGAAAACATGCTTTCGGTGAACGACCTGATTTGGCCGATTTTCATTATTGAGGGCACCAATGCGACCGAGCCTGTGGCCTCCATGCCGGGCGTTGAGCGCCTGAGTATTGACCTCGCGGTTAAAGCCGCAAAAGAGGCGGCGGGTCTCGGTATTCCGGTGATTGCGCTGTTTCCCAACACGCCTGATGAGGCACGCTCTGATGATGGGCAAGAGGCGTTAAACCCGGATAATCTGGTGTGCCGCGCCACCCGGGCCATTAAAGAAGCCGTGCCGCAAATCGGCATTTTGTGCGATGTCGCGCTCGACCCCTATACGGCGCATGGCCATGACGGGCTGCTCGATGGCGAGACGATTTTAAACGATGAGACGGTTGAGCTTTTGGTCGGCCAATCGCTCAATCAGGTCACGGCGGGCTGCGATATTATTGCCCCGTCCGATATGATGGATGGCCGCATTGCTGCCATTCGCCATGAATTGGAAGCGACCGACAATCAAGACACGTTGATCATGGCCTATAGCGCCAAATATGCCTCGGCTTTTTATGGCCCGTTCCGCGATGCCGTTGGCTCGGGCGACCGACTGAAAGGCGATAAGAAAACCTATCAAATGGACCCTGCCAATAGCGATGAGGCGTTGCAAGAGATTGCCCTCGATATTGAAGAAGGCGCCGATATGGTGATGGTCAAGCCGGGCATGCCCTATTTGGATATTGTGGCGCGCTGCAAACAAAGTTTTGGCGTGCCAACTTTCGCTTATCAAGTATCCGGCGAATACGCCATGTTGGCCGGCGCGATTGAACGCGATTGGCTCGACCGCGAGCGGGTTATTCTCGAAAGCTTGATGTCGTTTAAGCGTGCCGGTGCTGATGGAATTCTGACTTATTTCGCCATGGACGCTGCCAAATTACTGAACGGCTAAAACTTCTGTTCCCACGCAAAACCGATTTGCGCCTCTTGTTCCGCATGTTTCTCGACCTTTAGCCCAAGACGACTGAGGCCGCGCTCATGGACCAGGCTCAGCAATAAGGGGCGAGGTCGAACGCAAGGACACCTCATCGTCGCGAAACACTACCGACCCGCCTGCTTGGCGTTTATGCGGACGTGATATCTTCAGCTTGCCGGATTCAAAATAAGTCGGCTGACTGACCGTAAGATTAAAATCGCGATAACCAATCTTCACATCAAAGGCCGAGGCCAATGCATGTTTTGTGCCGCGAATAAGGCTGTCGCTTTGAGGCGATAAATGACTGAAAGTAAAATGCGCATCGGTCGATATGAACAGCTTTTCGCCAAACGCGAAATCCTTGCCGACAGAAACCAGAGCGCTTTGCGAAGGCCCCAGTTTCAAAGCACCATCGCCGATCGAATTCATCAAGCCGTCCATTTCGCCAACCCAGCCAAACTCAAAACGACCGCGCCGCCGCCGAACAGTGGCAGCAAATCCGATCGACCCGAGCGGTGGCAAATCTTGCCCGACGCCGGAACGGCGCAGGGCAATCGGCACTATCTGCCAAAAATTACCAATCTCGCGCCCTTTGCCGGTTTGATTAAAACCGGCCAGAAACGGATGGGTTGAGGGGCTGGTTTTGTCTTGGCCATGCGTCAGCCATTCAATCAGGTCAAAATCTGCAAATTGCTGCGGCGCCAAAGCCAAATCTGTGATGAACGGCGTGTTGAGCTTATCAAGCAGGATGATATCCTCCTTGCGCAAGCGGTCCAACACATCGGGCGGTATTAAGCCGCCATCAATGCGACTTTCCGATGGGCGCGCAGTGCCGCCACTGGGCAGCGGAACTTCCAAATCGCCAATCGGCTTCAATGCCGCCTCAATGTCGAGCAAGCCCTGCCCGTAAATTGTCTCGCTGGCATAAATGCCGGTCTTATTGGCACTTGCCAATAAACGCGCCGTATATTCCGGCAATGTTAATTGGTCGCCGAAAGCCTGCATCAACAAAGCTAATGCGCCGGAAACATAAGGGGCGGCATAACTGGTGCCTTGCGATGTGCGGTATCCGCCGCCGGCGCGGGCCAATCGTGTATAAGCACTTCCACCGGCGGCGACCCGGCCCGGGGCTGCAAGACAAAATTCTCTAGCGGCACCGCAGCGATTGCTGCCGCTACCGATGCGTCCATCTGCGCCCAGCGCCGCGACTGTGATTGAATAACCCTGCGTTTGAGGGAAAAATAACGGCCAAACAGTTGAAATGGCCGGATTATCCTCACCTGCATTGCCCGCCGCCCAGACATGAATGGCGCCGCCGCGGCTGATTAAATTTAGGGTTTCACTGAAATTCTGTTCAAGAAAGCGCTGCTGTGCGGAGACAATAGACGATTCAAATGTGGAGGAATAGCCCCAACTTTGATTGATAATCCGCGCGCCCGTGCCCTCAATCGCCCGTATGGCATTATTCAAAATCCGGTCATTAACCGTGAGCGCATTATTGCGGCTAAGCTGCAAGGTCCACGCCGCCGGGTCAGCGTCAAAAGCTACACCATGCAGGCCACGGCCCGAGCCACGCGCGCCCAGCGCGATAGAGGCGACGCCGGTGCCGTGGGAAAGCTGAGCGTTATCGGGGTTGTTGACAGCTGAGCGGTCATTTAAAGCAATGTTTTTGCCCTCAAACTCCGGGTGTGATTCATCTAAACCGGTGTCGATAAAGCCGATAATCTGCCCGCTTCCGGTAAGGCCGCGCGCATAAGCTTCACCTGCATTTACCGTGTCGAGGCCGGACTGGCCTGCATATTCTTCGTTTGCCGCCCAAACATCGGGGTCTGTTTCCCAGTTTTCAGGGGGTTCAAAACGCTGACTATCAGTTGCGGAATCAAGCCCGGGCGCAGCTGGTGATGAGCTGTCAGCTTCGCCGCCACCGCCACCGCCGCAGCCGACCAAAGCCAAGCCTAAGCACACGGCCCAGACAGGGGGTGCCGATAAAAAAGCGGGCCGAGAAAGCCCGTCATATTGACGAAGCACAAACACAAATACGCAACTAACTCAGGTACAAAATAATTAACTTCATACTGCGTACTATCGACAGGCAGAGTTAAGAATGCGTTTATTATTTTTTATTTCTCTCTATTTATTTTATTTATTTCGAAAGAAGTTATTTACTTTAGTGCGCGCAAGCGGCGAATGAGGCTGGACGTGTCCCAGCGCCCGCCGCCCATCGCCTGAACCTCTTCATAATAGGTTTTTACCAATTCTGTGACCGGCAAAGAAACTTCGTTGCGTGTTGCTTCGTCGAGACAGATGCCGAGGTCCTTGACCATCCAATCAACGGCGAAACCGAAATCAAATTCATCGTCAATCATCGACTCAAAGCGATTTTCCATCTGCCAGCTTTGCGCCGCGCCTTTGGAAATCACATCAATAACGGCCTTGCCATCCAATCCGGCTTTATCGGCGAAATGCAATGCTTCTGACAGCCCTTGCACCAGTCCGCCAATGCAAATTTGATTGACCATTTTGGTCAGTTGACCGGCGCCCGAAGGCCCCATGAGCCGCCGCGCATGGGCGAAACAGTCAATCAGCGGGGCGGCTTCCTCGAATATCGTTTTGTCGCCACCGACCATCACCGTCAATGCGCCATTGACCGCGCCTGCCTCACCGCCCGACACCGGCGCATCCAGCATGGCGCAGCCCTTATCCGTGCAAGCTGCCGCCAATTCGCGGGCAACTTCGGCTGAGGTCGTGGTGTGGTCAATCAGAACCGCACCCTGAGACATGCCTGTCAGCGCGCCATTAGCGCCCAATACAACCGAGCGCAAATCATCATCATTGCCGACGCAGGTGAGGACAAAAGCCGCGTTTTCGGCTGCTTCGCGGGGCGTGTCGGCTTTTTGGCCGCCATATTCGGCAACCCAATTTTTCGCTTTTTCGGGGGTGCGATTATAGACCGTGACCTGATAACCGGCAGCAGCCAGATGACCGGCCATCGGATAGCCCATCACGCCAAGACCGATGAAAGCCACCCTACTCATAATCAAGCGTTTTCGGCCAATGCCGTATAAGCGCCGCGGAAGTAAATCAACGGCGCGCGTTGCTCGGTGCAATGGCGCACGCCATCAATGCCCCCGATGAGCATTAAATGGTCACCGGCTTCGACTTTATTGTGAACATGGCAATCGAAATGCGCCAATGCGCCTTTTATGGCCGGTGCGCTGTCATTTGTGGCTTCAATTTCGCCAGCCTCAAATACATGACTGCCCGACCCCGCCATGCGGTTCGACAAATCAATTTGATCGGCGGCCAAAATATTGACGCTAAATCTGCTGACTGCCTCAACATCATCATAAAGCTGGGATTCATTGGCCAGACACCATGACAGCAAAGCCGGTTCCAGCGAAACCGACGCAAAGCTGTTAATGGTCAAGCCAACGGGGCGGTTTTCGCGGTTATAAAAGCCTATAATGGCCACACCGGTACCAAAATGACCGAAAGCCTGACGCAAATCTAAGGGGTTGGTCATGAAAACCTCCACTGAACCGGCAAATACTTGCTGCTTTATGCCCTAAACACTGCGGTAAATCTAGGGAATAGCGCGAATAGTCTGTATAAGAGCATGATGGAAATGAATATGCACATGTGGATCGGCTTTGCCGTTATCGGCTTCGCCATGCTGGCTTATGGCAGTGAGCGGCTCTCAATGGAACTGACATCGCTTCTGGTCATTTTGATTTTCATGCTGCTGTTCACCTTTGCGCCGTTGAACGATGCCAATGGCGAGCTACTTGTCTCCAGCAGTGATATGTTGACGGGGTTTGCCAATCCGGCGCTGATTACCATCATGGCGCTGCTGGTGATGGCACAGGGGCTGTTTCAATCGGGGGCGCTTGAAAAGCTGATTGACCAAGCCTCGCGCCGCGCCGCGCGCAGCCCCGAATTGGCGATTTTTACGGTGCTTATCGGCGCGATGATTGCCTCGGCGTTTTTGAATAATACGCCCGTCGTGCTCATGGTCATTCCGGTGCTGGCGGCGATGGCCAACCGGGCTTCGTCCAATGCCTCGCCCTATATGATGGCACTCAGCTTCATCACTATTTTAGGCGGCATGCTGACGCTTATCGGTTCCTCCACCAATCTGCTGGTTGCTGACACGGCGGCACGGCTTGGCATGACCGAGCTCGGCTTTTTTGACCAGACCCTGCCCGGCTTGGTGCTGATGGCAGTCGGTAGTGTCTATGTGCTGTTTGTTATGCCGCGCATTTTGAAAACCCGCGTGGCCGGACAAGACGACAGCGATACGGATAGCGGACGCCAATATATTATTGAACTTCGGCTGCGCTATGGTGACAGCCTTATCGGCTCAGAGACCGCGGCCGGGTTTCTGCCTGCCTTGTCGGGCATGACATTACAAATGATTGATAGCGGCGGACAAACCATGCTGCCGCCTTTTGACGACCATCGGCTGCAAACCGGTGACAAGCTGTATATCGCCGCAACCCGTCGCGAGATTGCCGATGCGCTGGCACAAAAAGACCACCCGTTGCGCAATCATTTGATGCGGCAAATCCCGACCCGCGACAATAATAGCGAAGATCTGATGTTGGCCGAGCTGGTTGTCGCCCCCGGCTCGCGAATGGCACAGCGCGCTATCGGGCAAACCGGCTTCACCCATACAACCGATTGCCTGATTATCGGCGTGCAAAGGCGCAGCCGCATGTTGCGCCATGAGATGAGCGATATTCGCCTGAAAGCCGGTGATGTGCTTTTGGTTATCGGCCAGCAAAGCGCGGTTGAGGGCTTGCGCCATAATCGAGACACGCTGCTGATGGAATGGTCAGCGCGTGAATTGCCACGGTTTGAAAAAGCCGGGCCGGCACGGTTGATTTTTGCCGCCACGGTTCTTGCCGCTGCCAGCGGTTTTGTGCCAATTTTAATCGCTGCCCTCGCCGGTGCTATCGCCATGGTGACCAGCGGCGTGTTGAATGTGCGCCAAGCCAGTCGTGGTTTTGATTTGCGGATATTTCTTGTTGTCGCTGCCGCTTTGGCAATGGCGCAATCGATGGAAGTGACCGGCGGCGCGGCCTATGTCAGCAGTAATTTCTTGAGCCTGTTCGATAATGGCAATCCGGCCATTGTGTTGTCGGCTTTCTTTCTATTATGCGCGGTTGTGACCAATCTTTTGTCAAATAATGCCACCGCTGTTTTATTTACGCCCCTGGCAATAAATTTGGCCGCCGCCTTAGATGTTGACCCAATGGCTTTTGTGCTGGCGGTCATATTTGCGGCAAGCTGTAGCTTTGCAACGCCGATAGCCTATCAAACCAATTTACTGGTGATGACACCGGGCAATTTCCGCTTCAGCGATTTCATGCGCGCCGGCATTCCGTTGGTTATCATATTATGGTTAACTTACTCAGCCTTTGCGCCGTGGTATTTCGGCCTGTAGATTTGAGATATTATGAATCAATCGAGCGGACATAGACTGCCTTCCTTCTTCATAACGGACCCAATGCCGTGTCCGTATATTGAAGGCATGATGGAACGCAAGCTGTTTACCCATATTGCGGGGGAACGCGCCGACGAGATTAACAATAATCTGACCCATGCCGGTTTCCGCCGAAGCCAGACGATTGCCTATCGTCCGGCTTGCGATAAATGCACAGCATGCCGCTCGGTGCGGGTTCAGGTTGCGGGCTTTAGCGCGTCGCGCAATATGCGCAAAATTGCAAATCGCAATGCCGGCCTCACCTCAGAGGCCATACCGCCCAATACCAGCCGCGAACAATATGATTTGCTGCGCCGTTATCTCGACAGTCGGCACGAAGATGGCGGCATGGCACAAATGACGGTGCTTGATTATATGGCGATGGTGGAAGAAACATCGGTGAAAACCAATCTGGTGGAATATCGCGACGCCGACGAACGCCTTATCGCTTGCTTGCTGGTCGATGAGATGCGCGATGGCCTGTCGCTTGTTTATTCTTTCTTCGACCCGGATATGCCCGCCAATAGCCTCGGCAGTTATATTATTCTTGACCAGATTGCCCGCGCTCAAGCGATGAAATTGCCGCATGTTTATCTGGGCTATTTGATCGAAGATTGCGGCAAAATGAATTACAAAAAGCGCTTCAAGCCATTACAGATATTGGACGAAGAGGGCTGGCAACCATATAGCGCATAACCGCATATTGGTCGGGAGGGACTGATGAGTAAGAAGATAAATCGTCGGAGATTAATCGGCGGCTTGGCCACCGGCACGGCTGCGGCTGCGGTCGGCACGGTTTCAGCACCGGCCTATGCGCAAGGCAAACGGCGATTGAAAATGGTCACCACTTGGCCAAAAAACTTCCCCGGCCTCGGCACGGCACCGGAAAATATCGCCAAACGCGTCAGCGCCATGACAGATGGTCAATTGGAGATTAAAATCTACGCTGCCGGAGAATTAGTTGGCGCGTTTGAAAGTTTTGACGCCGTCTCCACCGGCACGGCCGACATGTATAATGGCGCGGAATATTATTGGCAGGGCAAATCAGCCGCTTTTAATTTCTTTACGGCGGTCCCGTTTGGCATGACCGCGCAAGAGCTTAATGCATGGATTGATTTCGGCGGTGGCCGCCAGCTTTGGGAGAGCCTGTCGGCCAAGTTTAATGTCATCGCCTTTCAATCGGCCAATACGGGCGTGCAGATGGGCGGTTGGTTCAACAAGGAAATCACCTCGCTGGACGATTTTAAGGGCTTGAAAATCCGCATGCCCGGCCTCGGCGGCGAAGTGATGCGTCGCCTCGGCGCAGCGGCTGTCTCACTGCCCGGCGGAGAGATTTTCCCATCGATGAAAAGCGGCGCGATCGATGCCAGCGAATGGGTTGGCCCGTGGAATGACCTCGCCTTTGGTTTTCATCAAGTCGCCAAATATTATTATTGCCCGGGCTTTCACGAGCCGGGCGCGGGTCTCTCGACCGGCGTTAACCTCGAGGTCTGGCAGTCGCTGAGCGAAAGTCAGCGTGAGATTATTCGTAATGCCTGCGCGGCAGAAAACGCCTCGACCATGAGCGAGTATAATTACAAAAACGCCACGGCACTCAACACGCTGGTGAAGAAACACAAAGTGCAAGTCCGTAGCTTCGCGCCTGAAATCATGCAGGCTCTAAAACAAACCTCTGACAAAGTATTGGTTGAGGCAGCCGCCAAAGACCCGTTTACCGCCAAAGTGTTTGAGAGCTTCAAAGCCTCGCTGGCCAATTCAATGGAATGGGGGGCGCTGAGCGAAGAGCCCTATACATTGGCGCGTCGCAAAGTTTAATCAGGACAAAAATGGACAAAGCGCAAGATTTTGCAGTGCAGATTGCCGCGTCGATTGCCGGGCAGATAAATCGGCTCAATCACGCCATCGGCCGCAGTGCGGCCTGGCTGGCGCTGGCGATGGTGCTGGTGCAATTTGCTGTCGTGGTGCTACGCTATGTCTTCGGCATTGGCTCCATTATGATGCAGGAAGCCATTGTTTATATGCACGGCGTGCTGTTTATGATGGCCGCTGCCGATACCTTGCTACAAGACGAACATGTGCGCGTTGATATTTTCTATGCCCGCGCCTCGGAGCGGCGCAAGGCACTTATCAATCTTTTGGGCTGCACTTTTTTCGTGCTGCCCTTTTGTATTCTCATTGCGCATGTTTCTTATGATTATGTTTCGATGTCTTGGTCCGTGCGCGAAGGCTCGCGCGAGACCAGTGGCATTCAGGGCGTCTATTTGCTGAAATCGGTGATACTGCTTTTCGCCGCGCAATTATCATTGCAAGCCATATCCGGCATTTTGACGAATGCCGCCAAGCTTGTGGGGGCAAAGCATGGCTGAATCCCTTGACCTCATCATGTTTGGCGTCGCCTGCCTGTTTCTCATGGCAGGTTTTCCGGTGGCCTTTACACTGGCCGGTGCGGCATTGATATTCGGCCTGCTTGGGCATTGGTTGGACGTATTTGACACCAGCTTTTTCTATGCTCTGCCACAGCGCATTTTCGGCACCATGACCAATGAGGTGCTGATTGCCGTGCCGCTTTTTGTCTTTATGGGCACCATGCTGGAGCGCGCCCGCATTGCCGAAGATTTGCTGGAAAATATGAGCTTGCTCTTCGGTCGCCTGCGCGGCGGGCTGGGCATTTCCGTCTCGATTGTTGGCGCCTTGCTGGCGGCTTCCACCGGTATTGTCGGCGCAACAGTCGTCACTATGGGGCTGCTATCATTACCCACCATGTTGAAGCGCGGTTACGACCCCTCACTGGCGGCGGGTTCTATCGCGGCGGCGGGAACGCTGGGGCAAATTATTCCGCCCTCCATCGTGCTGGTGCTGCTGGGTGATGTTATCGCCAATGCCTATCAAAAAGCGCAGCTCGAACAGGGCATTTTCTCGCCTGACACGGTATCGGTGGGCGAGCTGTTCGCCGGTTCCTTACTGCCCGGTTTGGTGTTGGTCGGCCTTTACATCGCCTATCAGGTTTTTATCGCCTATACGCAACCCGAAAAATCGCCACCTGCCGAATTGACCGAGGGCGTCTCCCTAGCCGCTCTATTGCGCGCCTTGTTGCCGCCTATCTTACTGATTTTCGCCGTGCTTGGTTCTATTTTGGGCGGCATTGCCACGCCAACCGAAGCCGCTTCCGTCGGCGCAATCGGCACAATTTTGTTGGCCGGTGAAAAGTTGAGCAATGGCCGCTTGCTGATGCGGCTCGGCGCGCTATCGCTTATCGCGCTTGTTGGGCTGACAGGCTTCATGGATTTGCGCATTAATCGCGATGAGATTGCGCCCTTTGATTATCTCGGCATTGCAATCGCATTGGGGCTGAGCGGTATCCTCGCGGCGGCGCTTATGGTGAGCTTGAACATGGCGCGCGCCCATAATGTGCTGCGCAATGTTGTGCGCGCGACAACCCACACCACCTCCATGGTGTTCGTCATTCTCATCGGCGCAGCATTGTTCTCTCTGGTGTTCCGTGGGCTGGGCGGCGACGAGACCATACAAGCACTGTTGGAAGACCTGCCGGGCGGCAAATGGGCCGCCATTGCCGTTGTCATGTTGATTATGTTCCTGCTTGGATTCTTCCTCGACTTCATTGAAATTATTTTTGTCGTCGTGCCGATTGTCGGGCCGATATTGCTGGCGATGGGGGTCGATCCGGTATGGCTGGGCGTGATGATGGCAATCAATCTGCAAACCAGCTTCTTAACCCCTCCTTTCGGCTTTGCGCTGTTCTATCTGCGTGGTGTTGCGCCCGACAGTGTCAGCACCGGACAAATTTATCGCGGCGCCATTCCGTTTGTCGCCATTCAACTTTTCATGCTGGCACTGCTGGCATTTTTCCCACAACTGGCAACATGGCTGCCGGAAGTGGTGTTTGGAGACTGACCCATGAAAATGCCCAATATGGTTATCACCACACTGGCCGCTATCGCCATCATTACCACGCTTGGTTTTTGGGCGCGCGATGATGGTCGCGTCGGCAATAATGAAATTGGCCTTGAGGTCGGCGTGCCGATTGAGCATAGGCTGACCGATTACAAAACAACGCCGCTGCCGGTGGTGCTGCGGCTGGTCAATAACACCAATGAGATTATGCCGCTGACCGCCGATGACCCCTGCAAGGTGTTTCGCTATTTCATCACCACGTCTGAGGGTGGCTTTATTCAGGCCATGCGCACGCCGGAGGTTTGCAATCAGACGCAGACCCGCGCCGCTTTGGCCGAACAAGATGTAATTGAGGAAGTCCGCCAAGTGCCGCTAGACAGCAAACGCTATGCGGCGGGAAATTATGTGGTGCGGGTCAAGTTTTGGAATTACGAGGGCGAAGCGCCCTTCACCCTTACCGATTAACCGGCTGGCTGATTGACTAAAGCCGGTTAGGAAATGCCGGCCCCATAAGGCCGTCGGTTGGAAAGCCTTTCGGACGAATACGACCGGCCTGCGCGCGCAAACCCTGCCACTCTTCCAAATCCGTGAAAATGCGTTCGCGACCGGCTTTATCGGAAATCTTAAGCCCGTCCTTGTCATCATAACACCGCGCATCGGCCAAATGCCCGTCACCATGACGTTGCAGGCGCACACCTTTGCCGCGCGGCATTTCCGGCACATCGGCCAGCGCAAAACATAACAGTTTGCGGTTCTCGCCCAGCACCGCCACTTTGTCGCCGGTCACCGGCACACAAATAGCGGCTTCATCAGGCGATTTGACGTTAAGGATTTGCTTGCCCGCTTTTCGATTGGCAATCAGTTCATTCTCAGCCACGACAAACCCATTGCCGATACGCGAGGCAACCAGCAGCTTACGATCCGGCTGATGAACAAATATCTCAATAATTTCGTCAGATGGCTCAATGTCCAGCATCATCCGCACCGGATCACCATTGCCTCGACCGCCGGGCAATTTGGCCACATCAAGCGTGTAGGCGCGCCCGTTTGAGACAAACAGCACCAGCTTATCCGTGGTCATCGCATGCAGCGCAAAAGCACCCTTATCACCATCCTTATAGGTCAGCTTGCTGCTGTTCTCAGCATGGCCCTTCATAGCGCGTATCCAGCCCTTTTCAGAGCAGACAACCGTCACCGGCTCTTTCTCAACCATGATTTCCAACGGCACGGCTTCATCGTCGGCAATCGCCTCAAACGAGGTGCGACGCCTGCCAAGTTCCGTCTTGGGCCCAAACTGCTTGCGGATATCCTTAATTTCGCCAGCGATAATCGCTTGCTGTTGGTCGTCTGATTTCAACAGTGCTTTCAAATCTTTCATCTCAGCCGATAACGCCGCGTGCTCGGTGCGAATGCCGTCTTCTTCAAGTTTACGCAAAGCCCGCAACCGCATATTCAAAATTGCATCTGCTTGCACTTGTGTCAGCTTGAAGACTTTCATCAATTCATCTCGCGGCTCGTCTTCTTCGCGGATAATGCGAATAACCTCATCGAGGTTGAGATAAGCGATGAGGTAACCGTCCAACACCTCAAGGCGGGCGGTAATTTTATCAAGGCGATATTGCGATTTACGCACCAACACAACATTGCGATGCGCAAGCCATTGCGTCAGCACTTCGCGCAGACCCATCACTCGCGGCACACCCTCGCTATCGAGCACATTCATATTCAGCGAGAAACGGCTCTCTAAATCGGTTTGCCGATACAGCACGGCCATAACCTGCGCGGGGTCAAAATTCTTACTCTTTGGCTCAATGACAACGCGGATGTCCTCGGCGCTCTCATCGCGAATATCGTCCAGCATCGGCAGTTGGCGAGCATTCATCAGCTCAGCAATTTTCTCAATCAGCCGCGACTTCTGAATCTGATAGGGAATTTCGGTAATAACAATCTGCCATGTGCCGCGACCAAGCTGCTCAACCTCATAGCGCGCGCGCACTCGCATCGAACCGCGACCCGTTGCATAGGCTTCGCGCAGCGACTCGGGGCTTTCAACACAAATGCCACCGGTCGGGAAATCCGGCCCTTTGACATATTCCATCAATGTATCAATGCGCGCATTCGGTGTTTTCAAAAGATGCAGCGCGGCAGCGCAAAGCTCATCAACATTATGCGAGGGAATGCTGGTCGCCATGCCGACCGCAATGCCGGATGCACCATTGGCCAGCAGATTGGGGAAGGCGGCCGGCAGCACAATCGGCTCTTCATCTTCCCCATCATAAGTGTCGCGAAAATCAACCGTGTCGCTATCAAGGTCTTGCAAGAGCAGACCTGCAATCTCGGTCATGCGCGCCTCGGTATACCGCATGGCAGCCGCATTATCGCCATCGACATTGCCGAAATTACCCTGCCCATCAACCAGCGGATAGCGCACCGCAAAATCTTGCGCCAAACGCACCAACGCATCGTAAACCGCTTGGTCACCATGCGGGTGATAACGGCCGATAACATCACCGACCACCCGGGCGGATTTTTTAAAACCTTGCTCGGGGTCAAGGCGCAACTGGCGCATGGCGAACAGCAAGCGGCGGTGCACGGGCTTCAGCCCGTCGCGCACATCAGGCAGGGCACGGTTGGTAATGGTCGACAGCGCATAAGCGAGATAGCGGCTTTCCAACGCCGCCTTCAGGCTTACGGCTTCTTCTTGGGGCAGTTCATCGACATCGCTCATCGCTGAGTTATGCCAGATTCGCAAGGTTAGCGCGCCAGCATATCCATTAATCTTTGGCGCGCCGGTGGCATTTTTAAGCCATTGGGCAAATAAACCCGCCGTTCCAGAAAATGACCGGTCAATTCCATCGCCTTTTGCACATCATCATCTGAGGCATCGGCTGATGGGTCGAGCAGGAATTGCGGCAACACGAACATTTTATCCAGATAAGGTTGGGCAGCGTCACGGCTGACAGCCCGTCCCGAACGCGGTGAGACATATTCCAACTGTTCAATCACACCGGTTGCGGCACAGCATGACAAATCCAAGCCAAAGCCGATTTCCTCCAGCAGCGCCATTTCAAAACGCGCCAATAAGGCAGGCCAAGTGTCCGCATCGTCCATCGCTGCGACAACCAACATCAGCGTGTCGTAAAGACGCGGATAGGCTTGCCGCTCCGGCGTTATTTGCATAAGGGCGCACAATGTGGTCAAGCCGGCCAGTGTTTTGGCATCGCTCATGGCTTCCGCCGCATGGGCGCGACCGGCGTCAACCGTCATGGTGCCCAAATGCTCAGACAGTCGCGCGCGCCATGTCGCGACCACCATATTACCGGGCTGCAAAACCGGACGCAGCCGACGGCTATTGCCGCCCCGCACCAAGCCGCCAAAGCGGCCATGCGTGCGCGAGAAGACATCAATAATTGCGCTGCTTTCGCCGTGAGCGCGCGCTGCAAGAACAAGACCTTCGGCCTCCCACTGCATGGCTAAACCTTGTAATCAAGACCCAGCATGCGATATCGCTCAGGGTCTTCCTGCCAGTTTTTACGCACTTTTACGAAGGTAAATAAATGCACTCGGCGTTCAAACATTTCTTGCAACTCTTCGCGAGCCTGCGCGCCAATCTCTTTAATCGTCTGCCCGCCCTTACCCAGCACAATGGCTTTTTGGGAGTCACGCTGCACGAAAACAGTTTGCTCAATGCGCACCGAACCGTCTTTTTTGTTTTCCCATTTTTCGGTTTCGACGGTCAGCGCATAAGGCAATTCTTGGTGCAGCCGCAAAAATAATTTTTCGCGCATCACCTCAGATGCCAAAAGCAGGGAGGGAATATCCGCCGCTTGGTCCTCGGGGTAAAGCCACGGCCCTTCCGGCATTGCTTCGGCCAATGTGTCTTTCAACCGTTCAAGCCCGTCACCGGTAAGCGCAGAAATCAAAAAAGTGTCTTTAAAGGCAACGCGCTCATTGAGCTTTTGCACCAACGCCAACAGGCTGTCATTGCGCACCGCATCAATTTTATTTATGACCAGCGAGGCCTGCTTTTTGCTGCCCGATAAGCCGTCCAGCATGATGTCAATTTCCTTGGTGTCAGCCCGCGCCGCGTCAAGCACAACAAGAATCTCATCGGCATCATTAACGCCCAGCCAAGCCTCATTTACCATCGCCCGGTCAAAGCGTTGCTTGGCCGCGAAAATACCCGGTGTATCAACCAAAATAATCTGCGCTTGCTCGTGCATCACAACAGCGCGCAATCGCATGCGCGTGGTCTGGGCTTTTTGCGTGACAATGGCCACTTTCTGACCGACCAGCGCATTGGAGAGCGTCGATTTACCGGCATTTGGCGGGCCGATAACGGCCACAAATCCGCATTTTTTGTTCATTCCCCATGTTCCTTTTTAAGCTGCATCAGCAGGTCGGAAGCTGCTTTTTGCTCTGCTTTTTTGCGCGACTGCCCCTCGCCCTGCGCCGTGCCGAGCGCACTATTGGTGGCGACAGTAAAATGCGGCGCATGCGCCGCGCCGCTTTGAGCAATTATCTCATAAGTTGGAAAATCATGTCCACGCTTGGCCAGATATTCCTGCAATGCCGTTTTATTATCAATCGGCACATCAGCTTGGTCGTCCAGCAAGTCGGCCCAATGTGTTGAGATGATGGCGTGGGCTTTATCAAAACCCGCATCAAGAAACACCGCGCCCAATATCGCCTCACAGGCATCAGCCAGAATGGCGTCGGGCAGCTTATTGCGATTTTGAATGCCGCTATCGGTTTTCAACACAGCGGCAATATCCCAGCCCTTAGCAACTTTAACGCAAGTTTTGCCGCTAACAAGCTGGCTCAGGCGACGCGATAAGGCGCCCTCAGCCTCCGTTGGGTAGCGCGCCACCAAAGTTTGAGAAATGGCGAGGCCCAATACGCGGTCACCCAAGAATTCCAGCGCCTCATTGTCGTCATCAACATTCAAGCTGGCATGGCGCAGCGCGCGATGCAGCAAGTTAATGTCCGTAAAGCGATGCCCGATAGTCTCTTGAAACCTGTCCAAAGAGGCCATTAATCCACCAAATTAAATAGACGCGACAAGCGAATGGAAATCGGCCAACGCCAGATCTCCCAAAACCGCGTGCGGTCATCGAATGAGAAGAAAAGAATTTGCGCCGGCCCGACAAGGTTTTCATGCGGCACAAAACCGACATAGCGCACGAAGCGGCTATCGGTCGAATTATCGCGATTGTCGCCCATCATAAAATAATGCCCGTCCGGCACTTCATAAATGCCGGTATTATCTGCCGGGCTATCATCCATCTGGTCGAGCGTGACATAAGAGCGGCCGCTTGGCAGCGTTTCGCGATAACGCCTGATTTCCAGCGGCGGCGCATTGCGGCGGAGGTCTTCAAAGTCGGACAAGCGTTCGCGCTTTAGCGGTTCACCATTCAGCCAAACCACACCTTTTTTGATTTGAATTTTATCGCCCGGCAGGCCAATCACGCGCTTAATGAAATCAGTGCGCCCATCAGAGGGCAATTTAAACACCACCACTTCGCCGCGCTCGGGGCCGTCCTCCGAGGTGCGCCCGTTAAACAATGGCGGACTGAACGGAAAGCTGTGCTTGGAATAGCCATAGCTGAACTTGCTGACGAATAGAAAATCGCCAATCAAAAGGGTCGGCTTCATCGAACTGGAGGGAATGTTAAACGGCTGGAAAAACAGCGAGCGAATTATCACCGCGATGATGGCCGCAATAGCAAAAATCCGCAAATTATCCTGCCATGTATCGCCGTGCTTAGCGGCGTCATTAAGTGGGGTCGCTTTTCCGTCTTCAGCCATCAGCTCTGCTCCTGTAGCGGCACGGCCGAGATAATGACAATCGCTTGCGCGGTCGGAAAATCATCGGTGATGGTCAGGTCAATTTGCGGGCTCATACCGGCCGGTGTCATTTTATTAAGCCGCGCCAAAGCACCATTGGTCAGCGTCATGGTCGGCTTGCCCGATGGCAAGTTGGTGACCCCCATATCACGCCAGAACACGCCCTGCCGCAGCCCCGTGCCCAATGCTTTAGAGCAGGCTTCTTTGGCCGCAAAGCGCTTGGCATAAGACGCAGCACGTAATTTGCGGCGCTCGGAGCGTTTCTGTTCGGTGTCGGTAAACAGACGTCGCACAAACCGATCGCCAAACCGCTCAAGCGTTTTCTCAATGCGGCGAATGTCAATAATGTCATTGCCGATGCCGAGTATCATGAGTTCTCTCCGGCGCGCGCATCAATCATCAGGCCGCGCATCTTGGCAATCGCTTCCTCAAGGCCGATGAAAATCGCTTCGCCAATCAGAAAATGTCCGATATTTAATTCCACCACTTGCGGAATGGCGGCAATCGGCGCGACGGTTTCAAAGCACAGGCCATGACCGGCATGAACTTCCAGCCCCAAGCCACCGGCCAGCACCGCACCGGCTTTCAGCTTCTCCAACTCGGCAGCAAAAGCCGCGTCATCGCCATCATGATGGGCATGGCAATATGTGCCGGTATGCAATTCAATAATATCAGCCCCCAGCTTCGCCGAGGCTTCAATTTGGGCGGCATCGGCATCAATGAATAATGACACGCGAATACCGGCTTTTTTTAGCGGGTCAATAATGCCGGGCAGATGATTGCCATTCGCCACCACATCAAGGCCGCCTTCGGTTGTCACTTCTTGGCGTTTCTCCGGCACGATGCAGCAAGCATTGGGCTTATGGCGCAGCGCAATGGCCAGCATTTCTTCGGTCGCGGCCATTTCCAAATTCAACGGCAACCCAATGCCGCTGGCCAAACGCTCAATAT
>JAKMDW010000114.1 GCA_022426245.1 Alphaproteobacteria bacterium | reverse complement strand
ACTGTCAGCGGATAGCCGACGGCCATAATGCCACTCTTGAAAAAGGGGAAGGCGGCCAGAGGCAGCGACCCGCAAGCCAGGAAACCTGCCTTGACCGGTCGTTTTTTCGCATGGGGCGGGATGCACCTGAGCGAGACGGACTCTCCGTTTTAGACGACAGATGAAACCGCCGCGTCGGCATCAGGCTTGCGCGGCTCTAACTCTGTTTGGAGATAAAAGTGAATAAGAAAACTGCATATGGCTCTATCGGTCTTGGACTGATGGCCGCTTTAACCCTTTCCCCTGTTTCAAGCGCGCTGGCTGAAGAGATTGACGAGATTGTCGTCTCCGCCACCGGCATTCCGACACCATTGGCGCAAATCGGCGCATCGGTTGATGTCATTACGGCGGAGGATTTGGAACGCCAGCAAATCACCTATTTGCAGGATGCATTGAAACTGAAGGGGATGAATATCCCGCAATCGGGCGGGCCGGGAACAATCTCGAATGTGTTTATGCGTGGATTGCCGGGGCGTTACACCAATCTCGTCATTGACGGTATTTCCATGTTTGACCCCAGTTTTTCCAATCAAGTGCTTTGGAATGACGTAACAACAATTGGCGTGGGGCAAGTGGAAATCCTGCGCGGCTCGCAAGGTGTCTTGTATGGCTCGAATACGATTGCGGGTGTAATTTCTCAATTCACGGCAATTGGCGGCGACGATCAACAGACGCTTCGCGCCGAGTTGGGTGAATATGGAACAAAAAATATTTCCCTGTCCAGTCAGGGCGAAACCGAGGCCATCGAATATGGTTTTGGTATCTCGCGCTTTCATACGGATGGTTTTTCGGCGGCCAAAGCACCGGACGGAAATACTGGTTCGTTCGATGACGACGCTTACGACAATACGAGCATTAACGGGAAATTCCGCACCTATATTTCTGAGGATGTTTCCTTTGATGTTGTTTTGAGAAATGTGGAAGGCAAAGTTGAAACCGATACAGGCGCCAATACAGATGCGCTGAATATGTGGAGTGAGTTTCGGCGTAATGCGTCGCGCTTTGCCGTAAATGCCCAAACCGGTTCATTGTCTCATCAATTTGGATTTATCAATTACGACAATGAAATTGATAATTTCTCAAACTCGGCTGTTTCATGGTCACAGGATACCGAACGCCGTGTGTTTGATTATCGTGGCGTCCTTGATGCCGATAGAAACGTCCAATTCGTTTTTGGTGCGGGTTCAGATGAATCGCATGATGGCAGCAATAAAATCGATATTCAGAATGTCTATGGCTTGGTGCAGATACGCCCGGCTGATGCGCTTATCTTGACGGCGGCAGTGCGTCGCGACGACCATGACCTTTTCGGTGAACACGACACATATCGCGCCACTGCCGCTCTCACCCTTGCAGACGGTTTTACGACTCGGGCGGCTTATGGGACAGGCTTCAGGGCACCGACTTTAAGCGAGCTATACGGCTATGGTGGTGACGCGACTCTTACCCCTGAGGAGAGCCAAAGTGCTGAATTGGGAGCTGATTTGCAGGTAAGCGACGCACTCGGCTTTGCATTTACCGGTTACTATATCGTCATAGAAAATAAAATTGGCTGGGTGCCCGCGCGTCAAATGAACGAACAATTGGACGGTCGGTCGCGCGTCAGGGGCGGAGAGTTCGCCGCAAATTTGAAGGCCTCAAACCAGTTGTCTTTCGAGTTTGATGTTTCTTATACCGACAGTAAGAAGCCCGACGGCAGCCGCGAAGTGCGTGTGCCGCGTGTGCAGGGTAGCATTGCCGCCAATTATGCGGCTACTGACCGCCTGCAAGTTGGGGCGTCCGTGAAGCAGGTTCAAGGCGTCGTTGATATTGGAAATGCTGAGCTGGACGATTACACATTGTTTGACGTGCGCGCCTCTTATCAGCTGTCGGATGCTGTGAAGGCATTTGCGCGTCTCGAAAATGCGGCTGATGAAGACTATGAAACCATTGCCGGATATGGCACGCCGGGGCGGGCGTTTTATGTCGGTGTGACGTCGAGCTTCTAGGGCGCTGGCATTTGCGCCGCTTATACGGCTAGAATAACGATATGAAAATCGTTTCCCTTTTGCCCGGCGCGACAGAAAATATTGCCGCATTGGGCATGGCTGAACATCCGGTCGGGCGGTCGCATGAATGCGACTGGCCGATGGGGCTGGCCTATTGCCATGCTTGAGTTAGCCCATATTCAATATATGGTCGGCGAGAAGGCGGTTTTGCAAAATGTTTCTGTCGGTTTTCCGGCCGGACAAATGACAGGGATTGTCGGCCCAAACGGGGCCGGCAAAACCTCGCTCTTGCGCGTTGCCGCCGGATTGGTTGCGCCAAGCGGTGGCACCATAAAAGCGGCGGGTGATTTTGGCGACACCGCATGGCGCGCCAAAAACATCGCCTATATGCCGCAATTCCAATCGGTCGCTTGGCCCTTGCTGGTGCGCGAAATTATCGGTCTCGGCCTGTTGCCGCTGCATCTCAGCGCGGCGCAATCCGGCGCGCGCATTGATGCCGCTCTGGCGCGGTGCGGCGTGACTGATTTTGCCGATAGGCGCATTGACAGCCTGTCTGGCGGCGAGCAGGCGCGGGTTTTTCTGGCGCGCTTGCTGGCGACCGGGGCGGATGTGTTGCTGCTTGATGAGCCGGTGCAATCGCTGGACCCTGCGGGCGCATTGGCGGTGATGGCGCTTTTGCGGACCGAGGCACAAAGCGGCAAAGCGGTGGTGGTTGTGTTGCACGAGCTTAATTTGGCGCAGCAATTTTGCGATAAGCTGGTGGTCATGCATAGCGGCACAGCGGCCCTTGTGGGCGATGCGCAACATGTCTTGTCGCCCGCGCAGCTTCGGCCTATCTTCGGGGTGGAATTTGAGCAATTGGCAGGTGGGCATTTAGTGGCTCAACCTATTGATTAAAACCGGTCTCAGAAAGGGGATCTGATGGCGCGTCTGGCAGTCGAAAATTTGGTCAAACGCTTTGGCGGGCTTGAAGCGGTCAAGGGCGTGTCCCTGTCTTTGCAGGCCGGACGCTCTTTGGCGCTTATCGGTCCGACAGCGGCCGGTAAATCCGTGCTGCTGAAATGCCTCGCCGGCCTTTATGCGCCCGAGGCGGGCCGTATTTTGGTTGACCGCGCTTTGGTCGGTGTCACTGATGAGCGACCGGCGGAACTGAATGCGCGCATCGGCATGTTGTTTCAGCAAAATGCCCTGTTTGACAGCCTGCCGGTATGGGAAAATATCGCCTTTCGATTGATTGCCAATGGCATGAGCCACGACGAAGCGCGCGAAAAAGCCGAGGCATTGCTGCCGCGTGTCGGCTTGCCCGCGGCTAATGCAGATTTGTTTCCGGCGGATTTGTCGGGCGGCATGCAAAAGCGCGTCGGTTTTGCCCGCGCCATTGCGACCGAGCCGGATATCCTGCTGCTCGATAATCCGACCGCCGGTCTCGACCCGATATTGTCGGCGCGAGTTGATGGCATGATTTCTGATTTGGCACGTGAAAGCGGTGCTTGTGTGATTTCTGTTACCGGTAATATGGTCGGTATTACCGAGGCGTATGACGAGATTGCCGTGATGCATGATGGTGTGCTGCGCTGGCATGGTGAAGCAAAAGCGGCGGAGAGCGATGATAATGCATGGCTACGCCAGCTGCTTGACGGCAGCCGAGACGGGCCAATATCAACCCTGACCAGCGCCGCCTAAAACAGGAGAGCGATATGTTTGGATTTGGTAAAAAAGCTGAAATGGTAGCGGCCGATGCGGCTTTGCCCGGGCGCGATATGGCGATGCCGGTGCCGCAAAAACATTTTGTGTTGGGCACAGATATGGTCGCGCCCTGGCCGGCGGGCGCCCAGGTGGTGATTGTCGGCATGGGGTGTTTTTGGGGCGCGGAGCGTAAGTTCTGGCAGGCCGCGGGCGTGTATGCGACGCAAGTCGGCTATACGGGTGGCTTTACCCCCAATCCGAGCTATGAGGAAGTGTGCAGCGGTCAGACCGGCCATAATGAGGTGGTGCAGGTGGTGTTTGATCCGGCGCAGATTTCTTTTGAAGAAATTCTGCAAATTTTTTGGGAAAACCACGACCCGACACAAGGCATGCGGCAAGGCAATGATGTCGGCACGCAATATCGCTCGGGCATTTATTGCAGCGATGCGGCCCAAAAAGCCGCCGCCGAAGCGAGCCGCGATATGTTTCAGGCGAAATTGACCGCCGCCGGATTTGACGCGATTACGACAGAGATTGTCGATGCGCCTGCCTTTTATTATGCCGAGGATTATCATCAGCAATATTTGGGCAAAAACCCGAACGGCTATTGCGGCATGGGCGGCACGGGCGTTAGCTGCCCGATTGGCCTCACGCGCTGATTAAAAATCATGGCTGATGCGGGCCATGAAGCGGCGGCCTTCACCGGGGAAATAACGGTCTTTGCCGAACCATTTATCGGCGCGCTTGGCGTAATCCTCGTCCAGCAGATTATCAATGCGTAAGCTCAGGCGCGACTGGCCCGACAGCACATAATCGGCGGTGACGGCGAAAATATCATGGCCGTCATATTCAGCACTGTTTGAGGCATCCATATAATAGCTGCCGACATGCTCCCAGTTGAGCTTGATAAAGGTGCGCTCATCATATTTGTAACGCAATGAGGTAGTGGCCAGCGTCTCAGGCGCGCCGTCGATTGTGTTGCCGTCGGTGATGGTTTCTAGCGGATTTGAACCGAACTGAACCTGTCCGACCGCGCGATCAAAAGCATATTCGTGCTGCGCATAGGTCAGATTGGTGGCCAGTGTCCAATCACGCGCCATCATCCAATCAAGGCTCAGTTCAATACCCATATGGTCGGTCTCACCATCGGTTTCATATCGGTCATCACCGTCGCGGAAATGATAATTTTCCTTCTGCATGATGAAGGCCGTGGCCTCATAAGACAGAGCCGGATAAACCGCGCGATAGCCGATTTCGAGACTGTCCAATGTTTCGCTATCAAAGCTGTCTGGGGAAGGTGGTTCTAAAGGGCCGCCTCTGTCATCGTCTCGCAGACGATACAGGTCAGTGACTTGCGGGGCACGAGCAGCGCGCGCCAGATTAACAAAGATGCGTCGGTTTTCTTCAAGCCGATGCACTAGGCCGAGCTTTGGCGACACATCGGAAAAGTCATTCGACTGGCTGGAAGGCCTAAATAACTTTCCCTGCAATCCGTCATCAGTGTTGTTGGTATAATCGTAATCGGTCATTTCCCAGCGCAGGCCGGTGGTCAAATCAGTGGCGTCTGACAAAGCCCAAACCGCATGCACATAAGGCGCGATGACTTGCGTCTCAACCTCAAAATCATAATGAGTGTCCTGCTTGTAAATCAGATTTCCGTTGATAATAAAATCTTCCGCAGTTTGAACTTCGTTCAATTCGCCTTCGGTCAATTCGATATCAAGACCGGCGACATAGGACACCCAGCCGGCATTGCGCGCATAGCTGGCTTGCAGGCCATAGCTGTCATGGCTGTTTTCTTCAACAGGTGTCCCCGGCAGGAAATGCATGAAAAATTCCATGTCATTACTGCGCAGATATGGCGTCAGCGTCAGGGTCGCACCATCACCCAAATCAGTAGTCATACGCACATAGAGACGCGTGGCCGTGGCATTGCGATAAGCGTTTTCATTGCCGTTTGATTTGGCACAATCCGCATCTTCATAGGCCGGCACATTGACCGTCTGGCAGGCGGGCGTTAGCCCATTTATATCGTTGTCACTTGGGTTGTCCCCCAAATCGAAAAGGGATTGGGCATAACCCGCTGTCTCTTGATTGAGGTTCATATGGGCGACCGATAGGCGATAGCCAGTTGGGCCATCTTGCCAGGCGCTTTCAAGGCGCGCTTTTTGTTGCGCGAAGCCTTGCTCATCGCGATAGCCATCGGCGTCACCGTTTAGGTCAAGCGTCAGGCGGGTCATGAAACTGCCATGGTCTTGCGTGGTTTTAAGCCCCAGCGCGTGACGACCATAAGAGCCATAAGCAATATCGGCACTGGTGCCGCTTTCATCAAGCGGGGCGGAAATGAAATTGACCAAACCATGCACGGCATTTGAGCCGTAAAGGGCAGAACCCGGTCCGCGCACAAGCTCAACCGAGCCATCGGCTTGCGGCATGGCATCCATCAGCGCATTGACATTGGCAAAGCCCGGCGCGCGCATGGGGATACCGTCTTCGAGGTAAAGGAAAGAACCGGCACCGGCACCGCCAACCAAGACGGGCGAGCGCATGGCGGTCAGATGCTCTTGGCCGCTGCCACGATGAATATGCACGCCCGGGGCTTGGTTGAGCATTTCGACAGGAAACAGATTGACGGTTTTGGACGGGTCGAGCGTGGCAATATTGCCCGGATTGTCGATGCGCAAGCTATCGCTGCGCGTGGTGGTGACGATAACCTCGTCAACCACAGCCGTTTGCGCAAATGCAGGCGCGCCGAGCAGCACACTCGTGATTACCGTTTGACCAATAAATGTTGAAAATGACTTTATCAATTCTGCCTCCCAAAAGGGCTAGGCAGTGCCTAGCCGCAATAAATCCAAAACCCTGATGAGGCCTGTCGGTTTACCCTCCGCGCAAACAAACAAGCACTGAACCTTACTTTCTTGCATCAAGCTTAAAGCTTCTGCCGTCATTTTGTCACCGCCAATAATTTGGGGATTGGTGGTCATAATGTCGCTGGCAGCGCGGCCAAGCAGATCGTCGGCCATATGGCGGCGCAAATCGCCATCGGTAATGACGCCGTTCAGTTTTTGCGCCTCATCAATAATACCGAGACAGCCAAAGCCTTTTTCTGTCATCACGACAATCGCTTCAGCCATTTTCATCGACCCGTCAATCAGGGGCAGGGCGTCGCCATGATGCATGACATCGGCCACACGGCTGAGGCTGGCGCCCAGTTTACCGCCCGGGTGGAAGTTTTTGAAATCGGCGGCTGAGAAATTGCGTCGTTCAAGTAGGGCCACAGCCAGCGCGTCACCCAAAGCCAATTGCATGGTGGTTGAGGTGGTTGGGGCAAGCCCGTTGGGGCAGGCCTCTTTGGCTTTTGGCAGGGTCAGGCATATCGTCGCCGCCTTGCCCAAAAGGCTGTCTTCGCCCGAGGTGATGGCGACCAATGGAATGTTAAAGCGTTTGGCGTAATTCAAAAGGCTTGCCAGCTCTTGCGTGCTGCCCGACCAGCTTAATGCCAGCACCACATCATCGGGGGTAATCATGCCCAAATCGCCGTGGCTGGCCTCGGCCGGATGTACAAATGAAGCCGGTGTGCCGGTGGAGGCCATTGTGGCAGCAATTTTATTACCGATATGACCGCTTTTGCCCATGCCGGAAATGATCAATCGGCCTTTGGCATTGGCCAATAGATCAACCGCTTTGACAAAATTATCGCCAAGCGCGTCGGCCAATTGGGTCAGGCCGGCAGCCTCAGCGGCCAGTGTGTTGCGGGCAGAAGTCAGTGCATCTTGCGCCATGAAAAACTCCGATATCAAATCTCGGCTAGTTATGCCCCAATTTGACGATTAGTCCAATAAGGGACGTAAACGTTGTTTCAGCGCGTCGCGATTTTCCGCATCGGCTGCGGCAATGGAAAAGGCCAAATTGGCTTCCAGAAACCCGTCGCGATTGCCGCAATCAAAGCGTGTGCCTTCGAAGCGAAAGCCGTTCATCGGCACGGCGCCGATAAGCTCAGCCATGGCATCAGTGATTTGAATTTCACCGCCTGCCCCTTTTTTGAGAGCCGCCAGCGTGGTCATAATTTGCGGGTCGAGAATATAACGCCCGATAATGGCCAAAGTAGAGGGCGCATTTTCGGGCGCGGGTTTTTCGACCAGCCCTTTAACCTCGACCAGCCTGTCAGCCTCACGGCCCGGCTCAAGCACGCCATAGCGATGCGTCTGGTCTCGGGGCACATTTTCAACCGCCACTAAATTGCCGCCGCATTTTTCATATTGGGCGGCCATTTGGGCCAGACAGCCCGTAGCGTGTTGCACCATGTCATCGGGCAATATCACGGCGAAGGGTTTATCTCCGGTCGCTTCATGCGCGCACCAAATGGCGTGACCCAAGCCCAAAGGCGCGTCTTGATAGGTTTTGATAATCTCAGCATTTTCAGGCAATCCGGCTTTCAACAGAGCCAATTCTTGGGTTTTGCCGCGCGCTTCCAGCACGTCTTGATAATGCGGTGCGTCACCGAAATGGTTCATAATGGCGTCTTTTTCGGGCGCGGTGACAAAAACAAAGCGCGTGCAGCCTGCAGCTGCCGCTTCTTCAACCGCCCATTGGATAAGCGGCTTGTCGACAACCGGCAGCATTTCTTTCGGCACGGCCTTGGTGGCCGGTAAAAACCGCGTTCCCATACCGGCGACGGGGAACACAACAGTATCAATTTTGTTGGACATAAAAGCCTCTTGGGGAGTGGGCGCTTGCAGCGTCATGAATCGGCGATACAGTGAATGTGACAATTGCTATAGACTTGGTCAAGTCGAGCTAGGGGAATTTGAGGAATAATATGGTTCTGCGCAGTTTTGCCATAGCGGTTTTGACGCTGATGACGTCTGTCGCCTTTCCGGCGGCAGCCAATGAGCGTGCCTTTAACGCTTTCATCAAAGAAATTAAGCAAGAGGCCAAGAAGGATGGCATTGCCGCCAAGCATCTAAAAGCGTTAGACGCGTTAATGCCGGACCCGGAAGTGCAGCGCCTCGCGGCGCGCCAGCCCGAATATGTCAAACCGATTTGGGCTTATTTGACCCATATGGTGACGCAAGAGCGGCTGCGTTTGGGGCGCGATCAGCTAAAGGGCCGCGAAGCTTTTCTGGATGGGCTGGAAGAAAAATACGGCGTCCCGCGCGGTATTCTCATCGCCATTTGGGGCGTCGAGACCAATTATGGCGGCAATAAAGGCAGTTTTTCGGTGCTGCGTTCGCTCGCCACTTTAGGCTATGAAGGCAAGCGGGCTGATTTCGGTCGCCAGCAATTGCTTTATGCGCTGCGGATTTTGCAATCGGGCGACGTGACGCTGGCCGATTTTAAGGGCAGTTGGGCAGGCGCGATGGGCCATACGCAATTTATTCCGACGACTTATGCCGATTATGCGGCGGACGGCACCGGCGACGGCATTAAGGATATTTGGACCGAGCCGCGCGATGCGTTGGCCTCGAGCGCCTATTATTTGAAGCGCATGGGCTGGCGGCGCGGCCTCGCATGGGGCTTTGAGGTTGCCGTGCCCGACGATTTCGATTTCGCCGAGGCGCGGATTAAAAACGCCAAGCCGGTCTCTTATTGGGCTGATAAGGGGGTGCGGGTAAATGGCGGCGCGATTGATGAAGCATTGGGCGAGGTGTCGATTTTTGCCCCCGCCGGATTGCGTGGGCCGGTCTTCCTGCTGACCAAAAACTTCCGCGTTCTTTTGCGCTACAACACCGCGCCGGCCTATGCGCTGGCGGTTGGCCATTTGAGCCAACGCTTTTTCGGCGCAGCACCGTTTAACCGTGCATGGCCCAATGCCGATCGGCCGCTTTTGCCTGACGAGATTGCCGAATTGCAGCGTCGCTTGCGCAAGGCCGGATATGATACGGGCGATATTGACGGGGTACTGGGGCGGCAAACGATTGCGGCGGTGCGGCGTTATCAAGATGATAGAGGTTTGGCGGCTGACGGCTTTGCTACACCCGGATTGCTGGCCGTGTTGGAACGTTAAATCTCGCCAGCACCCTGATTTGTGTTACATAGTCTCTCAAAGAGGCCTTGATATGAGTGAAAAAGATACGGCGCGTGGCGCCATTGAAGCGTTGATGGCGGGCTATGAAAAGCTCGGCTATGTCAGCGATGAGCAGATTGCAACAGCGCTTTTTTTGGCGCAAAAGCTGGAAAAGCCCCTATTGGTTGAAGGCCCTCCCGGGGTCGGTAAAACTGAATTGGCCAAGGCGACGGCAGAATATCTCGGCCTCGATATGATACGTCTGCAATGTTATGAGGGTCTGGACGAAGCCAAGGCACTGTATGAATGGCAATATGGCAAGCAGCTTCTCTATACGCAGGTTTTGAAAGAAAAACTCGGTGACCTGATGGAGGGCGCAGCAACGCTCGACCAGTCCATGAGCAAGCTTCATGATTTTGAAGATGTGTTCTTCTCTGAGCAGTTTTTGCAAACCCGTCCGCTTTTAGAAGCCCTACGCTCTGATGATGGGGTGGTGCTGCTGATTGACGAGATTGATAAATCCGATGATGAGTTTGAGGCGTTTCTTTTGGAAATCCTCTCTGACTATCAAATCTCCATTCCTGAGCTCGGCACGGTGAAGGCGAAAAAGCCGCCGCTTGTGTTCCTGACCTCAAACAATACGCGCGAGATTGGCGATGCGCTGAAGCGGCGTTGCCTGCATTTGTATATCCCGTTCCCCAATGCGGTGCGCGAGAACACAATTTTACAAGCCCGTGTGCCGCAACTGAATGATGGCTTGCGCGCCAATGTCGTAAATTTTGTTCAGAAGCTGCGCGAGATGGATTTGAAAAAACCACCGGCGGTGAGCGAGACGATTGATTGGGCGCGCACTGTGGTGCTGCTTAATATTGATGTGCTGGACGGTGATTTTGTCAAAAACACGCTGAATGTGCTGCTTAAATTTAGGTCCGATATTGAGGCTGCTGAAAGCGACTTGCCGCGGCTCATGCGGGAAGCGCGAGAAAGCGGCGCTGCCGCCGAATAGAGATCTGTCGTGATAGCCGATTTCGTCAGAATTTTGCGTGCCGCTGATATTCGTGTATCGCCGGCTGAAACGCTGGACGCGGCTGAAATTTTTGAGGCCATTGGTTTTGATGACCGCTCGATTTTAAAATATGCGCTGGGTCAGACGCTGGCCAAAACCGAAATGGAAAAGCTGGCTTTTGATGAGGCTTTTGAGAGCTATTTCCGACTGCCGGAAGAAACGCCGCCGCTTCCCATGGCGTCTGAGCAGGAAGATGCCAGCGAAGATGAAGACACTAAAAATGATGGCGGCGAGATGTCGGGAGAGGGTCAGCCGCAACCGGCCGGCGGCGATCCGGCCAATGATCCGGCCAATAATCCGGCCAATGATCCGGCCAATGGGCAAGCGCAACCGGGCGGCGATAATCAAAGCCTGACCGAGATGCTGGAGAACCAGGATAGTGCGGCACTGCAAGCCGCTATGCAACAAGCGGCGACGCAAGCCGGGCTGGCCGATGCCAAGCTGTTTACCCAGCAGGGCATGTTCTCGCGCCGCATTATGGAAGCGATGGGGCTAGCCGAGTTGGAGGCGCGCATCCGCCAAATGAATGAGAGCGGCGAGGCCGAACAGGCCGAGCGTCTGCGCGAGGGGCGCGCCCGATTGTTTGAGGCCGTGCAAGATTTTGTCGAGCGGCAAATTGCCATGCGGACGAAAAATGCCGGTCGGCTGCTGCGCGAAGACGCGCTGTCGCGCATTCGTCTGTCCAATCTCGATAGGTCGGATATGAAGATTATGCGCGAGCTTATCCGCAAGCTGGCCAAGCGGCTGGCCTCGCGTCATTCGCGGCGGCGCAAAAAAGCGCAGCGCGGCATGTTGGATATTCGCCGCACCATGCGGGCCAATGTGGCGTTTGACGGCAATTTGTTCAATCTGGCGTGGCGCCGGGTTAAGGTTGAGCGACCAAAGCTGATTGTGCTGTGCGACGTGTCGGGCAGTGTGGCGGCCGTGTCGCGGTTCTTTTTGATGTTTCTGTATAGCCTTGACGAGGTGATGCCGAAGACGCGCTCATTCGTGTTCTCCAATCGGGCCGGTGAAATTACCGAGTTATTGCAGGGCGACGACCTTGAAACGGCGATGGAAGAAGCGTTGCGCCAATTTGGCGGCGGCTCAACCGATTATGGCATGTCGATGATGGATTTGGCTGAAGCCACGCTCGACACTGTCGATAAAAAAACCACGGTGATGGTGCTGGGCGATGCGCGCTCCAATTATGGCGACCCCGGCCATCTTGCCTTGAAGGAATTTTACGAGCGCGCCGGTCGGGTAATTTTCTTGAACCCCGAACCGGAAACCGTGTGGGACACGGGCGATAGCGAGATGAAAAAACTGGGCGCCTATTGCACGCATAAGCAAACCTGCAATTCGGTGAAACATGTCGAGCGTGTGCTGGATGATCTTTTAAGGTTGAGTGGTTAAAGGAGTTTTAATTTTTTCGCGCGGGCATTTATGTCGCTTTCGCGCCGCCAAAGGACAAAACGTAACGCGCGTGGCTTTTGGCCTCGCCAAATCGCTTTTCTCAATATTGCATCTTCTTCCGCATTCCACGGCGCAGGCGTCAGAAGGGCAATGCCAAATAAAATATAGTTGATTGCCAATCTAACGAGAAGTATTGGCAATATAAGGCAGATGACGAAAGCTATGATGAGCTTGAAGTATCTGTTTGTGGTCTGGTTTCGGTCGTGCATTTTTTTGTTCTTACCGTTCCGGCACTTCGCAAAAGGCGAAGCGCCGGGGTGGTAGAAGAACCGCTCCGAAACGGACCGACGACGTATTAAGCCTAAGCCGTATTCCGCCGTCACCCCGACCTGGTCGAGATGACGGGTTTATGACGACACGAATTTATACATCGCTCAAGCAGTGCGCTAGAGCATTGTGTGGCTGGTGCCGTTCGAAGCAGGGTCTTCTACCCCCTGACAGTCAACCCGTCCGCTAACTGCGCGTGGACTATAGCAGAGCCCAAGATTGAGTGTTACACGCTCAAGTTGCATGCCCTTCTACGGACTTATAGAAAAACCCGACACCCCCATGAGGTCGGGCCTTCTCTTGCGTTTATTCGAACTTGGCGATTTTGCTCGATAAGTGCTTTGCGCGTCTCGCTAGCCGCACGTCGCGCGGCTGCTCGCTTGCGGAAGGCCTGCCGGGTTTGCGAAAACGGGCAAACGGGCACTTTTACCGAGGTAAAACCGTCTCGCCCATCAAGAAGAAATCGACTTCGCGGGCGGCTTGGCGGCCTTCGCGAATGGCCCAGACGACCAGCGATTGACCGCGGCGCATATCACCACAGGCAAAGACTTTGGCGCGTGAGGTCTCATAGGTCGCCGTATCGGCAGCGACATTGCCGCGCCCGTCTTTTTCCAGCGCCAATTCCTCGACCAAGCCGTCATGCACCGGATGGACAAAGCCCATCGCCAACAGCACGAGGTCGGCTTTCAGCTCAAACTCAGAACCGGCAATTGGCGCCATGTTTTCATCGACTTTGGTGCATTTAATCGCGGTCACTTTCCTCTTACCGTCGGGGCCGTCTTCACCGATAACCTCGGTGGTCATAACGGAGAAGTCACGTATCGCGCCTTCTTCTTGGCTGGTCGAGGTGCGCATTTTCAGCGGCCAATCCGGCCAAGTCAGACCCTTGTTTTCTTTTTCCGGCGGCATTGGCATGATTTCCAACTGCGTCACCGATTGCGCGCCCTGGCGGAAGCTGGTGCCGATGCAGTCAGAACCGGTATCGCCACCACCAATAACGATGACGTGTTTGTCTTCGGCCAAAATCGGCTCAATATCGCCAATCGGCTCTTGGCCGACGCGACGGTTTTGTTGCGGCAGGAAATCCATTGCGTAATGCACACCGTCCAGTTCACGGCCCGGCACCGGCAGGTCGCGCGGCACTTCTGAGCCACCCGACAGGATGAGCGCGTCATGCTTGGCTTCCAATTCAGCCGCCGTCACCCCTCCTTCAATATCAGTGGTGCCGACATTAGTGTCGTAATGAAACGTCACGCCCTCAGCCTGCATTTGCTCAACGCGGCGGTCAATGCCCTGCTTTTCCATCTTAAAATCAGGAATGCCATAGCGCAGAAGACCGCCGGCTTTGGCGTTTTTCTCATATAGATGCACATCATGTCCGGCGCGTGCCAATTGCTGCGCCGCCGCCATGCCGGCCGGGCCGGCGCCGACAACGCCAATGCTTTTGCCGGTTTTGGCGCTTGGGGTTTGCGGCAGGATCCAGCCTTCTTCCCAGCCACGATCGACAATCGCACATTCGACCGATTTAATGGTCACCGGATTGTCGTCAATATTCAGCGTGCAAGATGCCTCGCATGGGGCCGGGCAAATGCGACCGGTAAATTCAGGGAAATTATTGGTCGAGTGCAGATTGCTCAGCGCCGCTTTCCAATCGCCAGTGTAAACAAGGTCGTTCCAGTCAGGAATTTGATTATTGACCGGACAGCCATTATGGCAATAGGGCACGCCGCAATCCATGCAGCGTGAGGCTTGCGCTTTCAAATCCGCTTCGTCCATCGGCACGACAAATTCGCGGAAGCTCTGCACCCGTTCTTCTTTCGGCAGATAGGTGCGGTCTTGGCGGTCCAGTTCTAAAAATCCGGTTGGCTTTCCCATGTTACTCTCTCACCTTCTATTCTTGGGCTGCCGGCTGCGCCGCATTTTGCGCGTCAGCCAGTTCATTGAGGGCGCGACGATATTCGGTCGGCATAATTTTTCGGAATTTCGGCAAATAGGTTTCCCAATCGGCCAATATGTCTTGCGCGCGCTGTGAGTTGGTGTAGCGGGCATGGTTTTCCAAGAGCTTGTGCAGCCGCTCAGCATCATGGGTGCGCATATCATCTTTGAAATGGGTCAACGCATCGCCAAGCGCGCCGGTGACCGGCTCCAAATCGACCATGGCCATGTTGCAGCGGCTTTCAAAATTGCCGTCTTCGTCCAGCACATAGGCGATGCCGCCCGACATGCCGGCGGCGAAATTGCGGCCCGTCATGCCCAGCACGACGACACAGCCGCCGGTCATATATTCGCACGCATGGTCGCCCGCGCCTTCAACGACGGCAATCGCGCCTGAATTGCGCACCGCGAAACGCTCACCGGCGACACCGCGGAAATAGCACTCGCCATCCACCGCGCCATACAGCACCGTATTGCCGACAATAATGCTTTGCTCGGGCACAATGGCGCTTTCTTTGGGCGGGTAAATGGCAATGCGCCCACCCGACAAGCCCTTGCCGACATAGTCATTGGCTTCGCCTTCCAATTCCAAAGAAATACCGCGGGCGAGGAATGTGCCGAAGCTCTGTCCGGCCGTGCCGCGCAATTTCACTGAGATGGTGTCATCGGCCAAACCGGCATGACCATAGCGCAGAGCCAATTCGCCCGACAGCATGGTGCCGGCCGAACGGTCAACATTGGTAATCCCGGTTTCAATTTGCACCGGCGTTTTATTGTCCAAAGCCGGCATGGCTTCGGCAATCAGCTTGCGGTCCAAAATATCGTGAATCGGGTGATCCTGGCTTTGTGTGCGATAGACCTCTTTTTCGCAATCGATTTTGGTGAACAAGCGGCTGAAGTCGAGGCCTTCCGCTTTCCAATGGTCAATGGCATCGCTCGTATCGAGCAAATCGGTTTGCCCGATAATATCGTTTAACGAGGTGAAGCCCATTTCAGCCAACATCTCGCGCACTTCCTCGGCAATGAAGAAGAAATAATTAATGACGTGCTCGGGCGTGCCGGTGAAGCGTTTGCGCAGCGTTTCATTTTGCGTCGCAATGCCGACCGGACACGTGTTCAAATGACATTTGCGCATCATAATGCAACCGGCGGCAATCAGCGGCGCGGTTGAGAAACCGAACTCATCAGCCCCCAAAAGCGCGCCGATAATTACGTCGCGTCCGGTGCGTAAGCCGCCATCAACCTGCACGGCGATGCGGGTGCGTAAATCATTCAGCACCAGCGTTTGATGGGTTTCGGCCAAACCGATTTCCCACGGACTGCCTGCATGTTTGATGGAGGTCAGCGGGCTGGCCCCTGTGCCGCCCTCAAAACCCGAAATCGTGACATGGTCAGCACGCGCTTTGGAGACGCCCGCCGCAACCGTGCCGACGCCGACTTCGGAGACCAATTTCACTGAAATATCGGCGCGCGGATTGGCGTTTTTCAGGTCATAGATAAGCTGCGCCAAATCCTCGATGGAATAAATATCATGGTGCGGCGGCGGCGAAATAAGGCCGACACCGGGGGTTGAATGGCGCACAGCGGCAATGCGTTGGTCGACTTTGTGACCGGGCAGTTGGCCGCCTTCGCCGGGCTTGGCCCCTTGCGCCATTTTAATTTGAATCATATCCGAATTGGCCAGATATTCCGCCGTCACGCCAAAGCGGCCAGAAGCGACCTGCTTAATGGCCGAGCGCTTGCTGTCGCCATTGTCTTCGGGGGTGAAGCGGTGCACTTCCTCGCCGCCTTCGCCGGTGTTTGATTTGCCGCCCAGACGGTTCATCGCCACGGCCAATGTTTCATGCGCTTCCGGACTGATGGAGCCAAGCGACATCGCACCGGTGGCAAAACGTTTGACAATTTCTTCAACGGCTTCAACCTCGTCAATCGAGATCGGCTTGCGGCCATTATCATCGGCCATGCGGATTTTGAACAGACCACGCAGGGTCAGCAGGTTTTCATCTTGCTCATTTACCTGGCGCGCATAGTCGCGATATTGGTCGCGGCTATTGCCGCGCACGGCATGCTGCAAGGCACCGACCGTGCCGGCATTCCAGACATGGTCTTCGCCGCGCACGCGCACGGCGTATTCACCACCGACATCGAGCGCGTCTTTCAACACGGCATCTTCACCAAACGCGCCTTTGTGGCGCATCAGCGTTTCTTCGGCCACCTGCTCAAGGCCAATGCCTTCAATGGTGGTCGATGTGCCGGTGAAGTAACCGTCGATAAATTCTTGCGCCAAACCAATGGCATCAAAAATTTGTGCGCCACAATAGGACTGATAGGTCGAGATGCCCATTTTGGACATGACTTTGCGCATGCCTTTACCGGCCGCTTTGACGAAATGGGCGTGCCCATCTTCGCGGGTCAGTTCCGATTGCAGCTTGTCGCGCAACTGGTCAACCGTGTCGAATGCCAGATAAGGGTTAATCGCCTCCGCGCCGTAACCGGCCAGGGTGCAGAAGTGATGAATTTCGCGTGCTTCACCGGTTTCAACCACCAGACCGGCAGAGGTGCGAAGCCCTTTGCGGATAAGGTGGTGATGCACGGCAGAGGTGGCCAGTAGCGCCGGAATTGCAACCCGTTCAGCGCACATGCCGCGGTCAGACAGAATAATGATGTTCTCATGGCTGTCGGCGATGGCCTTCTCAGCCTCGGCGCATAATGCGTCGAGGCGGGCTTTCAAACCGCTTGTGCCGCTTGCAGCGTCCCATGTCATATCCAAAGTCAGCGCATGAAACGCATTGTCTTCAATGTCGGAGATGCGCCGGATTTTTTCCAAATCCTCATTGGAGAGAATGGGTTGCGCCACTTCCAAACGTTTAATGCCCGAAGAGCCTTCAAGGTCCAGCAAATTGGGACGTGGGCCAATGAACGAAACCAGCGACATGACCAATTCTTCCCGAATAGGGTCAATCGGCGGGTTGGTCACTTGCGCGAAAAGCTGCTTGAAATAGGTGTAAAGCGGCTTTGATTTATCCGACAAAGCCGATGGCGGCGTATCCGTGCCCATTGAGCCGGTGCCTTCTTCACCGCGCTCCAACATGGGCGTGATGAGGAATTTCAAATCCTCTTGGCTATAGCCGAAAGCCTGTTGCTGGGTCAGCAAGGGCAGGTCGCTTTGAACATGCGCGTCGCCGGTCGGGGCAGGCAATTCTTCAAGTTTGATTTGCGTGCGGGCCAGCCATTCAGCATAAGGATGCGACGCGGCCAGCTCGGCTTTTAATTCGTCATCGGAAATAATGCGGCCTTCTTCCATATCGATAAGCAGCATTTTGCCCGGTTGCAGGCGCCATTTCTCGACGATTTTTTCTTCCGCCGCAGGCAGGACACCCATCTCAGAGGCCATGACGACGCGGTCGTCCGAGGTCACATAATAGCGCGCCGGACGCAAACCGTTACGGTCGAGCGTTGCGCCGATTTGACGGCCATTGGTAAAGGCCACGGCAGCAGGGCCATCCCATGGCTCCATCAGCGCGGCGTTATATTCGTAAAACGCGCGGCGCTCATCATCCATAAGCGGATTGCCGGCCCAGGCTTCGGGGATCAGCATCATCATGGCATGGGCCGGTGAATAACCGCCCATCACCAGCAGTTCCAAAGCATTATCGAAACACGCTGTATCGGATTGGCCCTCTTCAATGAGCGGCCATAATTTCTCGAGGTCATCACCAAACAGGCCGGAGGATAGGGTCTCGTGCCGTGCCGCCATCCAATTGACATTACCGCGCACCGTATTGATTTCGCCATTATGGCAAATCATGCGGAAAGGCTGCGACAGCGACCAAGTGGGGAAGGTGTTGGTGGAAAAGCGTTGGTGAACCAGCGCCATGGCGGATACTGTGTCGGGATCGCGCAAATCATCGTAATACGGGCCAAGCTGGCTTGACAGCAAAAGGCCTTTATACAAAACCGTGAAAGACGACATGGACGGGATATAGAAAAACCCGTCAGCTTCTTTCATCTCAGCGGCTTTGACGGCCAGCTCAATTAGCCGACGCACGACAAACAAGTCACGCTCAAAGGCTTGTTGCTCGTTACCTTTACCATTGCCGATAAAGACTTGCTTGATAACCGGTTCGGTCGGCACAATGGAATAACCAAGATCTGAATTATCGACCGGCACATCGCGCCAGCCCAAAACACTATGGCCTTCTGCGGCGATTTTTTCTGCAATGATTTTTTCAATAGCTGCGCGGGCCGCGTCATCGGGCGGCAAGAACAACATGCCGACGCCATATGCGCCTTCCTGCGGCAGGTCAAACGGCAAATCAGCCGTAACTTTGCGATAAAACGCATCAGGCATTTGAATCAGCATGCCAACGCCGTCACCGGCTTTTGGGTCAGCGCCAACCGCGCCGCGATGTTCCAAATTTTCCAAAATCGTCAAGCCATCGCGGACAATGTCATGGCTTTTGACGTTTTTAATATTGGCAACAAAACCAAGACCGCAGGCATCATGCTCATTGGCCGGGTCATAAAGCCCCTGACGCGCAGGCAAACCCGGGCGTTTGTTTTGGTTTTTCATCGCTGTCGGCTGCTTGGTCATGCTGCCTTCCTACTCATTCTATTTTCGGCGCACCGTCCCTGCCGAATTTTCATCCGGTCAAACGGGCATCCAATTTGTCTAAATCATCCCGAGAGCGGGATTTTCGGTAGCGACCTGAATTTGAGACGGCCTCTCACCAAAGCAGCCATAATATAGGCGCAAGCAGGGCGATAATTCAAGTAAATTGGTCAATATTATTGACCTAATTACTGTCAAGAAACGCCTAAAAACTGCGAAAAATGCAGCGCGCAATCCGCGCCGCATGGTCGCATGCTACGTTAAGCAGCTTTGCGGTTGAAAAAACCGGCAATATCGCGCAAGGCGGCCTTTGCCTCAGGCACGAAAACATGAGCAATTTGATGCACATGCGGCATGTCTTCCCATATCTGCAATTCGGCTTCTACATTGGCTTTCTTGGCATTTTCGACCAGCCGCGTGCTGTCATCAAATAATACTTCTTCCGTTCCGACCTGAACAAATAATGGCGGAAATCCTGCTAAATCGGCAAAAAGCGGTGAAATAAGCGGGTTTTTCTTATCTTGATTGGGGCAATACCAATCAATTGCCTCAGGCATGCGGTCAATATCAATCATCGGGTCGCGTTCGGCGCGCTCCTTATGCGAAATGCCCGAGGCCGTAAGATCGGTCCACGGCGATAATAAAGCCGCGGCTTTTGGCTGGGCTTTATTGTGTTCGTGCAATTTCTGCATCAAAGCGAGGCTCAACCCACCCCCGGCGCTGTCGCCGGCAAGCAGCATATTCTCCGGCGTCACGCCCTCTTCAATGAGAAAATCATAGGCTTGCTCGGCGTCTTCAATGGCCGCCGGAAACGGGTTTTCAGGCGCCAAGCGATAATCGACAATCAGTCCGCGAATACCGGCGAACCGGCACAATCGGGTGACCATGGAGCGATGTGTGTCAATGCTGCCCAGCACATAACCACCGCCATGCAGATAAAGCAGGGTGCGCTCGGCCGTCAAATCACCGACCCATTCGGCGTCCATTGTACCGATTTTGAGGGCGGCACCGGGTCGGGCCTTGCCCATAATCATGCTGAGTATGAGCCCATTATTTTCACCGCTTCGCGCCAAAGCGAGGCCGCTTTCACCGCCCGGCAATAAACCGGCACGCAATGCGCGGCGCAGTAAGCGACTGTAAATTTGTGATCTTATGCTAGCCATGAAACCCTCCCGAAGTTCTATAAAAATCTTAGCGCATTTGGCACAAAAAGCAATAAACGCCCGGCCTGATGAGGGGGAGGAGCATACCTCATCAACTCTGGCCGGGCGTCAGACATTACTGCTCGCTGAAAGCTTTTGGCTCTCGGCTAAGCAGCTAATGTCTTGGTGATATCGATTTTACGCGGCCTTTCGGCTTCGGGGATTTCGCGTTCAAATTCGATATGCAACAAGCCTTTATCAAGGCTGGCACCGGTCACGCGCACGTGCTCGGCAATCTGGAAGCGGCGCTCGAAATTGCGCGCCGCGATGCCGTGATAGAGAAAGCTGGCGCTTTCTTTATCGCCCTCATCGGGCTGGCGTGTGCCGCGCACAGTCAGTGTGCCGCCACGCTGCTCAATGTCCAATTCGTCGTCGCCAAAACCGGCCACCGCCATTGTCAGGCGGTAATTATTTTGGTCGAAACGTTCAACATTATAGGGCGGAAAAGCTGCGCCTTTGTCAGCCGATTGAACGGCGTCGAACAGGCTGGCCAGACGGTCAAACCCAATGGTTGAGCGATAGAGCGGGGTTAGGTCAAAACGGTTCATTTTCATCTCCTTCTCATTTGAAGCAAGAAGCTGTTTCAGCCCTACAAGGCGCTGAAAACAGGGTTTGAGACCGGCATTATTGCCGCCCTCATACCCGAGATGGGGAGGAATTTTTGCGTTTCAAAGTCTTGAAAACGAGAAATTTTTTCCTAATTGGCCGATTTTGGAGGCGCGTCTATAAGCCCGCCCAGAAAATCCACGAAATGCCCAGCGGTGCCAGAAAGCGCCCGGCAAACAGCCAAGCGGAAAACAAAAATCCGTCGCCGCCAAACGCTTGTTTCAGGGTTTCAACGGGCATCACCCAAGCGGCGAACAAGATTACGCCCAAGCCGCCAATGGGCATAATATAGGCGGTCACAAGATAGTCTTTTAGGTCGAACATTGTGCGCCCGACCAGTTTGACGTCGCTCCAAATATTAAACGAAAATACCGTGCTCAAGCCGACCAGAAAAGTCGCGCCCAGCATGACATAAATCGCCCGCTTGCGGCTCCAGCCGAAACGGTTTTCGGCCCAGCGGAACATCACCTCGGCCAATGACAAACCGGAGGTGAGGGCGGCGAAATAAACCAGCATGAAAAAGATAAGCGCCAGCGGCCCGCCAAACGGCATTTGCGCGAAGGCCAACGGCAATGTGGTGAAAATCAAACCGGGCCCTGCTGTCGGGTCAAGTGACTGGCCAAAGACAATGGCAAAAATGCCGATTCCGGCCAAAATCGCAATCGCCGTATCGGCCAATGCGATAATGATAGCCGCGCGTCCCAGATTGATGGATTTGTCGAGATAAGCACCATAGGTCATCAACATGGCCGCGCCGACACCGACGGAAAAGAAGCCTTGCCCGACAGCCGATTGAATAACCTCGGGCGTAATTTTGGAAAAATCAGGCGTGAACATATAAGCCAGTGAGGCTTTAATATCGCCCGCAACCGCGCCATAAACCGCGATGAATGCCAGCATGACCACCAGCGATGGCATGAGGATAAGGTTCGCGCGCTCCAGCCCGGCAGAAAGTTTGCGGATGAGAATGAGACCGAGAAAGACCAAAAAGGCAAGCTGGTGCACAATCATCTCATTGGGCGAGGCCAGCAAATCGGTGAACATCGCACCGGCAGATGTGGCATCGAGGCTGCCAATCTGGCCCGATAAGGCGCGCCATATATAAGACGACACCCAACCGGCAATGACCGCATAGAAGGTCAATAATATGAATGAGCCGAACACGCCAATACCACCAATAATGCCAAAACCGGCGGGGCGTTTATTTTCGACAGCAATGT
Organism: Alphaproteobacteria bacterium; assembly: GCA_022426245.1. Classification (GTDB taxonomy): domain Bacteria; phylum Pseudomonadota; class Alphaproteobacteria; order RS24; family RS24; genus UBA8337. The sequence goes on along the minus strand of JAKMDW010000114.1, from coordinate 3,571 downwards.
CACGCACGCTGGAAACGGCATCAGACTGGCCTTTGCGCCCGACCAGCAATTCAGCCGCCGCAACCGGAATGGCAATGGCGAAAATAGTGATGAGGTAAACAAACACAAAAGCGCCGCCACCTTGTGTGCCGGTCATATAGGGAAATTTCCATATATTGCCGAGCCCGACCGCCGCGCCGACGCAGGCCAGCGTAAAGCCCATATTAGACGTCCAAAAACTTGTGTTTTTATGCTGCATGAGTGCATCCCCCGAATTCAGCAAAGTTTTACAGATTTGACCGATGATGTTCAATGATAGATAGCAGATTGCGCGGCTTGCAAATTGGCGTGACAAAAAGCACACTCGCCATAATCAGGGGGACAAATGACAGTTCAGATAAAATGGGACGCGCCGTCGCGCTTTGTTGAAATTAAGGGCAATCCGATTCCGGCGCGCGCTGAGGTCGGCATGCATCAAATGCGTGACGGCAAAATGTTGCGCGGCGCGGTGTTTCACCCCGAAGGAAGCCCGCGCGGCACACTGGTTTTAATGACCGGTTATTCTGAGTTCATTGAAAAATATTTCGAAACCGTCGGCGATTTTACGGCGCGTGGCTTTGTTGTTGTGATGCCTGAATGGCGCGGCCACGGCTTGTCAGAGGGCGATGGTATTGAACCGACCCGCCTGCATTTGAAAAATTTTGACACCAATCTCGCTGACCTTGAGGATCGCTGGGCGGCGTTAATTGCGCCCTTGCCGAAACCGCATTTTGGCCTGGCCCATTCTATGGGCGGGCAAATTTCATTGCGCGCCGCTCAAGCACATCCGGAATGGCTTGAAGCCCTGGCACAATGTGCGCCAATGTATGCCCTGCCGATACCGGCTCATTTAATGATGATTGGGCGCGCCATTAGCGGTTTTTACCGGCTGCTCGGCAAGGCTGATAGATGGAACCCGTTTCAGGGTGTTGCGGAGCGGCCCGGCGATGCCGCATCCAATGATGTGACCAATGATTTTGATCGCTTTAGGCGCACCGGAACACTTTATGTCACAGAGCCGCAATTGCAGGTTAATGGTGCCAGCCTCGGCTGGTTTGCCGCCGCCGATAAGGCGATGGCCGATACGCGGCGCGTGGCTTTTTTGAAATCTGTCGAGACGCCGCTTTTTATCGCCAGTGCGGGGCAAGAAAAGCTGGTCACTAATCTTGCGCATACACATGTGATTGCCAATGTGCAGAATGGCAGCGGCAAGATTTATGCCGATGGCATGCATGAACTTATGATGGAAAAAGACGCCCTGCGCCAAACATTCATCAATGATGTCGTGGCGTTTTTTGACGGGCTGAATTAGCCGTTTAACATATCCATTAATTGCCCGTGCACAGCGCGGTCTCCGCAGGCAATTGCGTTGCCGCCCTTATGGGCCGCGCCCCCTTGCCAATCGGTAATAATGCCGCCAGCTTCTTCGACAATCGGAATAAGCGCCTGAATATCGACGTCTTTCAGGCCCTGTTCGACCACCGCATCAATTTGGCCAAGCGCCACTAATGCGTAATTATAGCAATCACCGCCATAGCGTGTCAGCTTGGCGGCCGCGGCAATGTCATGCCATTTTTTTTCGGCCGGTGTCCCGATAAAAAGTTCCGGCGTGGTGGTGGCCAGCACGGCGTCTTTAATATCGCCGCAAGCGCGGGTTTTCATTTCAGTCGTGCCGGTATCTTGCCGCAAAAACGCGCCGTATCCGGCGGTTGCGAAATATCGCTCACCGGTAAACGGTTGGTCCATTATGCCCAATACGGGTCGGTCAATTTGATTGAGGCCGATAAGTGTGCCCCATGTTGGCATGCCGGAGATAAAAGCGCGTGTGCCGTCGATCGGGTCGAGCACCCATTCAAATTCTGTGCCGGCTTCATCGCCGCGCTTATCGTCAAACTCCTCGCCGGTAATGGCATGGGTCGGATAATGCGCCTCAATGAGCGCGCGAATGGCGGTCTCGGCGTCTCGGTCAGCGGCGGTGACCGGATCAAATCCGTCCGCCAGCTTATTCTCGATATCGGGCGTATTGCGAAACAACGGCAAGGTGGCCCGTGCGGCAGCATCAGCCAGCTGATGTGCAAAGGCCAAAAGCTCTTTCAATTCGGGGGCGTCTGTCATGGATATTTCTTCTGCGATATTCTTCGGCGGTTCATCATTCAGCGGCAGAGCGCGTCGGCCCGGGCAATGTGTCACTCAATAGGGCCGGCAGGGCAGCGGCAAGCGAGGTGACCAATGCGGTCAAATCATCTTGCAGACGCGCGAAACCGGCATGCTTGGCGTAATTGCTTTCATCCATATAAATGGCGCGGTTAATTTCAATCTGCACAGCATGCATGCCATCAGCCGGACGGCCATAGCGGTCGGTAATAAAGCCGCCGGCATAGGGTTTATTGCGCGCCACTTGCCAACCGCGGGCGTTCAATTCGCGCTCCAGCCAATCACTGAGGCGGGCATCGCAAGAGCGGCCATGACGGTCACCCAATACAAAATCAATGCGCCGACCCTCTTGCGATAAGCGCGTGGCTTGCGATGGCATGGAGTGCGTATCCAGCAACACGGCGTAACCGAAGCTATTTTGCAGCGCATGCAGCGTATCTTCCAGCTTGCGATGAAACGGGTGATAGACGTTTTTAATACGTCGCTCGGCTTCAGCGAAAGACAGCTTTCCATCATAAATGGGCGTGTTCTCTGCAACCAGGCGCGGCACAGTGCCCAGCCCGGCGGCGGCGCGTGCCGAATGGCGATTAATATGAGCCGGCAGCGTGTCCTCAAACAAGGCCTGTTCAAGCTCATAAGGGGCGCGATTCAAATCCACATAGGCGCGCGGATAATTGGCCGATAAAACGCCAATGCCGTGCTGCGGCGCATTCGCCAAAAGCGCATCAACAAACATGTCTTCCGATTGGCGAATGGCGTGGGCATCAAGGCATGATGCGTCAATAAAACTTTTGGGATAATGCGCACCGCTATGCGGCGAGGTGAGCAAAAGCGGCACCTCCATACCCGTTTGACGGCCCGCCTCTTCGCTTGTTGACGGGGCTGCGGGTGGCGTAAACACAAAAGCCTGCTCGTCTTGCGCACTCATGAGGTCAATCTAGCATCTTTTAGCCATAAAATATATGGCGTAATGGCGCACCCATCTCATGCGCGCATCGGGCAAACCGGCCTGTGTGTAATTTGTCTTGATTTTGCGGGCGGCTATTGTAAATAAAGGCACGCTTCACAGCGTACCCGATATCGGTTAGGGCGATTAGCTCAGCGGGAGAGCACTACATTGACATTGTAGGGGTCACTGGTTCAATCCCAGTATCGCCCACCACCGAATTTCAAGAAAAACAAGGCTAAGCCTTTGTCTTCACAACGATAATAAAACTATAGATGACAGGGGTGTGAGGCAACCGCGAAATATCTCTTCCCCGATTTTTGGCCTTTAGAGAGCTTTGTTGTGACCTGAGTGTGACCGATGCAATAGCCTGCTCTGCACCTGCTCTAACGCATCCCTGAAGTCAGCATTCGTATTCTGTATCTCGACTTTCGGCTTCCCAAACCCTCTATC